>JBAYJT010000013.1:0-38097 GCA_041664965.1 Gammaproteobacteria bacterium
TCGAATATTACTATTTTGGCACTTTTGATGCCGTTTAGTAAGAGGAGAGTCCATCCCATCAGTATTGCGAAATATATTCAACCAAGCAAAATAGCCTTGATTCAAAATCTAATAAAAACTCCAGCGAGGTATACTTATGAAATTAATATTGAAATACGCAATCAGAAAGTTATTTTGGATATTGATGTTGCCGAACTTTATGGTGTAGAAACCAAAAGAATCAACGAAGCGGTTAGGAATAACTTAGTTAAATTCCCACTTGGTTACTTAATAGAATTAACCAACGATGAATGGGAACCGGTGAAGTCGAAATTTTCGACTTCACCCAAAGGTGGCGGCAAAGTTAAACTACCTACAGCCTTCACAGAACGTGGCCTATACATGCTTGCCACAATCCTCAAAAGCCCTCAAGCCATCGCAACCACTATCGCAATTATCGACGCTTTTGCAAAAATCAAAGAACTAACTCGAGAGGTTTACCACTTTGCCCAGGCTAAAACTGACAAGCAAAGAGTAAAGATATTCGAAAATAGTACAGAAATAATAGCAGATCTTCTAGATAACGAGCTAACGGTTAGTCAGCTCGAGACTAGCTTAAAAGTTAAATTGCCGTTTTTTGAGATTACGAAAAAAGTAACTCGCGTAAAGAAATAAAAAACATGTCTACCACGCCTGCGGCGTGGCAAGCACCGTTTTTCTTTAAAATCAATACGTTATGTTTTAAAGTTGCAATCTCGAAGAAAAGAATGGAAAAATGGAATGCCTGGCACCGCTTTTTGTAGTACACTGCAAACCCTATGAACCGAGCATTTATATTATTACTAGATTCTTTTGGAATTGGCGCCCTACCAGATGCTGAGAAATTCGGCGATAAAGGCACCAACACCCTACTCCACATTGCTGAGCGCTGTGCTGCAGGTCAATCTGACTTACCAGGCAAGCGCCAAGGAGCCCTACGCTTACCTAACTTATCTCGTTTAGGACTTAACGCTGCTGCTAAAATAGCAACTGGACAAAACGTTCCTGGCTTAGATGACGTGAATCCCAGCGGAATTTATGGCGCTGCTGCTTCCATAAGCAAAGGCAAGGACACTACAAGCGGACACTGGGAAATCATGGGCGCGCCAGTTTTATTCGACTGGGGATTTTTTCCCAATAAGCAACCTTGTTTTCCTCAAGAGCTTATTGATAATTTTGTAAAAGAAAGCGGTATTCCAGGAATTTTAGGCAATAAACATGCCTCCGGCACTGTGATCATAAACGAATATGGCGACGAACACGTAAAAACTGGCAAGCCTATTGTTTACACCTCTGCCGATAGCGTCTTTCAAATCGCCTGTCATGAAGAATTCCACGGTGGACTAGATAGGCTTTACGAATTATGCAAAATAGCTCGCGAAATTTTAGCTCCCTACAACATTGGCCGCGTCATTGCCCGTCCGTTTATTGGATCGAATGGCCAATATGAACGCACAGAACATCGTCACGATTACTCGCTTCCACCTCACATGCCCACTTTATTAGACAATATGGTTGCCGCTGGCAAAACTACTATCGGCATTGGTAAAATTCCTGACATCTTTGCGCATCGCGGTATCAGCAAAGAAGTAGAAGCTCACGGCATGGACGAGCTTTTCGAAAAAACTCTGCAAGAAGTACAAGGCGCTCCTACGAATAGCTTAACCTTCACTAACTTTGTCGACCTAGATATGAAATTTGGCCATCGCCGCGACGTAGCTGGCTATGCTAATGCTTTAGAAGAATTCGATAACACCTTGCCTCAACTAGAAAAATCTTTACAAGACAATGACATAGCAATAATAACAGCTGATCATGGTTGTGACCCAACTCATATCGGTTCCGATCACACTCGAGAATACATTCCAATTCTCGTCTTCGGCCCCAACATAAAATCTCGTTCTATTGGTTGCCGCAAAACTTTTGCTGATATCGGCCAAAGTCTAGCTCATTATTTTAGCCTAGCTAAACTAGAACACGGCGAAAACTTTTTGTAAATTTAAGTCTTAATTTTTAGTAGAATTGAACTTCAATTTTCAACTAATTGATTTATAAGCAAATCCTGTAGACATATTTTTATTCCCCATAAGAATACCCTAAGGAATCTTATCTAATGTTCTGCTAGAATTCGCGCACTTATTTTAAAAAAAACTAGTATGGGGGTTTATTGTGTCTTTCTTTACCGAACAATATCTCGAAAGGCAAGCGAAAGACCAAAAATGGAAAGATATACTAAAAGAAGAGCGAAACAAAAGCCAAGAAGAATATAAAAGACGTGAGAACGATAGAAAAGTATCCGTAGAAAACTTCACAAAATCTCTTTTTACACTAATCAATATTCACTTTCCATCCGAACAAGAAGTAAAAAGTTTTCATCGTCAAATTTCCTTTATAAGAGAAGCAGCGAACGACATGCAGATAGGATCTCAAGACTTTACCAATATCATCATTAACGCTTTAAATGAAGCCATCCAGAGAAACAATCCGATAATGATCTCCGCTTTAAAACGCGTAGCTAAAGACAACAATATTCCAGTTTCTCAAACCTCATCTTCTAGTTCATCCTCAAGCAATCCCTCTAACACCTTTAGAGTACTCCACTTCTAATAACGCATTAATTTTCATACAGTTGCATTGAACAACGCCTCTCCTTCAATTCTCAACGCGTTGATTTATAAGCAAAACATACAGACATTTATCCTCCGTAGCTTTAGCCCTAAGAATACCCTAAGGAATCTTATCTAATGTTCTGCTAGAATTCGCGCACTTATATTTAACATTTCAAAAAAAGAATCTCATTTTATGATGCAACACCCATTTTGGAAAGACTGTCCACAGATGCCCCCAGAAGAATGTTCATCCTGGTGGATGCAAGTGAGGCATGATTTTCTGATAGAAGAAAAGCGCCGTCGTCAAGAACAACAAAATTCGATAAATAATTTCAAAAGTTCCCTTTCCAATCTCATCAACACCAATTTCCCCTCCGAACAAAAAGAATCAGGAATAACAAAAAAAATCCTAGACCTATTGCAAACTCAAATATCACTCATGACGAACGACACGAAAATAACGCCTCAAGATTGCACCTTGATAATTCAAAATGCCATAGAAGAAGCTACCAGAAAAAATAAACCTATTTTTATTTTCGGTTTACGCACCTTGGCGCCAGACTATCAAGTATTATCCACAAGTATAACAAATCATTTCTTTTAAGATTATTACAATATATTTCAACAACTTCCGCTAGAAATAGCCATATAAAATAGTCTTACCTAAAACCTGCTTTCTTATCCAAATTTCTTAAATTCCCTTATATAACTCATTGAAATATATAGCATTCCCCTTCAAGATGGCATTTTTGTTAAAAATTTGTTATACTTTCCCCTAATGAAACAGAATTTGATAAGAAAAGAGGTAGCCGGAGGTAAGCGAGCTATGAATAAGAAAATTTGGTTCAAATGGGTTGTGGTAACTTTCTGCTTTACACAACTTGCTGCTTGTAGCTTTTTACACGGAGGTGGATCAGGCGGAATCGACGGCGCACCCAAATACGATATCGACGTATATAAAATTCATGATGCAGTTCCTAAAAAAGAATCTTTAAGTCGTTATGGTAACAAGTCTTATAGCGTTCGCGGTCACTATTATAAAGTTTTATCTTCTGCCAAAGGCTATGACAAATACGGCGTTGCCTCTTGGTATGGCACCATGTTCCATGGCAAATTAACTTCTTCGCGTGAACCATATAATCTATACGCCATGACCGCTGCAAGCCCAATCTTGCCTCTGCCCTGTTACGTTCAAGTAACTAATACGGAAAATGGCAAAAAAGCTGTAGTTAAAGTTACGGATAGAGGCCCGTTTGAAAGAAATCGCATTATGGACTTTTCTTATGCCGCTGCTAAGAAATTAGGTTTTGCTAATGAAGGAACAGCGCACGTGCATATTGTGGCTATCGATCCAGATAATTGGAATAAAAATCATAGTGATGGCTTGTTTTTTGCTAGTGCTGCTGCAGCTACTTTTAAACCGCAACCAACTAAAAGCACAAAACAACAAGGCAATCAAAAATCCGCTACAAACAAAAAGGCTCTTCTTGCAGAAAATACTAATACATATCAAAAGCAAAGCGCTGCATCTAAACCTAAATTCTATTTACAGATTGGTGCTTTTAGCTCTTTAGCCTCTGCCAAAAAAGTCTCTAACAAAGTAGAAGCACTACTCAACACGGAAACTCATGTCAGCAAAGTCTCTAAAAACAATGAGTCGGTTTACCGCGTTCAAATTGGACCTGTCTTAAGCAACGCCGAAAGCTCTCGCTTACGTAACACCTTGAAAACTCATGGTTTTGATAAAGTCATAGCTGTAGCGCAAGGTTAAAATTTTTACTAGTGCGCTTCTTCTAGTTTTTTCTCACTTTCTACAGAAATAGCTACAATTTCGCCTTGCCTAATATCTTTCTCTTTTACAGCAACAAGCTCTTCTTTGGAACCAATTCTAATACTATATCTGGTCAAAGGCACAACATCATAAGAATAACCAACACCGCGCATGATTTCCGTGGCATAAGGAACAGTAAATTCATATTGCCCGAAATGCACTATAGTTTTTTGCTGATAGGTAAAAACTCGGCCGGAGTTGGTAAGAAGGACCAAACTTAACTTTACTTCAGTATTTTCAGGTGCGCTGCCAGTAATTGTGGCCCCCAGAACTTTTTCGAAAACTTTAATCCAATGCACTGGTTCTTTAGCATCATAAATTAAAGCATTTTTTTGTTTTTCATCCAACCAAGCTAATTTTTGTGCGCGCTTACTCATTTCAGAAAGATAAGCATAATTGGCGTTGGTCAGGCGATAGTTATGATCTATTTGGCCTGTTTTAGGATCTAAATATTTAGCGTTAAGCACATAATCGCCAGTAGATTCATACACTAAACGTAAGTGCGAAAAACTGTTGCCATCTTGGTAATATAGTTTTTGTAACATAGAATTTCGCACCACATCCTTGTCCATAGGAAGTTCCAAGCCCTTCGGACGATGCAACTTTGCTAAAGCTTCAAGAACGCTTTTATCGCCTTGAGTAATGCGATTTTCTTCACCCAAATCCCCTGTTTGGTTAGTTTCCCAAATGCGCATGGCATAATATTGCCGACTGGCAGTGTCGTTATCTACAACAATATAACGTGAATCCATATTATCTAAATTTTTCATGGCAATAGATTCATCTAAAGCTGTAAAAAAAGGAGCGACTCCAATATTTGGATCTTTTTCATCAACGATACCTTCTTGAAAGGGATTGGCATTCGGAATGCGTTCTGCAATATAACTCAGCTGATGGCCATGATCCCACCAAATCACCACACCATAAGCGCTAGATGGGTAAGGATATTTCTTATTCAAGTAAGTTGGGATTGGATAAAAACCGTTTTTATAATCAAAATTTGTTGGAGGTTTTGTCCCTTGCGGGTCTGGCGTGTGAGTTTTAAACCACATAAAAGCTTCGTGCCATTCTTTAGTTATTCTAGGAGAACAGCTAAAAACATCTTGCCTAAAAAGCGGATAAACTATTATCAAAACCAAAAGCCCATAACAAATAACTTCACAAGTAAGACGCACATTGGCATTTTTAATAAATCCCAAAACTTTGCCTTCATAAATCTTATTAAACAAAATGTTTAAAATATAAGCGCTGAATATAGAAGCATTAATAGCAAAATAGTAAGCAAAACGCTGCTGCGAAGCCGTAGCAAGCAAGATTAATATTCCCCAAATGGCTAGCAAAAAGTGCTTAGGAGAGCCTTCTTTTAAGGCCTTATCGCAAAATAGAGGAATAGCAATGAGAGAGCATGGTAAGGCCCAAAACAACCCTAGCCAAAGGGCTCGTAAAGTAAAACCTTCAGTCACAGGATCAATAATAGCTGGCCACACTTCAGAGACAGTATACATACCCAGTTTAGGCGTAAACAAAAGTTTGACACCACCTGTAATGATTGCGGCAAATCCCGGTAAAAATAAGTGTGTACCCAGAGAAACAGCAAGAATAACTAGAACTAGAAAAAAAGGAAAGTGCCATCTTTTTTCTTTACTTAGCTCCGCCAATAAACCAAAAAATAACACTGCGGTAAATAAAAGCAGTAAAATCAACGGCTGCGTCCAAGAATAATAACCAAGCTGCAACCTAGAATTCATAAATGCATAAGGTAAAACCATAAACAAAGCCGGCAAATAAAATCCTGCCGCTAAAACTAGAAGATAATTACTCTCGCGCCTTCGCCAACTATTGCTTATAAACATAGCCAAAATAAAAATAAATAAGATACCAGCAAACATCAGCGCTGCCGGCCAAGACAAAAGATAAATCCCAAAAAAGAAGCCCGCTAAAAGAGAATAAAGCCAAAATTTTCCAATACCCTGCTTATTTTCCCGAGCATCGAAAGCATAAAAAACAAACATAAAAGATAAAGAAGAAAAAAGCGTTTCAGCAACGTGATGATCAGCAAAACCTAAAGTCGAGCGCTGAAAAAAGGCTCCAGGCAGAAAAGTTAAAACTAAAGCAGCAAACAAAGCAACATTTTTACCGAAAAGCTTTTTAGTAATCAGATAAGTTGGAATCAGGCACAAAGCGCCCAAAATAGGCGGTAAATAAGCACCAACCGCATTAACTAATTCAACGCTTGGATGCCCAAAACCTAAAACCCAAGCGCTTCCTGCAATCATAAAAGTAAAAAATGGCCCGAAATGCACCTGACTACCGTAAGGAAAAAAAGTAAAGGGATCAAAAAAAATGCGCCAAGGAAAGTGCCCGAGTGTGTTATGAACTATACGCATGTGATAGACCGCATCGTCAGAAGCGAAATTGACAAAATTGCCATATGCCCCAGGCCAAGACGTAAACACCGTATGGTAAAACGGCACAATGCGCAAAAAGAGCATGATAAGCATTAAAAGAAAGAGTAAAAAAGCGTGAGAAGTGAAAATTCTATTGAAATCCAAGTTCCTTATTTTTTTGTGCATTTTCTGATCCTCTATCTATGAACTACCTAGATAACTTGTGGATCCCGCGATCAAGTCGCGGGTCGACATACAAAAGCTAAAAAACATGTCTACGTGTTTTCCTTTAAAATCAATAAGTTACATTTTCAAGTTCAGTTCTACTAAAAATTCCATAAGTAGCCGCACTCGCCGCCCTATATTTTATACACCATTTTCAAATTACACTACCGTATTTTTCACAGTAAAGCATTTGACTAAGCTTATCACAATGGTATGATTCTCAAACTGTTTTGAGTTTGGAGAGATGGCCGAGTGGTCGAAGGCGCTCCCCTGCTAAGGGAGTATGGGGTCATAAGCTCCATCGAGGGTTCACAAAATCTGCAGGATTGCTGATTTTGAATGCGAAGCGCAGCGAGCAGCCCGAAGGGCGAGTGACCAGGATGGTCACGAGTAAATCCCTCTCTCACAAAGTTAGAACATCTTGGAATTTTAGAGGAAAAAGAATTATTATTGGAGAGATGGCCGAGTGGTCGAAGGCGCTCCCCTGCTAAGGGAGTATGGGGTCATAAGCTCCATCGAGGGTTCAAATCCCTCTCTCTCCGCCACAAAACACACGCGCCCGTAGCTCAGTTGGATAGAGTACCTGGCTACGAACTAGGGGGTCGGGAGTTCGAATCTCTCCGGGCGCGCCAATTTTTGAAACTGCATAAAATAATAGAAAACACTTAATTATGCAATTGCGCTTCGAACTCCCGAGGGAGTTTGACTAATTTTGCAGGATAGCAAAATTAGAATGCGTAGCGCAGCGAAGCAGCCCGAAGGGCGAACTTCCAGGATGGAAGTGAGTAATCTCTCCGGGCGCGCCAAGTTTTATTTAACTCTAGAACGTCAGTAATAAAGATGGACACCCATAGCAAACCACAAATTTTTATGATCGCTGGACCTAATGGAGCTGGTAAAACCACTTCAGCAATGTATTTACTACCAAACATCATACATTGCAAAGAATACATTAATGCAGACGCTATAGCTTCAGGCCTATCACCTTTTAATACTGCTAAAATGGCAATACAAGCTGGCAGGATTATGCTAGAACGCATCCATCAACTAGCGCATCAAAAACAAGACTTCGCTTTTGAAACAACTGGAGCTTCAAAAAGTTTCCTCCCTTTCCTTGTAGCATGTAAAAATAGCGGCTATGAAGTAAATTTACTCTACTTATGGTTAAAAAGTCCTAAATTAGCCCTAGAAAGAGTTGCCAGCCGAGTTAAAAAAGGCGGACATGACATACCAACAGATACTGTCGTTAGAAGGTACAAGTCAGGACTACAAAATATTTTGAACCTGTATTTACCTCAAATGAATACTTGGTTCTTCTATGACAATTCTGAAGACCAGCCAATAAAAGTAGCTGAAAACAATGAACACAGCGGTTTATTAATACATGACAAACTAACTTGGAAAAAATGCTTAGAGGCAGCAAAATGAAACAAACAAAATTAAAAACCCTATCTCAAAAAATTGATTTCGGGGTTAAAAAAGGCGTTGCTTTAGCTCTAGCTGAGCATAAAAAAATGGGCAAGAGCATCGCAGTTTGGCGTAACGGAAAGGTGGTTAATATTCCTCCTGAGAAAATCAAAATCCAAAAAGAATTTCAGGAAAACACTGAGTAAAGATCTCCCTAGCTCGTCGTTAAACTCGGCACTGGCACGTTGTGCCCATTTCCATTCACTGAGCCACTGTTCCTCGCCAATAATGGATCTCTCTCACCCGCAGCCATACCAGGCTCATGTTGCACCACAATTTTAGCTTTCGAATGAAAAAGACCAGAACAGCAACTAGCTATATAACTACAACAACATGGTCTTGCCGCAGGCACGATTTGCGTAGTAGTTTCTTTCTGTAAAACTACAACTTCTCCTGTAGCTAATTTATCAAATCCCAAAGCTTTTAGATTCTGTTCCGGAGTGTTTTTGAGCAGTTTTTCTAGCTCTGCCGGCTTCATACTTTTAACAATGTCAGCTGCTCTACGCAAAAACGTGATAGTTTCTAAAATATCTTTTTGCTCTTGAGACCCAAAACGCTTAGCCGTAGGCTCAACTAATTTCTCTAAAAGTTGCGCCATGTTGATGAAACCATACACCAAAAGGCCGACTATAGTTATAGCATCGAAAACTTTGTGCGTAATACCAAAAGTAGACTCCGGAAAACCATCTTCAACTAACTGCAGCGCTGTACCATAAGCAAAGCAATTTAAGAAATAAGTTGTTGTTAAAAAAACAGCGCTTAAAATCGGGTTCAACTTAAAGGAATATGGCATTTTTGGATGGCGTATAAAATCGTAAGCTCCCTTAAATCCGTAGTAACCAAAATAGCCTGTTAAGACTTCGGTAGTCAGGATTGGAAACACCATTAAAGCTATCGTTAAAGCCGTATTACCACCGAACATTTTGTTAAACACATCATAGTTGACCTTTAAGTAACCAGATACACTTCCTCCTACTACAATAGCACCTACTCCACCTACAATTTGCCCTAATCCCTCTCGCACACAGTAACAATAAGCTTTACGCAACGAAGTTTTATCCATAGTTTCTGGATACGTCCCTAAAAGTTTTTCCAGCCAATCCAACAAAGTATGAGCATCATTTGGCATTTTCTCTAACTTCTTCGGTTTAAAACAGCAGCCTTTACCGCTAAAACCTTGCCGTTTAACTCTTTCGGCCAAACCAGAAAACAAACGCGACAAATGCATCTGTAGATTTGTTTGTTCATCTAATTTAACTTGCCGTAGTCGCTCAGTTTCAATAACTTGTGGACCTAAACAGCAATTCCTAGCTTCCATTACTCCCCTGACAGGCCAGTAAGCAAATCCCCCAACCACTTTCACTAATAGAAAATTTAACCAAGGAACGTTTAAAAGCAAAGAGATAGGCAATGTATGTGTTATAGCATTAACTAAATAAGTCACAGCAGCTTTGGCATGCACAACAGCATCCGGCTCATCTGCCCAATCTTTATATTTGGAATAAAGGGCTACTGCCAAATAAGGACAAGCAACACAAAGCGATAAAATCGGCACATCTAGCTGTAACTTTCGAAGCCATTGTATGGCTGCATTAAAGCAATTTTGTCTTTCTTCTGGAGTACTGAGATGATACTGGATCTCAAAGCGCTTGGCATCTAATGAGGCATCGAGGAGGTTAAAGTAGTAAGTTCCAATATTCGGTACTACCAAGGCTGCCATACTAGTATTGCCCATTACCTGCAAAACAGGACCACCAGTTTCAGGATGTTCTGTCCCAACTCTAATACTTGGCGTTACGTACATAATGGTACATCCCAAAGCTCCAAAGCCTAAAATAACATAATGCCACCAAGCTTTTGCAAGCGGTGCAGGAGTAGTTGCCAAATATTCCAATAAACTTCCCAAGTTAACCGAGGAACCAGAAGAAGAAGAACCTGCAGCCAAAAGCCCCCTTTCTTCCTCACCTGGTTTAGATTTGCCTTTTTCATCAATTTCAACAATTTTCATCAGAGCACCTCTACATTTTTCTAGCAATTTTCAGTATATATCGTATGATACTAGACGTTTTTCTTCGTATAATCTAGTCCATGGGGCCGTAGCTCAGCTGGGAGAGCGCTGCGTTCGCAATGCAGAGGTCAGGAGTTCGATCCTCCTCGGCTCCACCAGGCTTCGTTTTGAGCGAAGCGAAGAATGAAGCCGGGCTTCTAAGAACTAGCAAAAACCATCAATTCACTCAAAACTACGCCCTGGCAAGCCAGTTAATTAAAAACACAAATATTTAAACCTGCACTAAGAAGCCTAAAGTCACTCTTAACAGCTTGTTTCCACTTAAATTTAAAATAATATTACCTTAATGTTCCTCGCCAAGAAATCTGCTATACTTTCGCTTAGTATTCATATCGAATGCTAAAATTAACATTTAAATGAGGTTTAAATATGCATAATCCTAATAATAATGCCTGTCGTACTTGCTTAGAAATAGCAAGTTATGCTATTGGTTCGACGCTGAGCATCTCTGGATTACTTTTTGCTGCCTTACTCCCCGACAATTATTCAGCAAGGGTTGCTGGCGTGATTCTTCCTATTACAGGAACTACGATGATTATAGGAAGCTTCTTTGACCGTCGAAGAGCCAATCAGCCAGCCGATCCTGCTCGCGCACCTTTGCTTACTCAGCAATCAACAACTGCAGTGAAGACCGTGTCACTTCCAGCAGCGAAACAACCGTCAGTATCAAACCCAGCACAACCACTGGCACAAACATCACTAACTCAGGGTAGCTCTGTCTAGAAATAAGAGCACAGGGTCATATATGGACTCCACGCAAAACCGCCATAGTCTCAACATGGCTAGTATGCGGGAACATGTCTAAGATGCCGATTTTTTCCAATTCATATCCATTGGCAGTAAGCTCTTTCAAATCGCGAGCCAGCGTGGCTGGATTGCAAGACACATAGACTATTTTTTCGGCTTTAAGTTTAGATAAAAGAGGCAAGATTGCTGAAGCACCAACGCGCGGCGGGTCGAGAAGTATTTTGTTGTAATGCCTACCTGCCCAAGTGGTGTTTGTGAGTCCGCTAACTTCAGAAGCTAAATCAACCTGATAAAACTCGACATTAGTTATACCATTTCGCACTGCGTTAGCTTTAGCTCGAGCAACCAAACCAGCCTCGCCTTCAACGCCGACAACACTTTGGCAATGTTTAGCAAGTGGCAAAGTAAAATTCCCAACACCACAAAATAAATCCAAAACTTTGTCTTCAGGCTTTAGCTCCAAAAGTTCTATGGCTTGCCTTAGCATTTTTTGATTTATTTCGGCATTAACTTGTACAAAATCCATCGGCAAAAACTGCATATCGATGTTGTAATCTGCAATTTTGTAATGCAGCATCTTTTTAGTATCGGCTTTTTCATCGTTTGGATCGCAAAATAGAACCACAGAATCTAACCCTTTGTTTTGTAAATAAATCTTGTAGACATGTTTTTTAGCGAAAAGACGAAGTTTTTCCTGATCCTCTTCGTTAGCTGATTTTAAGCAACGAAAAATTAACGACGCTCCAGAGTCATCACAAGCTATTTCAACTTGAGGAATTTCAGCATAAATACTAAGTGATCTTATTAAATCTGCCAAAGCACTGAGTTTATCTCCAACTTCCGGTCTTAAAACAGCACAGCTAGACAAATCTGCCACATAACGACCGTTTTTTTCATGGAAACCCACTAAAAGCTTATCTTTTTTGTGGAGATATCTAACTGAAAGCCGCGCTCTTCGCCTATATCCCCAAGGCTCAGCTTTGATAGGCGGCAAAATCTTTTCCTTATTATCTAATTTTAAACCAGCAAAGTGTTCTAGTTGTTCCAATAAAACTTTTTCTTTGAAGGCTATTTGGGCATCTTGACTTAAATGCTGCAAGCTACAGCCAGCACAGATAGCAAAATGCGGACAACGTGGTTCGACTCGATCTTTAGAAGCTTTTAATATTTTTACTGCTTCCGCTTCGTCGAATTTGCTATGTTTTTTAAGATAACGAATCTCTACGTCTTCACCAGGAAGCGCACCATCGACAAAAGTGGTCTTGCCATTAATATGCGCTATACCGCGCCCTTCGTGGCTTAGAGACTCAATCATTGGGCAATAAGAAATGTCGAACGCGAACACCAGTTGCAAAAAGCACTGCAAAGTAGAGCAAAACAGAGGCGCTTAGTAAAACTCCAAGATGCCAAGCCCTCTCTAGCCAAGACCAGTTCAACCAAATATCCATACGATAGTTAGCAAACCAAAGCAAAATTCCCATCGCAGCACTTGCCAACAAAAGCTTAAAGCCAAAGACGCGCCAATCTTTGGCCGGTAAGTAAATTTTCTTTTTGATGAGAAAGAAAAAAAGCAGACCAGCATTGAGCACTGAAGCAATAGAAGTTGAAAGAGCTAAACCTGCATGTGCCATGGGGAAAATCAAAATAGCATTTAATACAACATTGCAAATCACCGCTGCAATAGCGATTTTTACAGGCGTTTTAATGTTTTGTTTGGCATAAAACCCAGAAGCTAAAACTTTAACTAACATAACAGGTGGAATGCCAATGGCAAAGCCGATTAAGCTTTTTTGTGCCATAGTAACGTCGAAAGCAACAAATTTGCCGTATTGCAAAAGCGTAATCAAAATGGGCCCGGAGAGAAAAATAATCCCTATGGTTGCTGGTATGCCAATCAAAAGAATAAAACGTAAGGCCCAATCTAGGCCATGCGAAAACTGGCTATGCGATCCCGCAGCGTGCTTACGCGCCAAATAAGGCAAAACCACTGTGGCAACCGCAACTCCAAAAACGCCTAAAGGAAAGGAAGTAAGCCTATCCGAAAAATAAAGCCAAGACATACTCCCCTGCCGCAAAAAAGAAGCAAACACAGTATCGACAAGAAGGCTAATTTGAGCTACCGAAACGCCAAAAATCGCTGGCAGCATCAAGCGTAAAACCCTTCTTACACCTGGGTCCTTCCACAAAATCTCTGGGCGTGGCATCAGTCCCAGTTTTTTTAAGAATGGCAATTGAAACAAAAGCTGTGCTAAACCACCTATAAAAATACCCCAAGCCAAAGCTTTTGCCGGCTCTTTAAAGTGCGGCGCCATAAAAATCGCCGCACCAATCAAAGCAAAGTTAAGTAGGTTGGGCGTAAAAGCTGGAATACTAAACTTGCCATAGCTATTTAATATGCCACTCACATAAGCCGTAAGCGAAATAAACAGCAAATAAGGAAAAGTGATGCGCAACATACTCACAGCTAAAGAGTAACGATTCAGATCGTGTCCAAAACCAGGAGTAAAAACATAAACCAACCAAGGTGTGATCAAAATCGCTAACAGCGTTACACAAAATAGGAAGGTAGTCATTACCCCCGCTATACGATTCAAAAAAACCTGTACCTCTTCATGAGTACGCTTCTCTTTGTATTCTGAAAGAACTGGTACAAAAGCTTGCGAAAACGCGCCTTCGGCAAATAATCTGCGTAAGAAATTGGGAATGCGGTAGGCAACGATAAAAGCATCCATACCAGCAGCAGCACCAAAAAAATGCGCGAAAACTAAATCACGCGCAAAACCAGTGACACGCGAGGTTGCTGTCATAAAAGAAACAACGAAAGTGGATTTCAAAAGATTTTTTTTCATACTAGAGAAGTGTTAGGCTGGAACTGCTTTGCTGGCAACACCATCGGCCTCAGCATATTGAGGGAAAGAAGAGTCTTTAAGCGCTGCTAATAAGCTCCTAGCCAAAGTAGAAAAACGCATTTTATCGCTACGATCAGTAATTTCCGAATGCGGCAAAGCCACTGACAAAGGATCGTGCTGAATACCATAAACGCGAAACTCGTAATGCACATGAGGACCATTGGCTAAACCAGTCATACCAACATAACCGATTAATTGCCCGCGCTGTACATAAGTTCCAACTTTTACACCTTTAGCAAAAGCCATCATGTGAGCATAAAAAGAACTATATTTACTATCGTGCTGCAATAAAATAGCGTTACCATAACCACCCATACGTCCCTCAATGGCAATTCGACCGCTAGAAGTGGCTTTAATAGGTGTTCCCATAGGGCCAGCAAAATCAACACCCAAATGAGCTCTATAAATATGCAAAATCGGATGCCAACGTCGATAGGTAAATTTGGAGCTAATCCTAGTGTAATGAATAGGAGCTCGCACAAAAGCTGGATGCATGCTCACGCCTTTCGGTGAGTAATAATCGACTTGTCCGTTTTTATCAACAAAGCGCAAAGCACGATAGGTTTTGTTACGCGTGATAATTTCCGCTGCCATAATTTGATCTTTCATAACCATACTAGTGCTTTGAGTGCTAATAACTTTAGCTTTTCTATGGCGAGATTTAGACCGCCCGTGTAAAACCCGTTTTGCGGTGCTGACAACTGGGACTTGGACTTTTTGATGAACTAAGATGATTTGATCACCGTCGTGTACGTCTTTACTTACTCTTAAGGTATCGCTAAAAATATTCATCATTTGCGCGACTAAAGCACTGCTTAGGCCCGCTCTCTTAGCTGATAGAAAAATCGATCTTTGCACTCGAATGGAAACATATTCAAGTTGATTTGGTTTCACAGCTTGAATTTGCGTCTTATTCATCGGCACAGAAATAACTGGAGCCAACCCTTGCTGCGCCAACGCCAAAGACGAATTAATACCTACAACGTGAATAACTGTAGAAGATGGATGTTTTGCATAAGAAAAATTTGTAGAGCTGAACTTATCTACGCTAGTAGTAGCATTTACGCTAGCTCTGCTGCTATGAACAGAAAAAATCACAAAAGAAAGCAAAAAAAGCGGCAAAAACAAGAAGCTTAATAGCGCATCTATTGGCGGCAAACAAGCGCACATCGATTCGAGCTTGCGCAAATAAGCGCGTTTCAGAAAAGTTTCTTTATCGACAACATGAGCAAAATTGGCATTATTTAGCAAGCGATCCGCTACAATCGGCATCCCTTCCAAAATACTTCGCCCCACAACTAAACACTTTCGATAAATACTCTTCATCATGAATCTATTCTACCTAACTACACAAAAAAAACCAACATCATTTTTTCGCACGCGGAAAATTCATATCCAAAACACGTTGAACATCATTTGCCATCTCGGTTTCATCTAAAGCTTTGTAAGATGTCACCATAATTTGCAAAGCGTCATACACTTTTGGAGAACCTTGCAAATGTTGCACTACATAACTAGCTCGATTGATGGCCGCAACATAAGCTTTGTGATCGAGATAAAAATTAGCTACAACAACCTCGTGAGCAGCCAGGACGTTTCGAATATAAATCATTTGCCGATATCCATCTTTGGCGTAGATGGTGTCTGGAAACTGCTGTACTAACTCGTTGAAACTACTAAAAGCACTACGTAAGCTTTTTAAATCCAAATCCGATGGATCACTGTGATAAAGCTTTTGCAACCAGTTTTGCGTACTTTCTAGTTCGATATATCCTTTCATGTAATAGGCGTAAGCCACATCTTTGTCGCGCGGATAAGTGTGAATAAAACGATCCGCTGCTACCATACCAGAAGTATAGTCATCATTCATGTAATAAGCATATATGATATCAAGATCAGCCTGGCGAGCTTCAGCTGCGAATGGATAAAGTGCATCCATCGCCTCAAAATATTTTGTCGCCTCGGAATAATTCTGCTTACTGAGAGCCGTCTCTCCCTCGCGTAAAATCCGCTTAGCGCTATATCCCTGATATTGAGCACTAATCGACGGTGGATTACTGGAGCAGCCAAATAACGCGCCTAAAAAAAGAATGGAAAAAATCTTTAGTAATCTCATTGCTATTCCTCTTCAAACAGCGATCGTAAAATATATTTTCATTTTTATACCACAACCGAGTCATTTTGACGAGGGTTTTAAAGCGAAAACCCTTCCATTCAGCTTAGTTAAGTCTGGATGCTTAGCTTCGTTATGTACACTTAGATCATATTGAGCCATAGCTTCTGTTGGCCTCATAGGACCGACAAAACGCTGATGTGACCCCAAATCACACCGCGCATGCCAAAAAATACCATGCAACTCTCTGGCGCCATTTATTATTTCTTCATTTTCTCCTATTGCTTTTAAAATGGCTACTTGTTTAGGACTCCTTCTTTCAAATCTAAAATTTTCGTGAACACCAATATTTACAATATTAATAACTTTTCTGACTTCGTCCATCTCCCACATAACCACGTATCTCGTAACATGGCAGTGGTACATGTCATTGATCGCATCATATCTGTAATCAGTAAACTCATTACGAAAAGGGCCATATTTTTCCATATTCCTAAACAAAATATTTATGCCTTTACACGTTCGTTGTTGCAACGAAGCTAACTCCTTGCCATTCATATTTGAAGGGTCAATTGGACCTTTTCCCCACAAACTCTCCAAGATAGCTCCTATCTCCCTACTTCTGTGCACATACCAAATTCTTTTGTGCTCTGGATCAAACTCATCACTGTTAGGATATTGTCTATTAGCAAACATGATTACCCCTTATGTCAAAAATGTTCATTGTAGATTAATGCTGCTAAAATTTCGACTCTAAAAAAACATGTCTACCACGCCTTTGGCGTGGTAAGCGCTGTTTTATTTAAAAAATCAATAAGTTATATTTTAAAGTTCATTTCTCCTAAAAAAGCACGAGCAAAAATGATTTCTTTGAGGTATTATGCAACGCAAAATAATCTCTAACAAAATCGGGAGAGGGTAATGGAGATTAGTGAAATTGAACAGTTGATTGAGGCTGTCGTAGAAAATAATTTAGCACGCATTAAGGATCTTCTACAAAAAGGTGTTGATCCCAATGACTATGTTGATGATGAGCTACGACCATTGCATTTTGCTGCCCAAAGCAACTCTGTTGATGCAGCGCAGCTGTTAATAACTGCTGGCGCTGACGTTAATGCGCGGACTGCTCCAGGACAAGAAACAGCCTTAGATATTGCCAAACTTCACGGCCATAAAAAATTCGTGGATTTTTTGACAAATCATATTTATTACACTGAAACAAAACATTAATGCATGCTTCCTTTCGACAAACAATCACCTAATTTGCAGGATGCAACAAATCGTTTGGCGCACCTCCTGCAAAGTCGTCAAAATAAAAATCCATCTTTAATTAAAGAAGCTTTCAGTTTGGCACAAATTGCCAGCAGTGAACTTAAACTCGAAAAAAAAGAAGCTGTATTAAACTTAGGCTTAAGCATAGCCGAAATTCTAAGTTCCCTAAACGTCGATGATGAAACTATCGCCGCAGCTATTCTCTACACTAGCGCCCTGTCCACTGATCTAAAAAGTGAAGACATAGCCGAGCATTTAGGACCTAAAGTTAGTAGACTCATACAAGACACTAAAGAAATGGCAAGCTTTAGCGATCTTTATCTCGCCAACTATAGTAGTGAACAGCAAAAATATAATCTCGACAACATTAGAAAGATGCTGCTGGCGATGGTCGACGATATTTACGTAGTGTTGCTTAAAATTGCTGAACGTTTAGCGGTACTGAGGGAAGCCAAAAATTTACCCAATGAAGACAAACAAAAAATCGCCAAAGAAGCCCTTGCCATTTACGCTCCTCTTGCCAATCGCCTAGGAATTTCACTGGTAAAGTTAGAGATAGAAGATCTAGCTTTCAGCTATCTGGAACCAGAACAATATCAAAAAATCTTTCAGCATCTCAAGCAAAATCGCGAAGAACGTGAAATTTATATTAAAGACATAATCGCGCAAGTCACACATTTACTAAAGCAAAACCAAGTCACTGACTTTAAAGTTACTGGTCGCGCCAAGCATATTTACAGTATCTATCGCAAAATGCAGCGCAAAAACGTTAGTGTTGAAGAAATCTATGACACCAGCGCTATCCGTATTTTAGTTTCCTCCGTCACAGACTGTTATGCCGTTTTAAGTGCTATTCATAGCCTTTGGTCACCAATAAAAAAAGAATTCGACGATTATATCGCAACTCCAAAACCCAATGGCTATCGCTCTATTCACACTGCTGTCAAAGGTCCTGGTAATAAAAATCTAGAAATACAAATACGCACCTATGAAATGCATGAATTTGCCGAACTTGGCATGGCAGCGCATTGGGTTTATAAAGAAGGTGCTCCCAAAAAACCAAGTAACTATGAAGAAAAAATTGCATGGCTTCGACAAATCATGGCCTGGCAGGAAGAAATCACATCTAGCCAAAATGAACTGACCAAGATAAAAGATATTTTTAATGATCGCGTTTATATTTTCACTCCTCTTGGCGACATTTTAGACCTGCCACAAGGCGCTACTCCTCTAGATTTCGCCTATCATGTACATAGCGAACTAGGACATCGCTGCCGTGGTGCAAAAATAAATGGAAACATCGTTCCCCTTACCCATCAACTGAAAACTGGCGAACATGTAGAAATTTTAAAAGGTAAGGAAGCCGCGCCAAGTCGCGACTGGCTTAATCCTAATCTTGGTTTTCTAAAGAGCCCACGTGCTAAAGCTAAAATTCACAACTGGTTTAAAAAACAAGATCACGACAAACACGTTATATTTGGTCAGGACTTAATTGAAAATGAAATTCACCGCTTGGGGCTTAGAAATATTGAAATCGAAGCTTTAGCCAAAAAATTACAACTTACTTCCAAAGAAGATTTGTATGCATCCTTGGGTTCAGGTGATATTAAACTTGGAAGTATAACCAGCGTATTACAAAATATTGCTCAAGCTGAAGAAAAGGCTAAACTCACTGCAGTCACACCAACTCTAGCATCAGCAAACAATAAAACTCAGCATCGCAACACTGATTTTGTCGTTAGCGGCATCGATAACATGCTAACTAACATTGCTCAATGCTGCAAACCTATTCCGGGGGATGTTATTGTCGGTTATGTAACGCAAAGTCGCGGTCTTTCTATTCATCGCAAAAACTGCCCAAATATTCAAGAATTTTTGCGCAACAAGCCAGATAAACTCCTGACTGTGGAGTGGGGAAGTAAGATAGATCAACTCTATCCTGTTGATATTGTGGTAACAGCTTTTGATCGTACTGGCTTAGCAAGAGATATTACCAACATTATTAGCACTGACAACATAATGATTCATAGTCTTAATTTAACTATCGATAAAAACGAGAACTTGGCTATCGTCCACCTGACAATCAACATTCCCGGCCTTGAAGCGTTAAATCGTATTTTGCTCAAGCTTAGCTCTATTCCCAATGTCTTAGAAGTCAAGAGAAACAACTAAATTACCCCCATTTTCATAACAATATCATATGAAAATACCGGCATTTTCATATAATTTTCTTTACAATTGCCGGTATTTTCATTAAAATAAGACAATTAAATCAAAACATATTTAATACAACTTATTGATTTTTTTTAGGATTTAGTGAACGAGGTGAAGAATGGATAGAAAAGCTATAAAAAATCTATGCTCTTGGTATGAACAAACCGGCCGCAAGCCGCTAATTATTCGCGGTGCCCGTCAAGTTGGTAAAACCTGGCTGGTGAGACTATTTGCCAAACAACTTAATCTAGATCTTTTGGAATTAAATTTCGAACGCGATCCAAAACTAAAAAGTCTTTTCCAAGACAACGATCCGAACAAAGTTTTGGCACATATTGAAGCACTCTTCAATAAAAACATTCTGCCAAAACAATCGCTTTTGTTTTTAGACGAAATTCAAACTGCACCCGAGTTATTGGCAAAACTAAGATGGTTTGCCGAAGAAGTCCCGGACTTGGCTGTCATTGCCACTGGCTCTTTATTAGATTTTATATTGGAAGAACATGAATTTAGCATGCCGGTGGGAAGAATTCAGTATTTACACTTAGAACCCATGTCCTTCGAAGAATTTTTATTAGCCCTAGGGGAACAAAAACTGTGCGATTTTCTAAATAGTTATGAAATTAAGAATCAAATACCAGAAGCTATCCATGACCAACTCTGGAAATATCTTAGAGAATATGTCTTTGTCGGTGGACTTCCCTCTGCCGTAGATAATTGGCGACAGAACAGATCATTTTTAAACATAAGCGAAGTCCATCAAAATTTATTAGCAACCTACCGCGACGATTTTGCTAAATACGCCAAAAAATCTGCGCATGACCGCTTAGAAGAGGTCTTTAGAGCCATACCACGCCTATTGGGCAAAAAAGTTAAGTACAGCGCAATTAACAAAGACCTGCCCTCCACTATTTTAAAAAACGCTCTAAATTTACTTTGCAAAGCCAGAATATGCCATAAAGTTTACGCCTCTTCGGGAAATGGCATACCGCTAGAAGCCAGCATTAAAGAGCATGTTTTTAAAATTATTTTTCTAGATGTAGGCCTCGTTTCCGCTGCTTGTGGAATAACTCTACCAGAAAGAATGAAGTTTGATGAACTGCGTTTAGTTAATGAAGGTGGCATTGCAGAACAATTGACGGGACAGCTTCTCCGTACTATTTTTCCTTATTTCGTAGAACCTAAATTATATTATTGGATCAGCGAAAAAGCTGGCGCGGGAGCAGAAATAGACTATCTCATTCAAGATAACACTCGCATAATCCCTCTAGAAGTAAAATCTGGTAGTACAGGAACTTTGCGTTCGCTACATAATTTCATGAAACTTAAAAACTGCCAACTGGCGCTACGTATCAATGCTGATTATCCCAGCATAGTAGATGTCAACGTCAAGGATCACACCGGAGAACCAATTAACTACAAACTTCTCTCTTTGCCAGCATACTTAGTAGAACAAGTGCCGCGCTTGATGAAATTAATACAGTAATAAAGCTAATCATTGCACAAACATCAAAAAACGCATAGAATACCGCCCGTTTTATATTATTAACTCTTTGCCTTACCTAGTTTACAAATTTAAGTTAGGAAGGCTATAAACCATGAGGAGTATGCAATTCATGACCAAATTACGTCATTACGAAATCGTTTTCCTGGTACATCCAGATAAAAGCGATCAAGTTTCAAGCTTGATTCAACTCTACGAAGGCATTGTTAAAAGCAGTAAAGGCCATGTTCATCGCCTCGAAGACTGGGGAAAAAGACAACTAGCTTATCCAATTAAAAAAGCTATGCGTGCGCACTATATTTTAATGAATATTGAGTGTAACGATAAAGCTTTGGATGAAATCAATCACAACTTCCGTTTTAACGAAAGCGTTTTGCGCCACCTCGTTCTAAAACGTGATACAGCTCAAAAAGAGCCATCTCCAATTTTCAGATCACTTCAAGCACAGGAAACACCGAGCACAAACGCTGCCTCACAAATTCCTGAAGCTATAGAAGCAGTTGAATAATCTTTATTACCGTTTGAATTCGAGGAAAAAATAATGAATCGTTATGTTTATCGCAGAAAAATGGCTCGTCCTAAACACCAGGACTTGCACACTATTGATTATAAAAATCTGTCTTTGCTCCGTAGTCACTTAATGGAAAGTGGCCGCATTATGCCAAGCCGCATAACTGGTGTTTCCGCGCACCAACAAAGAGAGCTCACACGCGCTATCAAGCTAGCTCGCTACATAGCTCTTATTCCATACACTGACAAACAACAGCAATAAGAGGAGCATACAATGCAAGTCATTTTATTAGAAAAAGTTCGTAATCTTGGCAACATTGGCGACCAAGTCAAAGTTAAACGCGGTTACGCCAGAAATTTTCTTACTCCACAAAGCAAAGCTATTCAAGCTACCAAAGAAAATTTGGCACTTTTTGAAGCAAGACGCCTTGAAATTGAAAAAGCTGCAGAAGAAGCCTTCAAAGCTGCTGAAAAACGCGCCACCACATTCAAAGACTTAGCTTTAACTATCGCTGTTAAAATCAGCGAAGAAGGCAAGCTTTTTGGATCTGTTGGTATGAAAGAAATCATCGAAGCGTTGAAAAAACAAGGTCACGAAATCGCCAGAAGTGAACTCAGTTTACCAAATGGCCCTATTCGTCAAATCGGCGAACATGAAGTAACTTTGATTTTACATCCAGATGTAACAGTTCCGCTTAAAATTATTCTTATCGAAGAAAAATAATGCCAAATGAGTGAAGAAAGCGGCAAAAAAAGGACTTACAAGTCAAGACCTCAAGAAAGGGTTTCTGAACTTGCCGATTTTAAAACTCCTCCTCATTCACTAGAAGCAGAACAAGCTGTCTTGGGCGGATTGATTTTAGACAATACCGCCTGGGAACGCATAGCTGATCTTATCAACGAAAACGATTTTTATCGCAACGAACACCGCATTATATTTAGAGTTCTAAACGATTTAAGCCGACGCAATCAACCGTTCGACCTAGTCACTATCGCCGATACGCTAAAAAATCTAAAACAACTAGAAGAAATAGGCGGCGAAGTTTATCTTTTTACTCTAGCTAAAAACACACCTACCGCAGCTAACATCACTGCCTACGCCAATATTATCCGCGAACGCGCCATACTAAGAAATTTAATCAACACATCTTCCGAAATCATCGACATGGCGTTTAATCCAGAAGACCGAGACAGTAAAACGCTTTTAGACGAAGCCGAAAGCAAAATTTTTAAAATTGCTGAAAACCGCACACGTGGCTCAGGTCCAGTCGATATTAGTAATTTACTTGCCAAAGTCACCGATCGCATCGACACCCTCTTCCACTCCGATGCCAGCCTAACTGGCCTTCCAACTGGATTTGAAGATTTAGATGAACAAACTTCGGGGCTACAAGATGGCGACTTAGTTGTTGTAGCCGGACGACCTTCCATGGGAAAAACTACCTTTGCCATGAATATCGTCGAGCATGCGGCGATTAAATCTAAAAAACCTATTCTAGTTTTCAGTATGGAAATGCCAGGAGAATCGTTGGCTATGCGCATGATGTCGTCTTTAGGCCGCATTGATCAACACAAAGTTCGTACTGGAAAATTACACGACGAAGATTGGCCGCGCTTAACTTCAGCGGTCAGTATGCTCTCCGAAGCACCGCTTTTTATCGATGACACGCCTTCGATGAGCCCAGTGGAACTAAGGGCAAGAGCCAGACGCCTCGCTCGCACGCAAGGACAATTGGGCCTTATAGTAATCGACTATTTGCAACTTATGCACGTACCTGGCTTTCGCGAAAATCGCACTTCCGAAATCACCGAAATATCGCGTGCTCTAAAAGGTTTAGCTAAAGAGTTACATGTCCCTGTGGTGGCTTTGTCACAGCTTAATCGCAGTCTAGAACAGCGTGGCGACAAACGCCCAGTTATGTCGGATTTGCGCGAATCTGGAGCTATCGAACAAGATGCCGATATTATTCTCTTTATCTATCGCGATGAAGTTTATAATGAAGAAAGTCCCGACAAAAACATCGCTGAGATAATTATCGCCAAACAACGTAACGGCCCTATCGGCAAAATCCGCCTAACCTTCCTTGGCCAATACACCCGTTTTGAAAACTACACGCCTATTCGCATTAACCCGCAGAACTGATTTTGAATCTATAACCCTTTGATTTATAAAGAAAACCCGTAGACATGTTTTTGCGCAAATTCACGATACGTAAATTTGCGATACGTAAAACTATGAGTTATCATTCGACGCTACATCAATTCAATATGAACTTACGTCTTTTTAATACAACCTATAAAGAATTATGCGCCCAAAAGCATAATATTTTCATTGGAATAAGTGTGGGCGTAAAACCCATGTCTCATGATATAGCTTTGTCTTACATGGAGTGGGCTGAAAAACATTCAGCCGGAACTATACAAATTCTGATCGCTGATGAAATCGCTAAATTTAATTACTTGGTATTTAGCCATTCAACAACACCAGGAGCTTTATCAAGAGCTATTCGGGATGGTGATAAATACCAACTTTTTTTTGAAAAAATAATTACTGAACTCCCTCCAGCAAGACGAACTCGCTTTAAGGTTTTAAGATGGAAAGAGATTCAAACTGCTCGGTTTTATACGTTTTTAAGTAAAGTGGTTAAAGATTTCGAATCAAATATCACCTTTAGAGATACTATTCTGTCGTTTGTAGATAAGTATACTGAAAACCGTAATAAATTGTTAACGCAAGAAAAAAAGCTGTTACTTTGTCAATATTTATTGCATGAACTCCCTACTTTACTAGATGGCATTACTGTCGATGGAATAAATTATAATGTGATCTTATATCCTACTTATAAGCATTCTGGGATGAGTGAACTAGTTACTGAGATACAAACTGGCAAAAAGTTTATCTCTTTAGCAAACTCCCTGGACTTAAAAAAAACCATAATGGTGGAGTTTCTTATTAAGTCCGTGCCACCCACAACTTTCCCAATAGACATAATGAATAGCTTATGACGGCGCTCTAAACAAAGAAATGCAAGATTGGGAAACATTGTAACTATCGAGAACGACTTACGCCAAGTGCTTTTAATTTAAGCAAAAACATCAAAATATCGCTTTCGATGCCATTATTCCAAGCATTAATGAGGCTTCCAGCGTTTTTCGCCTTAAGCGCTATATTGCTATGCCAAGTCTGATCTAGCAAAACCACTGTTTTGCCTTTGTCTCTTGTGGTTAAAACAAACTGCAATGTGGCTACAGCCTTAGGGTGATTGCGGTCGCGGTAATCGGCATAGAGTTCAATAATTTTGGTTTGTAAGGCAAATGCTGTTTCGCCTAGAGCTTCGCTAGGAGCCGGTCTAAAAGTACCAGTTTTTTTGATATAACTTGGCAAAACAGCGTCTAGCTGAGATGCAGGAGAAACAAGAAAACCATGATAATAATCTACTAAATATTGACCAGAACTTACGCGATAAAGAAAATAATTTTGATCAAAAGCTGCGACCGTCATAACTGGTAAAATATTGAGAAAAGGCGCGCCAGTTTTAGCTTGCGACATTTTGGCATGTGGCACTGAGAAACTAAAAAGATACTGTTTTTTTTCAATATGGGCATATTTATTGCCGCTAAAACAAGCGGAAAGCAATATACATAAAATGCCGATGCCAATAAATTTTAGAAAATTTTTAAAATTTCTCATAACTTACTCGGATTAACTGGCGGAGGCGACCCGCTAAATATTAACTGCGAAGGATAAAGTTTTAACTGCTGCGATAAAACGCGTAGGTTATCAGATGCGGCTCGAAAATTATGTAACGTCACGTCGATATCTCCTCTGCTTTTATCTAGCACCTGAGAGGCTTTTTCTGAAACAAAACCAAGAGAAGTTGTTAACTTATTTACATTATCAAAAACTTGTTTAAAATCAACATCTTTCAATTCTTTCAATATATGCTGAGCACTGTCGCTCAATCTGGTTAACATTCCAGGAGTAGATGGCACATAGAAGTAACGTGGCTGCCAAGTAATAACTAAGGGCGGATTATTTTTTGGATCAACATAATTTAGTTCGATGTAAGTAGTCCCAGTTATGCCTTGTGGCATGATTTTAACTCGCAAACCAGAGGCTATTTCTCTAGTTAAAAAATCACGGAAATCATTGGTCGACATTGCAGTAAGAATCTTGGACGTTATAGCCAAAAGTACATAAATAGAGCGATTATGCTCCTGATTTTGATCTAAACTTGTATTTTTATAAATTTCACTAGTAAGAGCTATTTTCTTTACATAACCAATCTGCAGACCGCGATACTTCACAGGATAGCCTTCGGATATGCCTTGTACTGATTCTTCGAAGTAAGTTTCTATATAAATAGTACGCTGAAATAATTTATTGGAACCAAAAATCAATAAGGCCGCAATAATCATTGAAAACCCGACCAAAAGAAAAATTCCAATTTTAAGATAGCTAACTTCCGAATTATTTTTCATAAATAAAATCCGATTTAAGATACTGGTTCGCGATTAAAAAATCTGTAAACAGCAGGATCATTGTGCTTTTTCAATGCTTCTGGCTTACCTTCTGCCATCACACGTCCGTCATGCAAGAAAATCACTCGCTGCCCTATATTATAAATGCTAGAAAGATCATGCGATACAATTACAAAAGTAATTCCTAAATTTTTCGACAAATTTTTAATGATTTGATCTAACTCTACAGAAGTACTTGGATCTAAACCAGCAGATGGCTCATCTAAAAATAAAATCTTCGGGTCCAAAGCCATCGCTCTAGCAATAGCCGTTCTTTTTTGCATACCACCACTCGCAGAAGCTGGCATGTAGTGGCTAAACTCATCTAAATTAACCATTTTGAGTTTATTATGCGCAATTCTTTGAATAGCATCGATGGGTAATGCAGTTAACTCCTTAAGCGGCAAGCTGACGTTTTCTAGTAAACTCATAGAACCAAATAAAGCGCCACTTTGATAAAGAACCCCTATCTTTCTTAAAATCGCAAGCTTCTCTTTTTCATTGGCTTTCACAATACTACTTCCATCCAAAAAAATATCGCCAGAAATCACTTCTAGTAAACTAATCATGCTGTTTAGGAGCGTTGTTTTGCCACAACCCGAAACTCCCGTAATCATGAAAATTTCACCAGGATAAACTTCAAACGACACATCGTTTAGTACTTTTTTTGAGCCATAACCGGTAAAAACATTTTGGACTTTAATTATTGGATTTTCACTCATTCTTAAATACCCAAAACGTAGTACAACACAGCAAAGATGCCATCCACTAAAACTAGCATAATTAAACTACTAACCACAGCTTGCGTAGTAGACCTTCCTACGGACTGCGCATCAAACGTAGTTTTTAATCCATGCAAGCAACCAATGCCAGCGATAACCCAACCAAAAATAAAAGTTTTTATTAAACCTCCTAAATAATCCAGTGGTTTTACCGACTGATAAATTTGATTCAAAAAAGCATCAAGTGAATAACCCAAAGAATGCATAACAGCATAACAACCAACTAAACCGAAAAAAATCAAAAAAGCTTCTAAGAGAGGTGTGATTAGCATTGTAGCCAAAATACGCGGTGTCACTAAAAAACGCACTGGATTTAAGCCCATAGTCAGTAAGGCGTTTACTTCTTGGTTAATTTTCATCGTCCCTATCTCGGCGGCAAACGCAGATGCAGTGCGACCAGCCAAAAGCACAGCAGTAAGCAAAGGTCCCATTTCGCGCACTAAACCTAGCCCAACTAAATTGATCATAAGAATTTGCGCACCAAATTGACCGAAAGAAGGCGCTGCTTGAAAAGTTGAAATCAAACCGATAAGGAAACCGATTAAAGCTATGATAGGCAAAGCACGCGGTCCAACATCTTCCATAGAACGCCAAAAATCACGCCAGCGAAATTTATGTGGATTTAAACAAACAAAGTAAATTTGATAAGCAAGCGAACCAAGAAAAACTATATTTTCCCGTAAATCCTGAGCAACACTAACCGCACTCGTTCCGAATTTTTCTAATAAAATATCAACTGAAGACTCTTTGGAAGCAACTTTCTTTGTGGTAAGAAGACTTTCTTTTACAACTAAAGCCGCATCTAGATCTGACCTAGAACCTTTAATTATAAAAGAATGTCTCTCTCTGGCCTGAAATTCATGTAAAGCTTGCAACAGAGCAACGCCAGCGCTGTCACAATAATTTACTTCTTTTACATTGATTTCGAGATTTTCCGGACGACGTTTAGCTATGACAGCTAGACACGGATCCCAAATTTCAGAGATCGAATCCACATCTAGCCGCCCACTAAACTTAAGCTTTACAGCTTGAGCATTTATTTCTTCAATTTGAAAAGGCATAGCGCTTCAAATTAAGCGTTATTCGTCCCTTTGGGCTTACGTCCACGCTTTTTGGGCGCGACACAACTTTGAACGTTTTCCACAGAAACTGGCTTTACTTCTGCAATACTGGCTCCTGTTGGCCAAGAAGTAAATGGGAAAGGTTTGCTATCCGTATTGTAAGTAAGAAAACGAAAAATTTGCGCAATATAAATACTCAAACCTTCACTGAATTCCAATAAAACTTTATTTGGATGATCCGTGAAAAGAACGATCAAGAACTGAAACGCTGTCAGAAACCACATAATAAATTTCACGATAACAGCTACAATCAAAAAGAACACCATATACAGCAAGCGCAACCATTTACACTGTGCTGATAATTTTTCTTTTAATTTTTGGTCCATAAAACTCCTCTTTTTTTAAGAAAAACATGTCTACGGGTTTTCCTTTAAAATCAATAACTTATATTTTAAAAATAAAGTGCGCTACCCGAGGGTGAATTGTAACACACTCCTACAGAAAATTAATAGGAAAAAATTTCAAGAATATAAACAAAAAAAGATATCTAATTATTCTTTAGCTTTTTTCGTTTTTTTTCTTCACAGCAGTTTTGCGTTGCGCTGTTTTTTTGGCAGGCTTAATAGTTTCAGCGGAAGCAGGTTTAGCAATAGCCACTGTTTTCTTACTATACTTTTGTTTAAAGCGATCGACACGACCAGCGGTGTCAACAACTTTCTGTTTACCAGTGTAGAAAGGATGGCAAGCAGAACAAATTTCTAAGTGCAACTTATCATTTTCGATAGTTGAAGCTGTAACGAATTCATTGCCACAACTGCATGTGACTTTAATTTCTTTGTACTTTGGGTGAATATTTTCTTTCATATTGTTTCTCTTTACTTAATCAAAAATCGGCGTGAAGTATAGCATTGGTCTTGGGTCTATAGCAACAATTGTTAGGGGCGCTCTTATGCACTTAACCCAATATACACTTTTAAAATATAACCCCTTGATTCACAACGAAATATCATGGATATTTTTAGAGGAATATTTTAATCATGTTAATAAAATTTTAATTTTCATGTGCTACAATACACCATCTTTTCTATATAAACAGAAAACTTTATGCGCAAAATTATTATAGCTGGTCAAAATGAGACTGTGAGACGGAGATATCCCCTCATAAATATTGACTTAGCTACCACAGGGCTAATTTCATGCGTTGCTTTGATAATACAAGACAAAATGGCAATGCCAGCTTAACGCATATCGATTCATACACTGATCTGAGTTTTATCGAAAATGAATTAAATTGGATGCAAGGAGCTTGCTCAATTCATATAGTACAACCACTCCATGTCAAAGGTGATTTAACCGAGAAAATTCAACAACATCTTCGAAAGCATTCAACTAATTATACTCTACAAACAACAAGCGACGCTGTATTACTGCGGAACAAGGATGTATTGTGCCTGTGTGGAAAGGATATTGACACCATGCAGGACAATAAAGAAGCAACATTATACATAGCAAATGAATGGGACGTTCAGCGCCGCATTTATGTACGACAATTAAATACTCTCCAAAAAAATCTGCCAGAATCGCCTCCCCAACTAGCTTATGACGGACAATCCCTACAAGATGTTCATGAAGAATTACATCCCAGGACTGAAAAACTTATTAATGATCTTATGGAATCAAAACTACCTATAGGAGAATTTGTAAAATCGTTACATTTCAATGAGGTAGATCCCAGAAAAATCGCAGCGATTCAACATTCATTAGGACATATTTTACCAAGTTACATGTCAAATCTATATAGAACTGACCTTACAAAATCACTCCCTGAGCCAACACAACTCACTTCAATTCTAAATACAAAATTCTCACCACTTATTTTTTCTAGTCGATCTAACAATAACAACGAAGTCGATGCTGTAGCTGCAGTTAATACAAACAAATCATATGTTGCTGCCCAAAAAACTCAAGAAATAGTACATGCGGGTATGTTTTATTGGACAGGGGAACAAACTCTTTTTGTATTACCTAAAATTAATGTTAATCGAGAACTCGGTGAAAAAATACAAGCACTCAGCGAATCCTCGCTAAGCAGTTAGAAACAACATGAACTTTAAGATAAATAGGTTTAAAACCTGGATCTACTCGAAATTCGCTCGATAATCATCCAGAAAGTTCCGCATGCTTTTTAGGCGCGGATCAGCGCTGTCCCTGTCTTTAGCGAACACTTTTATGTAACTTTTAACTATGTAGTCATACTCTGGAATAGTCAAAATAGAGAGGATTTTATTAGCTTTTTGTGGATCACGATTATTTTCGTAATCGCAAGATTGGAACAAAATAGATGCCAAAAGAGCGGCTTTAGAAGCTTTGCGCGCAGGGGTCGCATCTTTGAAGCTATCAATACAAAAATGCAGAGACCTGTCTTTATCCCATTCCACCCATTCATTGTAAAAATTCAGTGCTTCTTCCTCGCAAAGAGCCATTTTCTTTAAGCCCCGCTCTTCCAACAAGAAAAGAAACATCAGTGTCGGCACAATAGCTTCCACATTAGCCCAAGAACAATTTCCAGACCTTTGTAATGACAATGGCAGGCTGTACTTAGCATCTAAACCTAAATAACGAATCAGACCTTCATTGACAAATTCCGGAAATTGCCGCTTATACAACAACTCCTTAGCTAGTTGCTTAGTGAAACTTTGCTGCGTCATTTCATAAAGAACCACTGTACCATTTTTACGCCCAAATTCGCCCCTATCACATCTTGCCAGTAAATCGCCAAAACGAATTAGGCTTATCGCATGTCCAGTGAAAATAATGGGCAAAACTAGTGGTTCAGCATCTAATAAACGCGTAATACGCTTGTCATACATTTTCGCATCCAGTAAATAATGCTGATATTGCATTAATTCACTAGCTATTTCTAAACTGGCGATAATTTTATTCAAATGACCAAAATATTGCCTAAAGTGCTTCCCACCAAAATTTTTATGAAATTCCACAAGCGATTCAATTAAAATTCCCAAACTAAACTCTAAGTAAAAACCTTCTAATTCAATTTCAATAAAAGTGTTTTGGTGATCAACAACATCGACTCTACCTTCCAGCTCAAAGCGATGTCCAAGAAGTTTAGCATTGATGAAATCTTGCGCAAAATCCAGGTCAGCGCCATTTGTAACTAATAATTTTTTAATGCGACTTTTAGCTCTTAAAAGTGGCATAACTAGAACAGGCTGACCAGCATAAGTATAAGCATTAACGTCAGCCCCTTTGCTCATCAAAAGTTTGCAAAGTTCAAAGTTACCATTATCCGCCGCCCAATGCAGAGCTGTTCGACCAGTAAGATCTGTAAAATTTGGATTAGCGCCGGCTTGCAAAACTAAACGCGCTTTGCTAACACTATTTACAATAGCTGTTTGGATAAGCGGAGAATAGCCATATTCATCAAGCTCATCTATTTTTAATTCACTTTGCGAAGCAAGCGCGCTTGCAACTTCACTGTCACTTCCAAAAATAATAGTTCTAGCTAAAGACATAATTAATATCCACCCGCATAAGGAGTAGGCGTCACCTTAGGCCTCGCCGCCATCTTAAATCCTAAAACATTTTCAAGTTGCTTAGTAAGTTGAGGGGATGCTTCATCCACGCGTTTTTCGGCCTCGTCAGAACTAAATTTATTTTCGGCTGTTAGAAAAGTTAAATCAGAAGATGCCCCAATCGGTACGGAAGCTAAAAGAGGATGTTCGGCGAAAGGAGAAAGCCTAGAACCACCCTCGCCGCCGGAATCATCGTCTTCCAAATAAGGTCTACGTGGTGCTACCTTACCGAAACGCCTATGCCCTTCTCCAATTAGGTCGCCTAATTCTTTCAGTTGTTTTTTAAGAATAGCCATAGTGAGCAAGTTTAACGAAGTTCCGTTTAAGATCAAAGTAAAATCTCCAGTTGAGTCCTTGAATAGAGCTAAATATTTGTTTACAATCACCACCTTATAATTATGCTAAAAAAACATTACATCTTCTGGCGAACTGTCATAGCGGATTTTACCCGCAATCGCTGCTTCAGTAAGGCTGCTAGCTTAGCCTATACCACTTTACTTTCCTTGGTACCACTTTTAACTGTAAGTTTTAGCGTACTTTCCGCTTTTCCAGTTTTCAAAGGATTGTCGGCAAAAATGCAGGGGTTTATTTTTCAAAATTTCGTCTCTGGAGCTGCTGAAACTGTACAACAACACCTACAGGAATTTGTCGAACAAACAGCCAAATTACCAGTTTTAGGCTTATTAGTTCTTGTAAGCACCGCGGTTTTCTTGGTTTTCTCCATGGAACAAGCTTTCAATGAAATTTGGCAAGTTAAGAAGCGCCGTAAAGACATTCCCGCCTTTTTGATTTATTGGGGAGTCATAACGTTTGTGCCAATTTTAGTTGCGATTGGAATCACCCTAAGCACTTATTTCTTTGGCCCTATGTTTTCGCCCAAAGTCGCCTTATTGAACTTTATCGAACCTTACTTTGTCGCTTATCTAGCGTTTACTCTGCTTTACATCGCACTTCCCAACTGCAAAGTACAACTTAAATACGCTCTCATTGCCGCCATACCATCCTCCCTTCTTTTTGAGTTAGCAAAATTCGGATTTACTTTTTACATAGCCGCTTTTCCAACCTACAAATTAATTTACGGCGCACTCGCTACGGTACCAATTTTTTTAATTTGGTTATATATTACCTGGCTAATTATTCTCTTTGGCGTCGTTGTTAACTATGCGTTGGTGAAAAAAAAATTATAAATTATAAATTATGAATGATGAATTGTAGGAAATGTTTTTGTTTAAATAAAATAAGTTCCTTAAAATTTATAATTCATAATTCATCATTCATAATTATCCAAAAACATGTCTATGTGAAATCTATATAAATCAATATGTTGCAAAATAAAATTCATAATTCATCATTCATAATTCATCATTCTTTCCCGCTGTTATTTTTAGCTATTCTCTTTGGCGTAGCTTTAGTCTGGTCAATACCAACCCTTGCCTTAAGCTTTAAGATGCCCCCAAAAGGCGATCAAGTTGTTGGGATACCTCAAACTACTGAAGTACAAGACGGCGAAGACTTATCTGATATAGCTTTGCGCTACGGTATTGGTTTTTACGAAGTTTATGAAACAAATCCTGGCATCGATCCAGATAATCCGCCCGCTAACACTCAACTTATAATTCCAACCCAATATATCTTACCACCCGAACTAAAAGAAAATCTGATCTTAGTAAACTTAGCTGAAATGCGCCTTTACTTTAGGCCCGTAGGCAGCAATACCGTTTATATTTTCCCAGTTGGTATCGGCAAAGTAGATTGGGACACATCCACCGGTCTTATGCATGTCATTGAAAAGGTTGATCATCCTGCTTGGATTATTCCAGACTCACTTAGAAAATATCGCGCCATGCATGGCGATAATTTACCTAGAGTAGTCCCACCAGGACCAGAAAATCCACTCGGAAGTTACAAATTAAAGTTAGATTCGAAAGACGACATCATGATTCACGGCACTAATCTACCAGCTGGTGTTGGAAGAAGAAGCAGCGCCGGTTGCATTCGTCTTTACGAAGAAGATATCAAAAAATTATTTCATATGGTAAAAGTTGGCACGCCAGTTTTAATTATTAACCAACCTTACAAAGCTGGATGGAAGGGAGATAAACTTTATTTAGAAGCTCACGTTCCGCTATTAGAACAACGGCTGGAAGTACCGGCGGGCGATATGACTTTAGCTATAGACGCTATTGACAAAGCTAAAACTGGACATAAAGTCATCATTGATTGGCAAAGGGCTTTTCGTATCGCCAATGAACACGTTGGCGTGCCAAGGCCAATCAATTAACGTCCAGCTGGAGCGACCCAAGCAAGGTTTTGCGCCCGCTGAGCCTGCATTTGCATCTCTGTAGGAAATTTATTTGCCGAGCTTTCTTGTATGATTTTTGGTGCTTCGACAATTTGTACCTTAGCATTTTCTGCTGCTACCATTTGACCTAAAACTATATTACGAGCTAATTCATTAAGCATAATTCCCATTTTTCCGCCACGAGCCGCTGTAGTCGAAGATGCAGCGCTCTCCACAAACAAGCGTCCTGTTTCATGTGCAGCAAAGTCAGTGATGATTTTTCCAATATTTTGATCTGGTTTACTTTCCTTCTGTGGTCCAAATAAAGAAGAAGCTACACTCGCAGCTTCTTTCGGCTTTACGAAATGAAAAGCATCGGCTTTGGGCTCCGCGTAACGATACTTAACCTCTCCTCCGCCTCGTATCACACCTAATGCAGCAAGTTGTCTACGTAACGCATCTGCCCCAGCTTTAGCAGCTGCTGTATTGCTTGCGGCGAATTTCTTCATAAGAGCATCTAAATTAAGTACTGCTCCCGACTTCACTACCTGAACATTAGACTCTTCTTTATTGACACTTATACTACCATCCTTCAATCCTTTCTTAAGCCAAGCTAGGAAATCCTCACCCAACTTAGTGTCTTCCGGGTTAAGTGCATCAATATCTACGGGAACAAAAAATTCAGGCGTAGACTTGAACTCTTGCAACATTTCTGCCGCGCGCTTAAAAAACAAACTCATCGCACCAGCGCCTTCTTTATCATCAGTAAGCAACGAAAGCCAAGTGTTTAAAGCATATGGATCTTTAGCAATCCAATCAAAACCCAAAGTTGGCATGACTTGCCGAGCCAAAGGCACACTCATTCTACGACAAACCCAAGATGGCCAACCGCCCCCTCGTCGAATTTTGTAAAAACCCTGCTCTGGCTGCATAGGACCTTGATGCGGAAACCATTCCGAAATCATAGCGCCCTCTTTATCAGAGATTAAAACCATTCTGTTATCCATAACATAACCAATATCAAAAAGCAGTGCAGCTGTAGCTAAAACATAGGTCATTAAGGGAGTAAATTTAACTTCACTTTGTTCAGTACGCTGTAGCTGCAAAACAAAAATACAACGCAACAATGCCTCATCAAGAAGGCTATAAAGCCGAGCTTCGTTATTAGTCGGCAACACTTGCACCATGACAGCAAAGTCTTCGATAAGATTTTGATATAAAGCAATAAAATGCTGATCTGGAGCATCTACTAAAGTACGAATTTCCAAAAGCCACTTTTTTCTTTGGTTAGAAGCTAAAAGGTCTCTGGGCGTTAGAATAGGGAAAATGCTGTATTCACTAAAAGACAAGCCCGTCTTGCGATTTACACCCTCTTCCGTCGGCAAAAATTGAGTAGTCATTCTCTTCCTCGCTAAATAATCGGCTTAAAATCCTATTAATTATAAGCAAAAATCAGCCTGTACGCTACTTATCACCGGCTTAAAAAAAAAGATAGTTTTTTTGTTAAATTTTAAGGAAGTTTATGCTAAATTAGTACAAATTTTGGAACCACAAGATTGGTTTGTTAGACAGAAGAAGGGCATCTAAAGGACACCTCCAGTAGCTATGTTTTTAGGGGCCCTTTGCTATGCCAAGTACTCGGTTAACATTGTCGTATAAACCTGGCCAATCGAATCAAAACATCTTCCTAAATAAAGAATACACAGAAGATTCGACATCTGAAACATTACACATTTCTCTAGAGGATGTATCTCTTCCAGATTCAATAAGTACAGTTCAAGAATACCTACAAACAGATCTCAAACCTGAAGTTTTAGTTTTTTCCCAATCTGTACCAAACAATGCCTGCATTCACTTATATGAACAACTACATACATATGAAGGTTGGTGCGATCCGTTTTTACCCTTTGCTCAACATCTAGAAAAAAATCAAAGAAACATAACTATAAATCTTGCCGATTACCAGGGCATAAGCGGAGGATTTATGGCAGGATTATTTGTTGTTTCACAAGCATTTCCTAATTTGCAGTTTTCTTTTGAAAATAAAAAACTAACGCCAAATAAATATGAACCTACTTCTCTAACCAAAACATGGACAGCGTGGCAATCCCAAGGAATATCCGCTTTCCCTACAAATTACACTCAGAACATCGTCAACTCTCTCACAAAAACAAGCAACAAAGAGTTGAAAGATATAACAAGTAAAAAAATAACCCAGACTCTTATGCCACCATCGCCCCCATCAAGTCCATCAGCCTTATGCAACCTGAGTTTATTAGCTGCCCCATCAAGCAGCAAAATTAAGGAAAAACCCATAAGCAAAGTGCCAGTCAACGATTATAAGTCCATTGCGTCAAGCAGAGAGTACTCTAAGTAAATTCTTATAATCCTCTGCAAAGTCAAAATTAGCGGCTATAAGCTCTTTAACTTTGCGATGGGCATGTATTACTGTGGCGTGATCTCTACCGCCAAAAGCTTTGCCTATTTCAGGAAGACTGTGATTTGTGAGCTCTTTTGCAAGACTCATAGCAATTTGACGCGGACGCGCAAAAGAGCGCGTACGCCGTGCAGAGATTAAATCTATCGTTTTAATTTTAAAATATTCCGCAACCGTTTTTTGTATATTTTCTATAGTAACCATGCGAGCCCTGAGCGCCAGCAAGTCCTTCAAAGCATCTTTGGCAAATTCTAGCGTAATTGGCTGACCGGTGAAATGAGAGTTAGCCGCTACACGCTTCAAAGCACCTTCTAATTCACGCACATTGGAATGAATATGCTTGGCGATAAAAAAAGCTACTTCTGATGGCAGAGTAATTTGCGATTTTTCCGCTTTACTCAGCAAAATCGCTACTCGCGTTTCTAATTCTGGCGGCTCAATCGCTATAGTCAAACCCCAACCAAACCTAGATTTTAAGCGCTCCTCTAAGCCTTCCACTTCTTTTGGATAGCGATCACAAGTAAGAATAATCTGCTGCTGATCTTCAAAGAGCGCATTAAAAGTATGAAAAAACTCTTCTTGAGATCTTTCTTTACCAGCAAAAAATTGAATATCATCGATTAAAAGAGCGTCTAAAGAACGATAAAAGCGCTTGAAATCATCAATTACATTGCGCTGCAATGATTTTACCATATCAGAAACAAAGCGCTCGGAATGCACGTAGAGAATTCTGGCTTCTGGTTTGTTCTTTAAAATAAAATTACCAATAGCGTGCATGAGATGCGTTTTACCTAAGCCAACGCCACCATAGAGAAACAGTGGGTTGTAAGCTTTGCCAGGATTAGAAGCAACTTGCATAGCCGCAGCCCGAGCGAGCTGATTAGATTTACCTTCCACAAAATTGGTAAAAGTAAAAGCTGCATTGAGATGACCATAGCGCGCAAAGCCAAGTTGCTCAGCTTTTGCCTTGCCAGAAGCATTTTTAGCGACATTCCGCTCGGCTGATTTATTGTCATCTGCAAAAATTTTATCAAAAGAATTTCGGCTACCAACTTCCAACTGCAACTTCCAAGTTTCGCCAAAAATCTTTTGCACTTCCTTCTCTAATTTGGCATAAAAATGCTCTTTTACATAATCCAAAACAAACTGGTTGGGCGCAAACAAAAACAAAACTTCCTGCCGCGCTTCGATTTGCAGAGGACTCAGCCAAGTTCCAAATTGATCTTCCGAAATATCGCCCGAATCTTTCAACTCAGCTAGGCAACGTTCCCATAAGGTAAATATTTTTTTTTCGTTTTCGTGCATAATTTATGTTCTAAAAACCTTTTTATATTTTAAAAACCTGGCGCGTTTACATATTTCCCCCAGGGCGACCTTGGGCTGGGTAAATGTATACATAATAATCCAAGCCCTGTAGGGGCGTAATAAAAAACCTTTGTACACGACAAAGTTTAGATTGAAAAAGATAACTCGCTGAAGTATAACGTAAAACTTTAATCTACTAAAAAGAAAGGAGTACGTTATGAAAGCAGTCAGCGAGTTAGAAGA
>JBAYJT010000014.1:0-37730 GCA_041664965.1 Gammaproteobacteria bacterium
ATTACATCAGCTGTTACTGACTTAACTGTCGCTTCCGCCTTATCAAAGTATACATGTGTTTCCGCTTGCATCGCAGGATCAAATTTCTTATCTGTTTGACTGTAAATCTGAACTTCTTTACCTCCTTCTAACAATCCTGCATATGTACTTAAGCGATCTATCTCTGGATTGTCGTTGTACGTAAATGCATCTGTCAATGTCAAAGAATCATGAGTATTGTTATTTGTAATAGTAATAACTGGTTTGCTTGGAGCATTACTATCTCTGTTTGGTACTTTTACAACAAGTTTACTTTCTGTACTTTTTTCTGTGTCTACAGTTGCGGGTTTAGCATCAAACAATACTGTCACATTACCCGCGGCATCAAAAACTTTATCCTCCAGATTGGCTGGAGTAAAAGTAACATCATACCCACCCGCAGCAGGTCCGCTCTTACGATCTAGATCCAAAGTATTGTAATAAGTAAACGCGCCAGACTTGGTGTCCGTACACGTACCACCGTCTACTTGCGTAACAGTTACATCCACCGATCCAGCAACTGGCATATCAGGCGTTGTAACTTTAATTTCTTTTACAGTAACATTACTTGGATCGACGGTTACTTCTTTACTATTACCAAATTGTACTTTTGTGATGACACCTTGTTTTGTGTGAAAATTATCGCCCTGGACGATGACTTGTCTTTTGCCATTTATAAAACCGGCGTTGGGTTCCACACCAGTGACCGTTAATTTGCCTAAATATTTGAAGGCCCCTAGCATTGTAAATGTATCTTTGCTAGTAGGATTAGTTACCACAACATCATATGTAGTATTTTCTTCTAATTTAGGCACCGCAATTGTGATTTGTTGCTGTCCTGGATCAACTGTTGTGGTCGTAGGCGCTACATCCTTATCGTTTGAATGAAACATTACGCTAGCATTGGTGTCGAATACTTTATCTGTCGTTGAAATATCCTTAGCTTTGATAATTATACTATCGCTTTCTGTTCCACTATCATGGTCTAAAGCCAAGTCAAGATAAGTAAACGCCCCCAACATTGTAGGATGGCCACCCGGAGGATCACCTGGATCATGGATAGTAAGATCAATAGAACCAGTTCCAGGACGAACTTTTTTGATCGTAATTTGGTTTGCATTGTCTACTGAATATTCATCTGAATGCAGTTTATGACTCTCGTCTACTGCACCCCAATAAACATCTACTTTATGAGCACCGTCCGCATCCAAAGTAAAGCCAGCACCATTGATAGTAACTTCTTTTCCACCGCCGCTTAAAGCAAAAACGGGGCTTAGTTGAAAAATCGACGAAGGATAGTCGTCTTCAATCTTTGTGGCGCTAGTATCTTGTAAACCTCTTGGATCTTGATTTGTTACCGCTATTGATACTTCTCGTGTGCCTTTTAGACCGGCCTTGAGCTTCAATCCACCATTCGCAGCTGCATTAGGTTGCAGTGTAAGCGAATTACGATTATTCACATACGATGAAGGAGGGACAATTTGGCCGTTTAATTGCACTTGAATATCGCTGGCAAAAATCGGCACTGATGCTACTGGATTACTAGTAACTAGATACGCCCCTCTTTGATCATTACTGTTACTTGCTTGTTCGCGCTCGGCTTTAATTCCGTAATACGTAAACGCTGCTGGCATTGTATAGGTAACACCGCCCATGATTATAACTACGTCTAACGGCTTTCCCATTTTTCCACTTGTTTCACTTGGACCGTGCGGCGTACGGAATGTAATATTGTTACCGTCAGCACTAACAACTTCCGCTGGAACACCATCAATAGTTACAGACGCGCTTGGAGAATCATTGGCACCATTTGCTGCTAATAAAGATTGTCTATTACCACAACGAGCATCAATCTCTAATCCACCACCATCTAAACCATATAGTCCAGAACTACTACCTACGCCATTAGCACCAGAACTGATTAGGAATTCACATACACCAGCATTATAAGTATAAGCACCAGACTTCGTTACAGAACGCCCACTTGGCGTTGTAACTGTAACATCCACAGCTCCCGCAGCATGCGCTGGAGTAACAGCCGTAATAGATGAACCGCTAACGGCAACGCCTGTAGCTTGCGCGCCACCAACTAAAACAACTGGCAAAGTGCCTGACGTGGCACCCAAATTATCCGTCAAATTGCTGCCGGCTATAGTTATGCTTGTTCCACCTGCTATACTGCCGCAATTTGGTGTAACACCACTTAATTGCAACATTAATTCATCTTTGACAGCCAAAACTTGCGACATATAAACAGCAGGCGTAGAAGTCCATTGTACTAAATCATCGCCTAAAATTTTACGCGAACCAATTGTGTAAGAAGGCATCTTGCTAGAATTTGGATTGGCATCGAAACTGTAATTTACATTAACTCCAAAACGACTGTCGTTGCTCAAACCATCTGTACCGCCTCTGGTAAAACCGCCGGTAAACGCCATTTCCCAACGCGTGCCGTAAGCGGTTGGCAATAACCAATCGACTTCAGCCTGATATTCTTTGTAAGGTTTACGCGAACTGGCACTTAATTTAAATTTTAAAACATCAGTGACTAATTGCTCTAAGCTGGCTGTGGCACCAAACCCAACGGTATTTTGATTGGTAACTGTCTGATATTTAGTGTCATAGTTTACTGAATCGTAATTAAGAGCTAGTCCAAGTAAACTAGTTTTGGTTGGCAACAAATCAACGCCAGCACTTGCCATGCGATCTTCTGCACCAGCAATACGACGATAATCGGCTGTACCTGCCACTGTATCAGTAATTGTGCTAAGCGCTTTATTATCAGCTTTACTAAAACCAACGCTTAAGTTAATCGCATTAAAAATTCCTTTTGGTAAAACATATTGATAAGCTGCGCCATACGCTGCCTGCCCAACCCACTCCGTGGCTGTACCTGTAGTGAAATTAAAATCTAAATTTTGTTTTAAATATTCAGCCGTTACTTTTAAACGTTGCTGCTGATCGAAGGCATGTCCGTAAGTACCGCTATAACGACGTTGAGATTTGCCAAGTTCCATAGCCAAAGCGAAAGCATTGTAAGCGTTAAAGCCCTGAGCAACTTTAGCTTGCAACATGTAATTGCCTAATTTGCTATACTGCGCACCAATAGTTATCGGCCACTGCCAGCCAAGATCTTTACTGGTGAAAGCAAGATTTTGTGCGGAATTAGCACTTGGCAACGGACCTTGGGAAAAATTAGGGGTTTGTAAAGTATCTAAAGCCGCATCGCACCCTGCTAAATTATCGCCCAGTTGGCAAATCTTAGCTCCCATCACTACTGGATAGAGAAGCACCACACCCAAAACAAAAGAAAGTATCTTTTTTATATTTATCATGGCAGTTTCCTAAAATAATTATGAATTATAAATTATGAGTTATGAATTGGTATGTCGACAAAAAACTTATCATTCATATTTCATCATTCATAATTGCATCAAAACATGTCTACAAGATTTCCTTTATAATCAACAATCTATAATTTAAAGTTCAATTCTGCTATTTAAAGTACTAGTTGTCCTATTCTTCTTTTTACCTTAAAGAAAAATTTTCAATTAATAAAACCTTAATATCTGGAGCACAAAAATACCCATTTTTTTGGGATGGGTACTTGCTTGCATACTGCAGTTTTGGCATCTTAACACAGTTTTAATATAAAAATCAATCATCTCATCTTTTACCTGAACAATCCCCCGCTCTGCAAGGCGCAGAGCGGGGAGTTTGTGCTTTCTTATTACTGATTGTTAGTTCATCCCATGTGCTGACGGCTGATGACTAACAAGCGGACTACTGGACAGAACTGAGCTAGCAAGAGCAGATGGGCGCGCAGGAGAACGTCCAAAAGAAGCAGAAGTATTCGTTAGACTGGACGAGGAACTGCTAGATGATGAAGGCACAGGGATAGATGATGAAGCAGCCGAAGAAGAACTACTTGAGAATGACGCTCTCTGAAAAGGTTCGTCTGAGCTGAAAGTTGAAGCACGCGAAGCTGCTGATTTTGTCTTAGTGGTACTAAATATACCACCACACCAACCAGAACTTGAGCTAGAAGCATCCGATCTCAAAAGTAAGCGGCTACCAATTACTTCGTCATCGGAATTAACACTCCCTAGATGTTGGTCACTTAGGCTCTGAGCTTCTTGAAGCGTCGCTATCACAACAACTTCTTTCGAAAGCCGAGCTAAACATTTTCCAAAAACATCTCCCAGAAAATCAGCAATCTCTTTAGCCGCTGCAACGGATGAGTAAGCCCACATAGAGTTCCCTATTATCTTAGCTCCCAATGGAACACCATATGAAAGCAGCTTGTGTGCGGCTGTTGGCAAATACCCTGTTGTAACCTGATCAAGAGCAGAGGTGATCTCTTCTCTGATATCCTTGGGTATGAAAGCTGCCAGATACATACCGAAACTCAGTAGCCCAACAACTCTACTCACCCAAGAAGGATGAGCATTGTCATTGCCCCATAACACGCGATCAGCCTTGCCCAATATAGACTTTGATAAGTCCATACAACCAGATTTTCTTGTAGTCCCAGAGCCAGTCTTAGGATTATTCACCGTACCATCTCTAAAGCGCATTTCTACATTGATACATTGGCAAGCTAAGCTTAATGCTGAGGTACCTAAAAATAAACCCATAGTAACTTCACTTTTCCAGTTTTTAAGATCCCATTGCAAATTTAAGACAAATTCTAGCAATGCACGTTCAGACAAAGCCGAAAAAAAAGTATCCAACTCTGAGGGCTCAGACGTAATCATTTGACACGCCATATCGCAAGATAGGTTTCTTTGATGCCCAGGAGTGGGTTTGTTGCAAGGATCAGTACCTAGAACAGGGTCACACAACATATTAACTACCTTCTCGGTTGCTTTTTGTGGTTCCTCTAGGCCAACTGAAGAATTATAATAGCAATAATTTATCCATGCATACCAACCCAAATCAAAAATTCTTTTCATTGTTCTGGCAGCAAAACCTAAACGTTGAGCATTCGCTTTACTTAATGGCATATTGTATTACCCCCAAACTTTATATAAAAAAATTGAAAAAATTTTACCCACTAAAAAATCCTAACACACCAACCTTAAGGAATTCTTAGTTAAGAAAAATATTTAAATTCTTTAATCAGACTTAATGAAACAGCGCAAAAGCCACATAAACACTGCCCTTAGCAGCAAAGGCTTTTTTAAGTGTTAGGAATTTAGCGCGGTAATTTACAGAAATTAGAAAAATTATGCAAGAACAAAATAGCAGCTTTGTAAAAACATACATGTGTTAGAGGGATATGAACCTAGGAGAGCGTAGACAAGGTTATGAAACAATAAAAAGGTTCGGAACCTGTCACTATTTGGAGTAAAGTGTTTTTATTGACCTGGGTTTATTATCTATTTGCGGGTAGAAATATATCTTTGTTTACTACTTTGCGGCTTATCAGGAATTGTCATTGCCAACAATCCTTTCTGGGCAAGAGGATATATATACTTATTCCGAAATTTAGTTCTATCTTTCCACCCCAATAACTCCATCATTTCCTGTAAGTTACGTTCAATATGACAAAATTCTATCAACTTAAGCTCTTCTGAACTTAGTGCCGACTTAGTGCCGACTTGGTGCCCAATTGGCGCTAAGTCAGTACCAAGTACTTTAGTTGCCGGATGTGGATAAAAAGTAACGCGTAACTAGCAGCTACGGCGAGTCGTCTTTCCACTCGTTGATTTTTTCAGGTAAGAAACTATGAAGCCAAGTGGCTAAGCCTTGAAAGCGAGGAATGAGAACGGAATCGGTCCACCATTTGTCTTTGGTCGCAGCACTCATGTTACCTAGAAGTACTAAAACCCCGACCAGTAAAAGACCACGACCAGCGCCAAAGAGCATACCCAAAACACGATCTGTGCCGCTTAAACCAGTGTGAGAAATAAGTTCGTAGATGAGAAAATTGATGAGAGCGCCGATGATAAGAATTCCAACAAATAAAATCAGAAACGCCACCACTAATCTGAGCGATGGCGTTTTAATGTAACCAATAAATAAATTAGCGCAAAGCGAACTAAATTTGAATGCGATCCAAGCGGCGATAATCCATGTGCACAGTGAAATTGCTTCACGCACAAAGCCGCGCACCAAACTGACTAAAGTCGAAACACCGACGATAATCAAAATCGCATAATCAGCCCAATTTAGCATTTAATTACTGCGCCTGTGGTTGCTGGATTAGAACTTTTTTGACTTTCTTTTTCTTAAGCACGACTTTTTTATTCGCAGCTTTTGTCTTCGCTGCAATTTTAGCAGTATTTACAACTACGGCACGAATATGCATTGTCTTTTGCAAATCTTTTACTAGAGCTAAAGCCGCAGCACGTGTTGGTAGTGGTCCAACAAGAACTTGACTTAAAACACCTTTATTAGTGACAACCAAACCGCGATAAACTTTGTAGCCATGTGCTCTTAATTTTTTTGCCATGTTGTCAGCATTAGGCGGAGCGATAAAACTTCCTGTACACACAGCCCAAGCTCCGCGATTAGCATAGCTAACTGTCGGGGCTTTTTTGTATACTTTTACGACTTTTTTAGCGTTCTTTTGATTGATAGGAGTCGCGACTTTTGTTGCAACGGCTGGTTCTTCATCCTCTGCTGTGGCAGCTGGCTCAGGTGCTTCAGTAGCTGGAGCCGCTGAACTTGCTGGAATTGCAGCAACTGGTGTTTGCGCAGAATTAGCAGGGGCTAGCGCCGTAGTTGACGCTGAATTGTCCACTTTGCCATCATTTACTACCATGTCAGATGCTGTTGTATTTGCTACAGTCGATGGATTTTGTGGTGTTTGTGGTTGGGCTGCTTCACCCGATGTTTGCTCATTAACTGGAACTGGACGATTAGCTGGAACCGTGCCGCGCGGAGTTCTGTCAATTCCAGTTGTCGATGCTGTTTGACTTTGTCCGTCAACTGGCAGGGTTAATTGCACTTCGGTCTTGTTTGCATCAACTTGAGACTTCTTACCTGAGTCAAGACTCTCATTTTGCTTCGCTCCATAAAAAAGCAAGGCCACAATTGCTGCCACCAAAATGAGTAGAACTACTACTCCAACAATGCGTTGTTTAGATTGTGTTTCCATAAATTTCCTCTTAACAAAAAATTACTTTACTCGCTGGTGAGTCAACTTCGCCAACAAGCGCGCTAAAGTTGAGCGCATGTCTTTACGATGCACAATCATATCGATTGCGCCATGTTCCAATAAAAAATTACTCCTTTGAAAGCCTTCTGGTAACTGCTGCCGGACAGTTTGTTCTATAACTCGCGGACCTGCAAAACCAATCAAAGCGTTCGGTTCAGCAATTATAATATCACCTAAAGTAGCTAAGCTTGCCGAAACGCCGCCCGTTGTTGGATCAGTTAAAACCGAAATAAAAGGGATCTTAGCATCAGATAATCTTGAAAGAGCCGCGCTGGTTTTAGCCATTTGCATTAAAGAAATTAATCCTTCTTGCATGCGCGCGCCACCACTTGCGCTAAAGCACACAAGCGGAATTCTTTGTTTAAGAGAAGCGTCCACAGCTTGTACAAATTTCTCGCCCACGGCCGATCCCATTGACCCACCGATAAAATAAAAATCGAAAGCAGATACAACCACAGGAATAGAAGAAATACATCCTTGCATAACAACTAGCGCATCTTTTTCTCCAGTGGCTTTCTGCGCTGCCTGTAAGCGATCTTTGTATTTTTTGCTATCTTTAAACTTCAAAAAGTCGACAGGAAGAACTTCCGTAGCAAGTTCTGTACGCGGCTCCTCATCCAGAGTTTGGTCGATCCTTTGCCTTGCAGTCAAACGCATGTGGTGATCGCATTTTGGACAAACATATAACGTACGCACCAGCTCCGCGCCGTACAATACAGCTCCGCAAGACGGACACTTTGACCAAACGCCTTCGGGAACACCCTTTTTCCCTTTAGCGTCGGTATGAATTTTGGCTGTTAATAATTTAGAAAACCAACTCATAAATTAATCTTTCTTACCACTTCTATATATCATGCCTAAAAACTTGCATTATAAAATAAAAAACAACATATCACAAAATTAACATCGCATCACCATAACTAAAAAAACGATATTGTTTGTCGACGGCTTCTTTGTAAGATTTTTTAATTAAATCCAAACCAGCAAAAGCTGCTACCAGCATCAAAAGCGTCGATTTTGGTAGGTGAAAATTAGTTAAAATCACATCGACGCACTGCGCTTTATAGCCGGGATAAATAAAAATATCTGTCTCGCCCGTAAAAGTTTTCAGTTCTGTAAAATTATTTTTTTTAGATTCTTGCATCGCCGTTTCTAAACTTCTTACTACAGTTGTTCCAATAGCGATAACTCTTCCGCCGCGTTTTTTAGTAGCATTCACCTTAGCGCACACTTCCTCACTAACCGTAATTCTTTCTTTATGCATTTTATGCTGATTGATATCTAAAACTCGCACGGGTTGAAAAGTTCCAGCGCCAACATGCAGCGTTACAAATGCTGTATCTATACCAAGATCCTTAACTTTATCTAGCATTGCCAAATCGAAATGTAGTCCTGCTGTAGGAGCAGCAACTGCGCCGAAATCTTTGGCAAATATAGTTTGATATCTTTCTTTGTCCGAAATTTCCACAGGACGATCTATGTAGGGCGGAAGCGGCATAGAACCTATTTTTTCACACAAGCTCAAAACATCTAAACTCTCTCGTAATTCCCCCGGTAAATCTTCCCCTGTAGTTTTCAACTCAAAAACAAACAAATCATCTTCACGAGAAATTACTTCCAAACAAACTTCCGCCAAAATTGGAAATTTCCTCACATCTTCTTCATTGAAATATAAATGCGTACCTATTTTTAAAGATTTACTAGCCCGAGCATGCGCTAAGAATTTTTTCTCTCCTAAAATTCGTTCCAGCAAAATTTCCACTCTGCCACCGCTAGATTTATGCATAAAAAAACGCGCTGGAATAACTTTAGTATCGTTAAAAACCAAAAGATCACCAGGACGCAAAAACTCTGGCAAGTCTTTAAATTTCTTATGTAAAATTTCACCAGTGTTTTTATTCAAACACAAAAGACGACTGCTACTTCGCTCCAGCAGCGGATGCTGGGCGATTAGTTCTGGCGGTAAGATAAAGTCAAAATCAGCTACTTGCATAAGCATAACACAACATTTACAATACGCTCCTTCATTTGAAGCCGGGGTGGCGGAACTGGTAGACGCGCCAGACTCAAAATTTGGTGGTGGCAACACCGTGTCGGTTCGATTCCGACCCTCGGTACCAATTTATATACCACAACAGAGATTTCCATGCCAAAGGCAAAATAGCTCACATACCACCTGAAGAAATAGAAATACCTGCAGAATTTAAGGATGTTTTGTAAACAGTTATTTTTTTTCTAAAACGTTAGGTAGATCGAATAATAATTCTTGTATGGGAACAATTTTGATATCCCGAAAATATTCAGTTTTATTACCTAAATAAACTAAATAACGCTGAGCGACTGGATAATCGTGTCCCAAAATTTTCAAGCCATGCAAATCAGATTCACCCCACCTATTAGAACGTTTAATTTCAAAAGCGTGCATGCCATTGGGACCATAGGCAATAAAGTCTACTTCTGCTCCATCGCCAGTTCTCCAATAATAAAGCTTATAATTAAAAGAAAAATAATCATTAATTGCGCGCAATTGTTGCAAAAAGAGCGTTTCTAAGGCTGGACCATCTATTTCCTCCTCTAAATCCAACGGCCCTTGCGGTCGTATAGATCGAAATACCCCTACATCAAAAAAATAAAACTTAGGATGCGCTACTAACCTACGTTTAGAACGCTTTGTAAAAGGCGGCAGTTGATAACCAATTAATAAATCATCTAAGATTTCAAAATAACTTGCTACCAATCTACGATGCACACTACATTCACGAGCAACTGCAGAAATATTTAGCAGAGAACCTTGGGAAAAACTGGCACTCTCTAAAAAACGCGCAAAATTTTCTAAATTTCTAGTCAACCCTTCTTGTTGGACTTCTTGGTATAAATATGTTTGAACATAACTAGCCAAAGATTGTAGTGGTTCTTCACCTGTAATAATACCAGGTAATCCACCATACAAAATGGCTCTCTTTAAATTAAAATCCTTTCCAAGTTCGATTGCTGTTAGTGGGTGCATGAAGTAAGTTAGTGCTCGACCAGCTAATAAATTAACCCCACCATGGCGAAGTTTTCTAGCGCTTGAACCGGTAAGCACGAACTTATAGCGATATTTTTCAATCAAACGATGTACTTCATCGAGAAGAGCGGGAACTTTTTGGACTTCATCAATAATTATCCAATGTTTATAACCTGTTGGAATAGAAAGTTCCAACCTTTCTGGATTTGCAACAAATTTATTAAATGCCTGAGCCTCCAATAAGTCCAAGTAAATACAATCGGAAACTTTACTCCTCAACCAAGAAGTTTTCCCCGTACCTCGTGGACCAAAAAGAAAAAAACTCTTCTTACCGGTCAATGGTTTTTCTAGTAATCTGACATACATAAGTTCATTTTACACCGTAATTTGGCACTTTCAAGAAAAAATTGCAGAAATCACTAATCACTCTTTTTCTTTAAAAATCTTAAAACATCAAAAAATCCTTGCAAAATTTTCCACTCTCGATGAAGATTGCTACTTCTAATTCCAGCTACATTGAGCTAATTGTATGTTTAAAAAACTCTTTTTACCTTTCGTCTTCGTGATAACACTACTTTCCAGTTCCTATGCCTTTGCTCTAACCGAAAATGGAGCCATAGAGTTATGGAAAGACAAAGTGACCAAATATGAAGAAGGCCTTTCGCACTTCATACAACAAAAGCATTTTCCATATTTTGCCAGGCAATTCGAAGAAGACAGTAGCCCAGAGCCTGTAGCTGTTGAAAATAAAGCAGCAGAACCTATAGAAACCATAAAACCCACAGCAGAAATAACAACAATAAACTCGCCAGACACCCAAAAAATCGAAGTTCCTATTCTGGCCACAGTTCCCACTACAATTCCATCTACTATTCCAGAAAAAACAATTCCTACAGAAGAAAACAAACCCGAAGTACACGAATCAGCAGCAACAATCCCAGAGGCAGATATAAACGTCTCAACACAAGAAAGAAGGCGTTTGCGTTGGCTTGCCGCCACACAAAGATGTCATGGCGTTCGACACATCAGGACCGATAAAAAAATTGTAGCTCTAAGTTTTGACGATGGTCCGAATGGAAAATATACAGAAGAAGTATTAGATATACTCGCCAAACACAATATACACGCTACTTTTTTTGTCGTTGGCGAGGATGTAGCTCATCATGCGGATTTAATAAAAAAAATATATAATGCCCACCATGTCATCGGTAATCATTCTTTTTCACATCCTAATTTCTCTACTTTACCTAGCGAAAAAGTAGCCCCGGAATTACAAAAGAATAGCGCTTTAATTTATGGCATGACAGGAGCTGTGCCTGCATTATTTCGCCCACCTTATGGCGTCTGTTCTAATGCTTCCGCTGAAATCACTGCCGAACTTGGCTATAAAACTATCCTGTGGGATGACATCACTAACGATTACGACATAAAAAAAACGACCGCAAATAAAATCGCGGCTGATATTCTAAAATTAGCCCGCCCTGGTTCCATTATTGTCTTGCACGATGGAGGTGGCGAACGCAGTAAAACCGTCGCAGCTTTGTCTATAATAATTGATCGGCTAGAAGAAAAAGGATATAGCTTCGTAACAGTACCAGAGCTGCTTTCAATCCCTCCTTACCAAACAACACATGATGAAAAATCGACCACCCAAAACATAGTAGAAAAATCATAATTTTAGTCCAGTACAAAACTTGACAGTGCTAGTGGTTCTTGGCAAACTGCATTAAGGAAAATTTGGCGAGTAACATGCGGATAAAAAAAAGAATTATTTTCATTCTGAGTCTTGGCCTTTGCACTGCTCTGTTGTTCGGTTGCAGCAATCGTCAAGCCACCATAGCTTTACAATCTGATGAACAAGATGTTCATGTTGCTGAAGCTAAATTAGCTAAATCAGCAGAATCAATTAGTGATTCCTTGCAAGAATTAGCGGCTATTGAACGCGCTTCCCATCCAGCCAGACAAATGGCCAGTCCTGTTGATGCTGATATGATTGGCATGGCACAACTGATATCAGTGGACTGGACCGGACCCATCGGGGCATTTGTAGAAAAACTAGCTAAAACTTCAAATTATCGCATGCGCATTTTAGGCAAATCCCCAGCGATTCCAATTATAATCTCGATTACTGCACACAACACGCCATTAGCTGATGTTCTAAGAGATGCAAACTTTCAGTGTGGGCGCAGAGCTAATGTAGCTATTTACGCAGCTAATAAAGTGATTGAGTTGCGCTATGCAAAAAACTAAAATAATTTTTGCTTGTTCACTGCTTTTTCTATGTGGATGCGCTGATAAAGGCGCTTCCGATGGTTTGAATCACATTCCTGCTTTTAAAAACGTCACTCCTTTTGCTATCAACAAAATTCGCAAAGCCGCCCTACAAGAAACTGCTGGCGGAGTCGGCGCACAAGCAGCCTTAGCTTGGCGTTCCAAACAAATTAACGACATGTTGCAACAACAAAGTCGAACATTGGACCGAATTTTCAACTTCAATTCTTTAGTTCTCGATCACAATGTTTTACCGCCAGTATTAGTCGAGGGACACAACACATTAAACTTGGATAACAATGAGACAATTCGTCTCTCGGATCGCGATTACCAAATCGTTTTTCCAGCACGCTTTATCACCGCAGCACCAACATGGCGCGATTATTTGTGGATGAACTTCAAAAAGCCTGACGATCCAGATCCAACCTTACTTCCCAAAAACAATGAAGAAAGGGAGATTTGGAACTTATCTCTAAGCAAAGGCTGGCAAGCCGGACTAGATCAATCTGCAGAAATTTTCTCTGCTAATATTGGAAGACTGCATCGGGACTTTGTCGGCATGATTTTATATCGCAAGTTATATGCGCAAAAAATTGTCAGTGCTCCATTCGTTTCTCAAGCTGATTTAGGTATCACCGGTGGAGGCAATAATTTACGTATTAACGATCGAGTACTTCGCATCACCGCTATTTCCGAACTAAATGCTAACAGTAAAGCTTGGAAACCTGTTATGACCATCAAAGAAGGCAATGAAGATGATGAGGCGTGGCAGTCAAGTAGCAAAGGCGCTGCCGGCATCGATGCTAAACTAAAAAGTCTCATGGAAAAAATAAAATAAACTTTATGGAACAACAAACACAAGAAATTGTACTACCCAAAGAACCTTTACGCTTTGGCGCTAACGAATTAGAAATGCTGCTCGGTTTTTGTAGCCGAATTGGTGCTTCTGATATAACGATTCAAAGTAACGAGCCAGTAATAGTCGATGTCCGCGGCAGATTACACAAAATAACCAAACGTAAATTATCTACTACAGAAGTTGGAGATTTACTAAATGCTATCTATGGTCCAAATGGAACTGCACAACTTTTAAGTGGTACAGACGTCGATACGCACTATGAATTTAGGCCAACTCGCATCGAGCGCTACCGCTATCGTGTCAATGCCACTGGCTGCCAAGTTGAAGGGCATCACGGTTTGCAGATCACTATTCGTACTATTCCAGCCGAGCCACCAGCTCTCACCTCTTTAAATTTACCTCAAAAAATTATCGATGCTCTTGCTCCGCAAGAAGGCGTGGTCTACATAACTGGCGCTACTGGTTCCGGTAAAAGCACCCTGCTTGCCGCTATTATTCGTAGTATCGTCGAAAATCCAAATGCTAATCGTAAAGTCCTGACTTATGAATCTCCTATAGAATTTGTCTTCGATTCCCTAGATAAGCCAACGGCTGTGGTAAGTCAATCGGAAATTCCTCGCGATTTACCTTCTTTTGCGGCAGGCGTACGTAACGCCCTACGCAGAAAGCCACGTTTAATTTTAGTTGGTGAATCAAGAGACGCAGAAACCATGGCAGCGGTCTTAGAAGCCGCCTTAACCGGACATCCCGTCTACACTACTTTGCATACTACTGGCGTTGCTGAAACCATTCGTCGTCTAGTTGGCAACTTCCCTGCCGATGAGCGCCATGGTCGATCCATAGATATTATTGAAACACTACGTTTGATTGTCTGGCAAAAACTAGTACCCACCGTTGATGGCAAACAAGTTGCTCTGCGCGAATATTTAGTTTTTACAGAAGCCGTGAGAGAGAAATTACTGGAATCCGACCTAGACCGCATCACAACTTCGACACGAAAACTATTAGTTGAACATGGTCAACCCATGATCGTAGAAGCCAAAGAAAAATTCGCAGCCGGTATTATTTCTGATTATACCTATAAAATTCTTGAAGCCGGAACCAAGTCTGCTGATAGAGATGCTGGTTTAATTAAGTAGTAAAACAAGCATACCTGTCCTCTACTTTTTTTCCTCATCCAACAGTTTTTTAACTTCGCGGTCAAAATCGGAAATATAGTTCTTATCTTGGATCACCCTATATTTATCATACTCACTCAAAGCAAGCGACTCCGCTACTTCATGACTGACTAGTCCAGCATTATCCAAGATTTGTTGTTCATTAAACTTTAAAAAGGCATCCAACTTGAATATCCAATCTTTCATATACATAAGAATACCACGTTGCGCCTGCATTTCAGCAAAATCAAGGTACATACTTACAATGCGATTCAAATGGTCAAGTTCTTTTTCTTGTAAATAATTTTTAGCAATTACCACATCAGTTTCACGAATCTTGCCTTTAGGGGAATTTTTCCAAACAGTTAATCCCATATTTGGTTTATTGCTATCCGCTCTATCAGCTATTATTTCTGCAGCGGTTTTGCCAGTAATCGCAAAGTGAAGTTTATTTTGTACAGTTGCAAAAAATCGTTTAGTTATATCGCTATCTGGCGAATAATCCGCACTACACTGTGAGTATATATCAGTGATTTTTTGGTATAGGCGTCTTTCACTAGATCGAATATCTCTTATACGAGCCAGTTGCTCCTCAAAGTAATCTTTTCCAAAAATATTATGAGGGTTTTTAAGCCGCTCATCATCCATGGTAAAACCTTTGATTATGTATTCTTTAAGTCTTTCAGTCGCCCAAATACGAAAAAGCGTCGCTTGGGAGGAATTAACTCGATATCCAACGGAAATAATCGCATCTAGATTGTAAAACTTTGTAGGATATCTTTTCCCATCTTCGGCAGTATGTTCCAAAATGGAACTAACTGAGTTCTCATCTAACTCTTTGCTTTCAAAAATATTTTTCAAATGCTTGGTTATAGCTGGCCTTTGTACGTCAAACAAAAGAGCCATTTTATCTTGAGTAAGCCAAATATTTTCATTATGTACAAAGATCTCTACTTTCACTCTCCCTACTGGAGTGGTATAAAGTAAAAACTCAGTAAAACTATTATTTGGAACAACTTGTTTATTATTTTTTTTCGTAGATTTCATAAAACCATACCTCAATTACCTATAATTTGTATCATCCCTTGTTTTTAAATCCAGCTAACATTTTAGCACAACTCAACAAAAAAGGGGGCACGAAGCCCCCTTTTGGATTGAATATAAAGAAACAAGCTTACATCATGCCTCCCATGCCGCCCATTCCTCCCATGTCGCCCATACCGCCGCCATGGCCGCCGGCTGAACAACATTCATCTTTCTTTGGCATCTCAGCAATCATGCATTCAGTCGTGATCATAAGACCTGCTATTGAAGCTGCATTTTGCAGAGCTGAACGAGTTACTTTGGTTGGATCCAAAATACCCATTTCGATCATATCGCCAAACTCACCTGAAGCAGCGTTATAACCAAAATTGCCCTTGCCTTCAGCAACTTTATTTAAGACCACTGAAGCTTCTTCACCGGCATTGCTTACGATTTGACGAAGTGGCATTTCGAGAACACGACGGATGATGGCAATACCCATATCTTGATCGTGATTAGCGCCTTTGGTCTTGTCGAGTTCTTTGACAGCACGAAGTAATGCAACACCGCCGCCAGGAACCACGCCTTCTTCTACTGCAGCACGTACTGCATGAAGAGCATCTTCTACGCGAGCTTTCTTTTCTTTCATTTCGATTTCAGTAGAAGCTCCAACTTTGATGACAGCTACGCCGCCAGAAAGTTTGGCCAAACGCTCTTGTAGTTTTTCACGATCATAGTCAGAAGTAGAAGCTTCTACTTCGTGCCTAATCTGCTCAATACGACCCTTAAGAGTTTTAACATCACCATGACCATCGATAATAGTTGTGTTGTCTTTGGTAATAATAACGCGTTTTGCTGTACCTAAATCTGCTAAAGTAGCACCTTCTAGAGTTAAGCCAATTTCTTCAGCAATAACTTTTGCGCCTGTCAAAACTGCTATGTCTTGCAACATCGCTTTCTTGCGATCGCCAAAACCTGGGGCTTTAACTGCTGCAACTTTCACAATACCGCGAATGTTGTTGACTACTAATGTAGCAAGAGCCTCGCCTTCCACATCTTCAGCAATAATCAAAAGCGGTTTACCAGACTTGGCAACGCCTTCGAGAACAGGAAGCATTTCACGAATGTTAGAAATCTTCTTGTCTACTACTAAAATATGCGGATGTTCTAATTCAGCCGACATGCTTTGTTGATTGTTGATGAAGTACGGTGATAAATAACCACGGTCGAATTGCATACCCTCGACGATGTCTAGCTCATTTTCTAAGCCTGAACCATCTTCAACAGTAATAACGCCTTCTTTACCAACTTTAGCCATAGCTTTAGCAATAATTTCGCCAATCGCTTCATCAGCATTCGCAGAAATTGTGCCAACTTGGGCAATTGCTTTGTCATCGGAACATGGTTTAGAAATTTTCTTTAAGTGATCGACCACAGCTTTCACAGCCAAGTCAATACCACGCTTTAAATCCATTGGGTTCATACCAGAAGTAACGTATTTGTTGCCTTCCACACAAATTCCACGGGCCAATACCGTTGCTGTTGTAGTACCGTCGCCAGCGATATCAGAAGTTTTAGACGCAACTTCTTTGAGCATCTGGGCGCCCATATTCATGAATTTATCTTTCAATTCGATTTCTTTTGCGACTGTCACGCCATCTTTAGTGATAGTTGGTGCACCATAGCTTTTGTCGATTACAACATTACGACCTTTGGGGCCCATTGTTGTACCAACTGCGTCGGCTAAAATGTCAACGCCTTGTAGCATGATATGACGTGCGTCATCGGAAAATCTTAATTCTTTTGCTGCCATTGTTATTTCTCCTCAATAATTTACTTTTCAATTATGCCCATAATGTCATCTTCGCGCATAATGACGTATTCGCCACTATCGATTTTGACTTCTGTGCCAGAATATTTACCAAATACGATTTCATCGCCGACTTTAACAGCTAAAGCTTGCACCTTGCCATCTTCTAAAATTTTACCTTTACCTACAGCGACGACCTTACCTTTCATAGGTTTTTCTTTGGCTGTATCTGGTATAACAATACCGCCAGCAGTTTTACGTTCATCATCTAAACGTTGCACGACAACTCGGTCGTGTAATGGACGAAATTTAATTGCCATAATTTTTTATCTCCTCTTGAAGATATTAAAGATTGTTAAAAAAATAAAAATTGCTCGAAGAAATCAAATTTAGCACTCTCGAGCATTGAGTGCTAATTAATATAGTGGCGTTTTAGTTAAAGTCAAGGGGGGATTTTGTAAGTCGTTGAGAATTGATTAAATTCATCTATTACAACCTTAATAGTTTAAATCTCCAAAGCCATCAAAACCGCACTTAAATTTTCAACTCATTGATTTATAATAAAAACACGCAGACATGTTTTCAAACAATTGATAACCCTGTTCCAAATCTTCCCAAATTTCGTACTTCCAAAACCTCCTTCTCTGGTTTAGAATTGCACACCAATGTCCAAACTAACTCCATTAATATCTGCATCTATTCTTTCAGCCGACTTTGCGCGTCTTGGCGAAGAATGTACCAATGTACTCCAAGCTGGCGCCGATACTATTCATTTCGACGTCATGGATAACCATTACGTACCAAACCTAACAGTTGGTCCCCTGGTTTGTAAATCTTTAAGAAATTTTGGTGTAACTGCTCCAATCGATGTGCACCTTATGACCGAGCCGGTAGATAATCTAATTGTAGATTTCGCCAAAGCTGGGGCCACTCAAATAAGCTTTCACCCGGAAGCTTCTAAACATGTCGAGCGCAGCCTGAAACTAATACAAGAATCTGGCTGTAAAGCAGGACTAGCCTTGAACCCAGCCACATCGCTCGAGTGTTTAGAATATGTCTTAGATCAACTTTCTTTTATACTCATCATGTCGGTCAACCCAGGCTTTCCGGGACAAAAGTTTATTCCAAGCGCACTAGAAAAAATCAAAGCCACCCGATCTATGCTAGATCACTATAAAATTAAATCGACTCGCATTGCTGTAGATGGTGGAGTAAAAATTAGCAATCTATCTAAAATACGCAAAGCTGGCGCAGATACGTTCATTATGGGTTCAGAAATTTTTGAAGTAACAGAAAAAAATTATAAAACCATTGTTGGTAAAATCCGCAGAACAATTACTAGCTAATTATGAATTATAGATTCTGAGTTACAGTAACTTTCCAAGAAGTTACATAGAGTTGTATTTAAAATTATAACCGATTGATTTATAAGTAAATCTTATAGACATGTTTTTTTATAAAATTTATCATTCATAATTCATCACTCATAATTAATTTAAAGGTAACCCATGACAGCAAAAATTATAGACGGAAAAAGCATAGCCCAAAAACTTCACGAGGATATAGCAAAAAATGTTAAAAGACGCGTGGATGCAGGACTTCGAGCTCCAGGACTAGCTGTAGTTATTGTTGGGCAAAACCCAGCTTCGCAAATTTATGTAAAAAAGAAACGCGAAACTTGTGAAAAAGTTGGCATGCTTTCTAAACATTATGATTTACCCAGCGACGTAAGCGAAACAGCTCTGTTAGAGCTTATCGACAAGTTGAATAATGACATTGTGATTGATGGCATTTTAGTACAATTACCACTTCCACAGCATATAAATTCCAATAAAGTTTTAGAGCGCATTCGCCCAGACAAAGATGTAGACGGCTTTCATCCATACAACTTAGGTTGTCTTGCTATTGGCAGACCGCAACTACGCCCTTGCACACCAAAAGGCGTCATGACTCTTTTAAAAAGCACTGACAAAAAATTAGAAGGCATCAATGCCTGTATAATTGGCGCGTCGAACATAGTCGGCAAGCCTATGGCTCTGGAGCTTTTAATGGTAAATGCAACAGTCAATGTCTGCCATATTTTCACCAAAGATATTGTGCCTTTTATCAAACAAGCGGAATTAGTAGTCGCCGCCGCTGGCGTGCCGCATTTAGTGAAAGGCGAATGGATCAAAGAAGGCGCTATCGTTATCGATGTTGGCATAAATCGCCTACCGGATGGCAAAATCGTTGGAGATGTGGAATATGAGATCGCCAAAGAAAAAGCTAGCTGGATTACACCCGTGCCGGGCGGAGTTGGCCCAATGACAGTTGCAACTTTAATGGAAAACACACTGTATGCAGCAAATGTTTTACATGGGTAAACATCGATAAACATTGGCCTCAAACCATTTTGCTGACGTCAGCAAAATGGTCGCAATTTTACACTCGAAAAAGAGGATCTTTTTTATTTTGGATAGAAACGGCTACATGGTAAATGGACAGGGAATAAAATAAAAACAATAAATATTTATTTTTGTCTAGGTACCAAAATATGAAAACAGAAATCATTAGATCACTAACAAATAACTTTGAATCTTACGCTAAAACAACTAAGAATGGAGTTGAATTTTGGCTAGCTCGCGATTTACAAATTCTGTTAGGATACACTCAGTGGAGAAATTTTCTTAACGTTGTTGATAAAGCCAAAATAGCTTGCAAAACCTCTAACCATGCGGTCTCAGACCATTTTGCTGACGTCAGCAAAATGGTCTCTCTTGGCTCTAGTGCTGAAACCGAAATTCAAGATATAATGCTCACCCGCTATGCTTGCTATCTTATTGCACAAAATGGTGATCCGAGAAAAGAAGAAATTGCTTTCGCGCAAACTTATTTCGCCATTCAAACCAGGAAACTGGAATTAATAGAAAAAAGAATTTTAGAGTCAGAAAGAATATCAGCTAGAAAAAAACTAGCTAATACAGAAAAAGAACTCTCTGGTATTATTTTTGAACAAACTGGAAGCGTTAAAAATTTTGGTATTATTAGAAGCAAGGGTGATAAAGCTCTGTTTGGTTATTCCACTGAACAAATGAAAAATAGATGGAATGTCCCTAAAGACCGATCTCTAGCTGATTTTGCCCCAACCATTATCTTAAAAGCTAAAGATTTTGCTACTGAAATCACAATATTTAACGCAAAGACTCAACAAATGAAAACAGAAACGCAAATATCTAGCGAACATATTACAAATAATCAAAGTGTTCGAAAAACTCTTCTTGAACGAGGGATCAGGCCAGAGTCTTTGCCTCCAGATGAGGACATCAAAAAAGTCGCAAAAAAATTACAGATCGAAAATAAAAAAAGTGTTGAGAGTATTGCTCCCTTGGATTAATGTGTCCTTTAAGTTAATAATTCACATAAGAGGAAATCATGACAGAAAACAACAAAAAACAAATAAGTATTGATGGCAATGAAGCATGTGCAAGCGTTGCCTATCGCGTAACTGATTTAAACGTTATATACCCAATCACACCCTCTAGCACCATGGGTGAACTAGCTGATTTATGGTCCAGTGAAGGCAAAAAGAACATTTGGGGCCGAGTCCCTCAGGTAATGGAAATGCAAAGCGAAGGCGGAGCAATTGGAGCTATGCATGGCGCATTGCAGTGCGGGACACTAACTACTAGTTATACCGCCTCCCAAGGTCTTCTTCTCATGATACCCAATATGTACAAAATTGCTGGTGAACTCACCTCAGCAGTTTTACATGTTTCGGCCAGATCTTTAGCCACACAAGGACTGTCTATTTTCGGTGACCATAGCGACGTCATGGCCGTGCGCAGCACTGGCTGGGCAATGCTCTGCTCTGCCAACGTTCAAGAGGCTCATGACATGGCTTTAATAGCTCATTCTTCTACGTTAGAAAGCAGGATTCCATTTGTACATTTCTTCGATGGTTTTCGTACTAGTCATGAAATCAATAAGATCGAATCCTTATCCGACGATATACTTCACGCTTTCATAGACGATGAATTAGTTGCCAAACATCGTGAACGCGCTTTAGATCCTGACCATCCGTTTATACGCGGAACTGCACAAAATCCTGATGTTTATTTTCTGGCTCGCGAAACATCAAATCTTTTTTATACCGCAACTCCAGCTATTGTTGAAAAAAACTTAAAAAAATTAAAAGAACTGACCGGTCGAAACTACGATTTGGTAGAATATTTCGGTGCCAAAGATGCAGAATATGTCATAGTTATTATGGGTTCCGGAGCGATTACGGTACGCGAAACTGTACGCTACTTAGAAACCCAAGGTAAAAAAGTTGGCGTATTACAAGTTCGCTTATTTAGACCTTTCCCAAGTGAGTGTTTCTTAGCTGCTCTACCAAAAAGCGTTCGGGCTATAGCTGTTCTAGATCGCACCAAAGAACCAGGCTCTCTTGGCGAACCACTTTATCAAGATGTCATAACCGCATTAGAAGAAGCCAAGAAACAAGCTAACTCATTTACCAATGGTATGCCAAACATCATCGGCGGACGCTATGGTTTAGGTTCGAAAGAATTCACACCCGCAATGGTCAAAGCAGTTTTCGATGAATTGAGTAAGGAACAGACATGTCTGTTCCCTGCAAATCATTTCACCGTTGGAATAAATGACGATGTAAGCAAAACTAGCTTACCTTATGATCCAACACTAAATATCTTGTCTGATAAGGTTACGCAAGCTTTGTTCTATGGCTTGGGTTCAGATGGAACTGTTGGTGCCAATAAAAACACTATAAAAATTATCGGCGAAGAAACAGATCTTTATACGCAAGGCTATTTCGTCTATGACTCCAAAAAATCTGGTTCACAAACCGTATCGCATTTGCGCTTTGGACCAGAACCAATTTTGGCGCCTTATTTAATCACTAAAGCTAATTTTATTGGCTGCCACCATTTTCCATTCGTCAAAAAAATTAACGTCTTGGAACATGCTACTGAAAATGCCGTGTTTCTTTTAAACAGCCCTCATGATGCTGCATCTATTTGGAAAGAGCTTCCTTGTCCAATTCAAGAGACCATCATCCAGAAAAAGATTAAATTCTACGTGATTGATGCTTATAAGGTAGCAGAAGAAAATGGCATGGGAGGGCGCACCAACACTATCATGCAAACCTGCTTCTTTGCAATTTCCAATGTTTTACCCAAAGAAGATGCCATCACTAAGATCAAAAAGTCCATACAAAAAACTTATAGCAAGAAAGGCGAAGAGGTTGTGAAGAAAAATTTCGCTGCCGTCGACGCAACATTAGCTAATTTGAAAGAAGTAATAGTCCCGAAAGAAGCTGATAAAAACGCATGCCAATTACAAAAAGTGGTAAGTGCCCAAGCTCCAGACTTTGTGAAAAAAGTTTTAGCGCCAATGATGGCCGGACATGGTGATGATTTACCAGTAAGCGCATTACCCAATGATGGGACATATCCCACGGCAACAACTAAGTGGGAAAAACGTAATATTTCGTTAGATGTATCTGATTGGAACCCAGAACTTTGCATTCAGTGCGGGCAGTGTGGCTTAGTTTGTCCACATGCTGTTCTTCGCGCTAAATATTATTCTCCTGATCTTTTGGCTAAAGCACCAAGTGGTTTCAAATCAGCTCCTGCTCGCGACAAAAAACTGGGGGATGACAAAAAATTTACATTGCAGGTCTATTTAGAAGACTGCACTGGCTGCGGTTTATGCCAAGCTATCTGCCCAGGGGTAAGCAAAACTGATCCAAAAGAAAAAGCCATTATGATCAAAGAAAAAGAACCATTTTGGGCTACTGGAAAGGAAAATGTTGCCTTTTTTGATTCATTACCTAATAACGACAGAACAAATTTAGATCTCATTGCGGGACGTCATCTGCAATATTTAGAACCGCTTTTTGAGTTCTCCGGAGCTTGCGCTGGATGTGGCGAAACGCCTTATGTGAAAATTTTAAGTCAAATGTTTGGCGATCGTATGTTAGTTGCAAATGCCACCGGCTGCTCTTCGATTTATGGCGGTAACTTACCAACTACACCTTGGGCTAAAAACAGCCAAGGCCAAGGTCCAGCTTGGTCAAATTCATTATTTGAAGACAATGCTGAATTTGGCTTAGGCTTTAGACTAGCAGAAGATATCGCTGTCGCACAAGCTTTAGAATTACTACAAGAACTACGCTCCACAATAGGCGAAGATTTAGTACGAGATTTAACTGCTGGAGCAGTAAGCAACGATGAAAAATCTATCGCTACTCAGCGTGAACGTGTTAAAACTCTACAAAATATTCTACAAAAAAGCACCGATGAAAAATCTAAACGCCTATCTCAACTGGCAGATCATTTGGTCAAACGCAGTATTTGGATTTTAGGTGGAGATGGCTGGGCTTATGATATCGGCTATGGTGGCTTAGATCATGTTCTGGCAAGTGGTCGTAAAGTAAATGTTATGGTTTTAGACACAGAAGTTTATTCCAATACTGGCGGACAAGCTTCTAAATCTACACCTCTTGGAGCAGTCGCTAAATTTGCCGAATCAGGAAAACCCATAGCGCGCAAAGATTTGGGACTTATGATGACAACATATAGGAACATTTACGTAGCCCAAATTGCTCTAGGAGCCAATCAAGCCCAAGCCTTGCGCGCCATTAAAGAAGCTGAAAGCTATAGTGGTCCTTCTATTATCATCGCGTATAGCAATTGTATTTCTCACGGCATAGACATGTCGACTGGACTTACCCAACAAAAATTAGCGGTTCAAAGCGGCTTCTGGCCACTTTATCGCTATAATCCAGATCGTCGCAAAGAAAATTTAAATCCATTACAACTCGACTCCGGGGATCCTAGCATAGCTTTCAAAGATTATGCTTATAACGAAAATCGCTTTAAATCATTATTAAAACGCGACCCAAAACGTGCTGAAGAACTGATGACAGCTGCACAAAAAGATATTGAGGAAAAATGGAAATTATTAAAGAAGATGGCGGAAGAGAATAAGTAAACTCAACTCAGAAAATTTATGAAAATAATGCTCTTCGCCTACCACGAAATCGGCTATTTGTGTCTAGACCACCTGTTAAAATCTGGCGACAATGTTGTTGCTTTATTCACGCACGCACCTAATCCAAAAGAAAATATTTGGTTTAAAACACCCGATGTGTTAGCGAAAAAATATAACATTCCAGTCTATTACGATGCAGATTTGAACAGTCCAGAAGTAAAAAAACTAATCTTAGAAAAACTCTGCCCTGATGTTGTGTTCTCTCTATCTTTTCGACAAAAAATACCGAATTTTATTATTAACTATCCCAAATTAGGCGCCTTCAATATGCACGGAGCCTATCTGCCAAAATATCGCGGCTGCGTTCCTCTGAATTGGGCATTGGTTAAGGGCGAAAAATCTACTGGCGTTACGATTCATTATTTGGCAGATAAGTTCGATACTGGCGCCATAGTTGCGCAGCATAAAATTCCTATTACCAAAAGCGATGATATAAATTCTCTTTATCGCAAGTTTCATCGTGTGGGTTTAGAACTATTCAAAAAAACTTGGCCTAAAATTAAGTCTTCTAAAATAAAAACTATTCCACAAGATCCAGCCCAAGCCTCTTACTTTGGCAAACGCAAACCTGAAGATGGTTTAATAAATTGGCAAACCATGTCCTCAGAAGAAATTTACAATCTAATTCGTGCCGTAACCAAGCCCTACCCAGGAGCTTTTACTATTCTAGACGGCAAGAAAATCATCCTTTGGCATGCAAAAATCAGGAACAAAAATCCCAAAAACCTCAAACCTGGCGAGCACTTTGAACAAAATGGGTTGCTTTTTATAGGCTGCAGCGATGGCAAAGTTTTAGAGTGTGATGATTATTATGGTGCTTCCATTATCGCTAATATAGTTTCATAACTTGTTGTTTATTCTTATAATTATCTACACGCGTTACTATAAATAGACAAAAAGCTATTTACAGTAATGAAAGAACACCTAAAAGCGTTACTGCAAACAGCAAAAAAGCCATTTGTAGTAACGAACACACTAACAACTTAGGAAACAAGCCATGTTCACATTATTTAAAGAAATCACAATCAACAAACTTGTGCTCAAGAATCGTTTTGTTCTGTCTGCTGCTGCAGATAACCTTGAAAATGATCAGCAAGCACGCATAAAAAGATTCACTGAGCTTGCTCAAGGCCAAATTGGCTTGATCATTTCCGGTGGAACTAGAATTAATCAAATAGCAAAATGGGCTGAAATAATTCCAACTGTCCATGAAAATGGTGGAAAATTTGCTATACAATTTATTGCAGAACCCGGACCGGGATTTTATCCAAATCTATCAGCCGAAAATGAAGATAGGCTAGCTGTTTCAGAGCTATCCAAAGACCATATTTACTTTAAAGCTTTGGCTCCTTTTGTTATCTATGGTAAACATCACGCGGCCTCAGAAACTGAGCTTATAGAAATAATTCAAAGATATGCCAAAGCGGCAGCATTAGTTAAAAAAATCGGCGCTGACGCTGTACAAATTCACGCTGCGCATCAGAATTTCTTGAGTCAAATGCTCTCGCCCCTCACAAACACCAGAAACGACAAGTGGGGCGGATCAATAGAAAATAGAACACGGCTACATTGTGAAATATATAACGCCATTCGAGCTGAAGTAGGTAGCGAATTTCCAATCCTAATAAAATTGGGGGTAGAAGATTGTGTACCAGGCGGTCTAAAATTTGAAGAAGGGAAAGAAGCAGCGAAAATTATTGCCGCCTGCGGATATGATGCTTTAGAGATAAGTCAAGGACTTCAAAATTACTCTAATTGGAATGGAACTCCAATGCACCAAAATATACTTACTCCCAAAGACGAAGCTTATTTTCAAAATTGGTGTCGAGAAATAAAACAAAGTATTTCTAAGCCTACGATTTTAACTGGCGGATTACGCTCTCCAGAACTCATGGAAAAGCTGGTTAATGATGGCGCAACAGATTGTATCGGCATGTGCCGCCCGTTTATACGAGAACCTGCTCTGGTAAAGCGTTGGCAAAATGGTGACACGACCAAGGCAAAGTGCATTTCTTGCAATAAATGCCTAACGGAACTTTTGCTACAGGGAAAACCGTTAGAATGTTATCTAGATAAGCACTAACTATTTCACTAACAACAAACACATCTCGGTAGTGTAAAAACCAAAAATAGTGTATAAAATATAGTTTTAGAGACAGAACCAAGAATAAAAATATAACTCATTGAAAAATAAAGAATTCCCATAGACATGTTTTTTACATTTTGAGAGCTAACCCATGCGCACAAGTCAATTTTTACTTACAACTTGGAGAGAAACTCCAGCCGATGCCGAAATCGCTAGCCATAAATTAATGCTCAGAGCCTGTATGCTTAGAAAAAGCGCAACTGGCATTTACACTTGGCTGCCTCTCGGTTTAAGAGTTTTACAAAAAGTTGAAAATATCGTTCGTCAAGAAATGAACAAAAGCGGAGCTTTAGAACTCTTGATGCCAGCCGTGCAGCCTTCTGAGCTTTGGCAAGAAAGCGGCAGGTGGGAAAATTACGGTCCGCTTCTTTTAAAAATTTATGATAGGCATAAACACGAGTTCTGCTTTGGCCCAACTCACGAAGAAGTAATCACCGCTTTAATGCGTAATGAACTTAAAAGTTACAAACAACTTCCAATTATTTTCTATCAAATTCAAACTAAGTTTCGCGATGAAATCCGTCCACGCTTTGGCGTCATGCGTGCTCGTGAATTTTTGATGAAAGATGCTTATTCTTTTCATTTAGACGAAGATTCTCTCAAAGAAACTTATGAGTTAATGTACAAAACTTACAGCAATATTTTTACTGCTTTAGGCTTAAAATTCTGCGCAGTTCTGGCTGATACTGGAAATATAGGCGGCAATGCCTCGCACGAATTTCATGTCTTAGCTGATTCCGGCGAAGATCAGATCGCATTTAGCGATCAAAGCGACTATGCTGCTAACGTTGAGATGGCCGAAGCTTTGAAGCCAGACTTAAATTCGCGTACCAAAGCAACAAAAAATATGGAAAAAGTTGCCACCCCTAATCAACATTCTATCGAAGAAGTTGCAACTTTTTTAAAAATAAATCCCAATCAAACAATCAAAACTTTACTAGTGAAAGGCAGCGAAAAACCTCTGATAGCCTTGCTTTTACGAGGTGATCACGAGTTAAATGAAATCAAAGCTGCTAAGTTTCCAGGGATTGCAAACCCATTACAATTTGCCGACGAAGAAAATATCAAAAAAGCTTTGAACTGTTCGATTGGATCATTGGGACCAGTTGGTTTAGATTTACCAATAATTGCCGACTACGACGCTCTTCTTTTAAGCGATTTTGCGTGTGGCGCTAACCAAGACGGTGAACATTTAATCAACGTCAATTGGGAACGCGATTTACCTATTCCGAAAAGCGCCTCTTTGCGTAAAGTTGTAGCTGGAGACAAGAGCCCTGATGGAAAAGGCACACTAAATATTGCTCGCGGCATTGAAGTTGGACATATTTTCCAACTTGGAGACAAATACAGCGCCGCTATGAAAGCATCTGTATTAGACAGCAATGGCAAATCTGTAACCATGAAAATGGGCTGCTATGGCATTGGTGTTTCGCGCATTGTCGCCGCTGCTATCGAACAAAATCACGATGAACACGGCATTATCTGGCCAGATAAAATTGCACCCTTCCAAGTAGCAATTTTGCCTATGAATTTGCATAAATCTTATCGGGTACGAGAGGCTGCAGAAAAACTTTATCAAGAATTAACTAATTCAGGTTTTGAAGTTCTATTAGACGATAGAAAAGAAAGAGCTGGCGTAATTTTCGCCGATATGGAACTAATAGGCATTCCACATCTTTTAATCATCGGCGAAAGCGGTTTAGATAATAATCAAATTGAATATAAGAATCGCAAAACCGGCGTTAAAGAAAATCTACCGCTAGAAAATATATTAACTACATTGCAAAAAAAGCTATGCCAACCTTAAGTGCAATTATAATAACCAAAAACGAAGAGGAGCAAATTGCTGCTTGCTTAGATTCGCTAAGTTTTGTCGATGAAATTATTGTATTAGATACTAACAGTACCGATAAAACAGAAGAAATCTGCGCAAAATACAACGCTAAGTTCTCCACTGCCCCTTGGCAAGGCTTCGGTAAACAAAAACAACTAGCACTAGAAATGGCCTCTTCTGATTGGGTTTTATCTATTGACGCAGATGAGCACGTCACAGAAGAACTCAAAAATGAAATCCTTGCCCTCTTACAAAAACCAAGTTCTGTAGTAGCATATAAGATTCCACGATTAACTACTTTTTATGGCCAAGCGGTAACACACTGCTGCAATCCCAAAAAAGATACCCCTGTTCGCCTTATTAAACGCGGCTCGGCGCGCTTTAGTGACGACTTGGTACACGAAAAAATATTAGTAGATGGCGAAATAGGCACTTTGCAATCGCAGATCATCCACCATTCTTTTAAAAACTTAGAAGAAATTCTGCTAAAAACTAATTCTTATTCAACATTAGGAGCAGAAAAATTAAATCAAAAAGGAATCCAAGGCAGTATTTTAAAAGCTTTTGGGCATGCCATTTGGGTTTTTTTAAAGATTTATTTTTTCAAAGGCGGCTTTATGGATGGATGGCCGGGATTTCTAATTGCTCTTGGCAACTTCGAAGGAACTTTCTATCGCTATGCTAAGCTTTTAGAAATGCAGAAATATAGACACTAAAAATATTTGGTATCATTCAACCAAAAAACATGTCTACATGTTTTATTTTAAAATCAAAGAGTTATAAAGGTATAATATAACCTCTCAAAAAGTTGGGGTGAATTTGAAATTCAAAATCAGTGATTATCGTTTTACGCCAACAGTGTGGGTAATCATCATTGGATTGTTGCTGCTGCGTGTTGGAACCATGATGAGCCAACCATTTCTGGCTATCTTTCTACATTATAAAGCTGGAATTGGTCTCGGACTGACAGGGGTTATTGTCGGCACTTCTTATATTTCCTATGTTGTTGGCGGTTTTTTTGGCGGCCTTTTATCTGACAAATATGGCAGACGTAATATACTTAGTATATCCCTAGTATTTTACGCATTAACTTTTTTTGGTTTTGGTTTGACGGCATCTTTGTTGAAATATCCATTATTATTAGCAACACTATTTTGGATTATTAACTTAATCGGGGGCTTGTTTCGTATTTGGTCAGAAACATTGGCACAGGCAATGTTATCTGATTTAACAGTACCAGAACAAAGAGTAACAGTATTTAGCTTACGCTATACTGCCATCAATATCGGTGGGGCTATTGGTCCGCTGCTAGGAGTATCTATCGGGTTTTCTGGAAATATGGCTGGCTTTTATTTCACCGGAGTAATGTGCTTAGTTTACTTTGCACTCTTTATGCTGGTGTCGCGGCGTGAAAACCAGAATTTTGCCAATTTAGCAAAAGCAGACAATATTACACTTCCTATAGTTACCAAAACATTATTGAGTGATAAAGCATTAATGTATTTTATTGTTGGAGGAGTATTCGCCTTTTTAGTTTACGCACAATCCGATACCAACCTTGGGCAGATAATGGTAGAGCGTCTTCACGATTCGCATCTATTCGCCATAGTTATAGCACTAAATGCCATTGTCGTAGTTTGTTTACAAATTCCATGCACTACCTTTTTTATGCAAGGGAAGCGGTTTACTCCTTCAATGATGATGCGTTTTGGTTGCCTTTTTTTCTGTATAGGAATGTTTGGTTTCGCTTTTGCTGATACACACGAAATATTATATTTATTCAGCCAACTTATTTTTACTTTGGGTGAAGTTTTTATCTTTCCGACGGTAAGCATTTTTATCGATGAAATTGCACCAGCAAAATTACGTGGCACCTATTTTGGCGCCACCGGATTTCAGTTTTTAGGAAGAGCAGTTGGACCAGCGCTTGGTGGCATATTGTTGCAATGTTTTAGTGGTATTACGGTGTTAAGCATTTTCGCTTTGTTAGCTTTAATCCCCATCTTTTTTTACAATCATGGATATCAATCTCTGGTTGAAAATGACAATTGTGACGTCAATGAAACAGTTGAGACTTTACCCTCATGAAAGACACAAAAAAGTATAGACAGGCTTGAAACCTGTCTATACAAAAAACACATTCCGATTAAAAATTATTTCGTATCTTTCAAAGCGTCAATAACTTTATCAGTGATTTCATAGCTTGGATTGTTGTAAACTGTGCTGACCTTAGTAACAACTAAATCGTATTTTTGGTCAACGGCGATTTTGTTCACAGCAGTTTCAACGCGCTTTAGAATAGTTTGCATGGATTTATTTTGAGCATCCATCAAATCATGTTGGAAGCTGGTTTGTAAATCTTGAAGCTTTTTCTGCTCATCTAGAATTTTTTGCTGCTCTTTCTTTAACTCATCACCCTTTAGAGTAGCACTGTCCTTGTTGTATTTTTCTATGTCAGATTGCAAATTCTTCTGAGCATCTACCACTGCCTTATTACGTGGTTCAAATTGTTTCTTGAGCTGATTTTGCAAAGAAGAAACTTGCTTGTCAGCACTGATTATCTTATTTAAATCAATAACACCTATTTTGGTGTCGGCCATAGAAACACCGCTTACACCAAGTAAAATTGCACCAGCGGCAACTATTGAAAATATTTTTTTCATTAAAATCTCCTAAATTTTAATACACAAAGTTAAATTTTATTAAACAAACGGGAAATAGTATCGAAGCATTATAATAGCAGTGCGCGCTACCTGCAACTACCTTAAAGATTCTATGATATTTTTTTGTATAGTGGCAATATCACCCACCCCTTCTATCTGGACAAAACGTATACCCAAATTGCGGTAATAATCTAACAATGGCTCTGTTTGCGCATGATAAACTTGTAGTCTTTTCGCTATAGTTTCCGGCTTATCGTCATCTCGATGCACCAAAGCCTCTCCTGTTATATCATCAAGATTCTGATTTTTAGGCTTTTTATGTTCAATATGATAAGTACGACCGGAAGCAGGATGAATCCGCCTACCGCTTAATCTCTTTATAATTTCATCATCTGGAACATCCAGATCAACAACATAATCTATATCAATACCAGTTTTTAAAAGGGCTTCGGCTTGGGGCACAGTGCGAGGAAAGCCATCTAATAAAAAGCCATTCCTGCAGTCTTCCATACTTAGCCTTTCTCGCACTAAATCTATCATGATATCATCAGAAACAAGCATACCTTTATCCATAATAGCTTTGGCCTTTAAGCCTAAAGAGGTTCCAAATTGCACAGCAGAACGCAAAATTTGTCCTGTTGCAACTAAAGGAATACCAAAAAAATCAGCTAAATATTGCGCTTGTGTACCTTTTCCAGCACCTGGCGCACCTAAAAGAATTATTTTCATAAAATCAATCCATTACCATCGGAACGAATGCAACAATAATTAAACAGGCTCCTACGACAAACCCAGTAATTACGGAACCCAAGGAAACAGCGAGTGGATTTTTTCTATACTTAAAATAGCGCACAATGCTAGCCAAAATCAAGCCTGTTCCGCCAGAAATCGCAACTACTTGCAAAAGATCATGCACTACCATTTCCATCGAAAACAAATTATCCGCCGCCGTTCCAAAACTAACTGCGTTTTGTGCAGCAAGAGCTTGCGTACCAAGCAACAGAGCCCCCACTAAACAACAAGCACGCATAAAACGTGTATTTTTCACATTACACCTACTAAATTTTAAAGAATTGCTAGAAAAAATATTCTAAAAGAAAGCGCTTATTCTGTTGTTTTTTTCTGCCTAATATATTTATTCAACACCGCCTTACAACCATCTAAAGTCAAAGGTTTGGTTAGAACGTCATCTAATCCTAAAGTACTGGCGCGCTTTTTGATACTAGCATGATCATAAGCGGTAACAATAACTATCGGGATTTGTTTTAACAGTTTATCACCCATGCTACGTATTTTCTTAGTTATATTAAACCCATCCATATCGAAAATACCGAGATCCATTAAAACTAAATCATAAAAACCGCGCTTCAGCTGTTCTAAAGCTTCATGTCCAGTAGCAGCCACATCTACATCGCAACCTAATTGATTTAACATATCCTTAGCCGCAAACTGCGCCATCTCCTCATCTTCTACCAACAAAATTTTACCTGGTGATTGATTTTCTGCCATACAAATACCCTCCTCACACTACAACAACTACATAATGATATTTTAATACAAAAAAAACGTTATAGCTAAATTTTTTAACTTCATCAATATAAAAAAATAACTTTACGCATTGAAATTACTTGATTTTTCCCAAAAACATCGCTATTCCTGTCGTCTGGAGCGTCTGTATGAGAATTACAAGAATTTATTACCCAATACAACTAGAAAACAAACAAGAAATTAGTTTGGATGCAGGAGTATCGCATCGTCTACTACGCGTCTTACGCTTACAACAGAATGATTTTATTATTATTTTTAACGAAAACAATGGCGCCTATAAAGCTAAAATCATCTCCACACAAAAAGAAAAAGTAAAAATCTTATTAGAAGATTCTTCTCCATCCATTAAAGAACCGCCTATTACAATTAATTTAGCTCAAGCTTTGCTTCGCAACGAAAAAATGGATTTCGTTATACAAAAAGCCACCGAATTAGGCGTAAAATCCATCACCCCAATAGCCACAGAACATTGCAACTTAATTTTAAACGCCGAGCGCCAAGAACGCCGCTTGCAACATTGGCAAGAGGTTGCAATTAGCGCTAGTGAACAATCAGGAAGATGCTCCGTCCCGCAAATCTCTAACTTGCAATCTCTACAAAATTATCTGACAAATTCTAAAGAAGAATTGAAATTAGTTTTAGCGCCAGAAGCACCATTCAGCTTAAATACACTAATTCAACAACAGAAAATCCCACCCAAAACTTTGACTTTCCTAGTCGGCCCAGAAGGCGGTTTAAGCTCTAATGAAATAAATTTAATGAAACAACAAGGATTTGTACCTGTCACCCTTGGAAAGCGCATCTTGCGTACTGAAACTGCATCGCTAGTGGCTCTAAGCATTATTCAGTCCGCTTGGGGAGACTTGAACTAAATTATATTTCAGCATCCCAAAAAAGTGCTTTATGTTTTTTCGTAGCAAGATAAGTGTAAATAGTCGGCACCACAAACAGCGTAAATAATGTACCAATTAGCATACCAGCAATCAGCACTATACCAATTTCCCTGCGGCTCACTGCTCCAGCACCACTGGCCATCGCAAGAGGCAAAGAACCCAACACCATTGCGGCAGTCGTCATTAAAATTGGACGCAGTCTAATGCTAGCTGCCTCTATAATCGCTTCGTGAATAGTTTTTCCTTCCATTTGTAATTTGTTAGCAAATTCAACTATCAAAATACCGTGTTTGCTAATGAGTCCAACCAAAGTAACCAAACCAATTTCCGAATAAATATTCATTGTGCAGCCAGTTAACAACATAGCCAACAATGCTCCAAATATTGACAAGGGCACGCTGAATAAAACTATGAAGGGATCGCGGAAGCTTTCAAACTGTGCCGCTAAAATTAAGAAAATAAACAATAAGGCGAAACCAAAAGTTGCGCCCATGGCACCAGCATTCTGCAGAAAACGTCGTGACTCACCGCTATAATCAAGCTGCATAGTTTTGGGTACAACCGTTTTAGTAAGCTCCTGTAAATAATCTATCGCTTGCCCTATGGTATAACCAGGCTTAAGTGTTGCCACTAAAAAAGCTGAACGCATTTGCTGAAAATGCATCACTGACTGCGGCTCAACTACTTCTTTGAAGGTTAATAGATTAGCTAAAGGAATCAGCTCGTTTTTATTCGAACGCAAATAGAGCATATTCAAAGCATCGGGTTTGTTTCTAAACTCTGGAGCTAGTTGCGGAATAACATCGTAACCATGTCCAGCTAACGCAAACTTAGTCACCTTGGGCTCGCCCAAAGCTATATTGATAGCCGCACCAATATCTTTTATCGGAACCCCTAAGTCGCCAGCTTTATCGCGGTTAATGCGCATATTAAACTGAAATTGGTCAAATTTCGGTGTTACATCGATATAGGCAAAACCAGGATTAGCATACGCAGCGGCTTTTAACTTTTGCATAACTGCATTTAGTTCATTGTAATCGCCCTGAGTTTGTACCGCTAATTTTATTGGTTGTGCATCATCACTTCCTGGCAGCATGGAAGAAAATACTGGATTAACCATAACACCTGGAATCGACCATAACTTAGGTGAAATTTCAGCAACAATTTGTTCAACCCCACGCTTGCGTTTACCCCAATCCTTTAAAACTAACGCTGCAAAACCACCATCAGCACGATTAACATTTAGATAACTTTCTACCTCTGGCAGACCTGCAATAATTTTCTCTATTTCTTTCGCATATTGTTCTGTGTAAGCAATATTCGACGAGGATGGGACACCAATTAGCATCTCTACCGCGCCAATATCTTCTCGTGGCGCTATTTCACTAGGAATAGATTTAAAAATAAAAAACGTCGTTATTAATAGCAAAGGCAAACCAATCACAATAATCAGCCTGTGCTTCAAAATTATTCGCAATAATTTTCCATAAAACAGCGTAAATTTGGCAAACAAGTTATGCACATACAAAGCCCCACGATTGTGCAAAACATTAGGCGTCATGATTTTCGAACACATCATAGGCGACAGGGTCAAAGCAACAAAACCAGAAATAATCACAGCGCTTGCTAGCGTAAAAGCAAATTCTTTAAACAAAGTACCAAGTAAACCTGATAAAAATCCTATCGGTGCATAAACTGCAGCCAACGTTAAAGTCATGGAAATAACAGCAAACTGAATCTCACGAGCACCTAATATGGCAGCTTTACGCGGCGTATTACCTGCCGTAAGATGGCGATGAATATTTTCCAATACAACTATGGCATCATCAACCACCATACCAATCGCCAATACCATTGCCAAAAAAGTAATCGAATTTAAACTGTATCCCATCCATAGCATAACCCCACAAACACCGATCAAAGATATCGGAATAGCCACAATAGGAATCAGTAAAATACGCCAGGAAAATAACAAAAGAAAAACAATGGCAATAACGCATATGGTTGCTTCGATAATAGTGCTCTTAACCTCATTAATTGAGCTTTTAATAAAACGTGATGTATCCCAAGGCACGCTATAAGTTGTCCCCGGGGGAAGAGCCATGGTAATTTGCGGTAAAATTTTTGTTATCTCCTGAGAAACATCCAATGGATTCGCAATAGGGCCAGGAGTAACAGCTAAAATAACTGTTGGTTTGCTATTTAAATAGGCTTTAATATCGAGAGTATCAGCGCTCAGTTCAGCATGTCCCACATCCTGCAAGCGCACTAAATCACCCTTACTTTCTCGAATTATTATATCGTTAAATTCTTTACTAGTGGCTAGCTCGGTTTCAGGTTTAACTCGAATTTTTTGCGCTACTGTTTCCAGAGTGCCGCCAGGAGCTTGTACATTGCCAGTATATAACGCATCGTGAAGATCGTTTAAGGTAACATTACGTGCCGCCATTAGTTGTGGATTCAACCAAACACGCATAGCATATTTCGGCCCCCAAATGGCAACCTGAGCCACTCCTGGTAAAGTCTGAATTTGTGGCTGGACAGCATGTAATAGATAATCTGTTATTTGCTCCGGCAATAGCGAATCATTGCTAAAGCTAATAAAAATCGTTGGCCTGGCATCCGGATCGATTTTTTCCACTACCGGATTATCAATGCCCTCTGGCAATTGCGAGCGAATAGAAGAAACTTTAGAATTAACGTCCGATACCGCCGCATTAATATCGTAACCTAAATTAAAACGTATAGTTATATCGCTTTCACCCATTTTGCTCTGCGAAACAATGGTATCAATGCCATCAATACCGGATAAAGCATTTTCAATTGGGCTGCTAATAAAGCCTTCCATCAACTCAGCATCAGCACCAGCATACCTAACTGAAACATTAACTACCGACGAACTAATTTTAGGAAAAAGACGAACTGGCAAATTAAAATAAGACTTAGCCCCAACCATTAAGATTACTAGGCTTAAAACAGCGGCAAGAACAGGACGACGTACGAAAATATCAGTAAGTTTCATTTTAATTTATCCACTCAATTTGACGCATTTTTTGCAGGAACTACAACTACAGGAGCTCCGTCAGCAGTAATTTTCATCTGCCCATTAGTAACAATAGTGTCTCCAACTTCTAAACCTTGTTTGATTAAAACATTTTGATTATCCCGCTCCCCTAAGACAACAGGAGTTTTCTTGGCCTGATCATCAACAACCTTGTAAACATAATCTCCCGCCACATCGTACATAACACTTGTTTGCGGGATTTTAATGCCTTGTTTTTTTTCGCCAATTAAAATGTTGATGGAGGCAAAGGTTCCCGGCAGTAATTGTTCTTTTTTATTTGCAAAAACAGCTCGTACTTTTATGCTACGAGTTTTGGAATCTCCCAAAGGATCAATAGCGTATATGGCTCCCTTGAACAATTCATTGGGTGCAGTTTCCGACGTTGCCAATACTTCCTGATTAACGCTTATCTTGTGAACGTAACTTTCCGGAACAGAAAAATCAACGTAAATAGGATCAAGGGCTTGTAAACTCACAAGATCTTGCCCAACACTCACATAATCACCAACGTTAACCAAATTAATTCCAACCCGCCCAGAAAAAGATGCAACTAATAAAGTTTGACGCAATTTGGCATTAGCCTGTTCCATCAATGCTCTCGCTGAATCCCGAGCCGCCAAAGCATTATCATAATCGGCACTAGAAACAACATGCAGATCATGAAGCTTCGCAAAACGTTGATACGATACTTCTTTTAGCTTTAAATCAGCTTGATATTGATTCAACTCCGCCTTGATGATGTCGGGATAAATTTCGATTAGCGAAGTGCCCGTTACAACATTTTCACCGGGTTTGAAGAGTATTTTGGTAACACGGCCGGCAATTTCAGATCGAACAATGATGCCAGGATCAGCAACAACGTTGCCGGTAGAAGATATTTTTTCTTGATCCGTCGACAATTCCAAGCGTGTAACTTCCACATACGCCGTCCGCAAGCCCTGCTTATCAACTTTTTTAGCAACAGCTATACCGGAAAAATTAATAGTAACCATGACGAGGATAGTTAACAGTGTATTTTTAACAATATTCATAGGAGACCCATACTTAAAATTGTAACTCATTGATTTATAAGGAAAACCCGTAGACATGTTTTTTAGCTTTGTACACGACAAACTTTCATAAAACAGCCCCGTAAGCTAGGCTGGACGCTCCTTTACCTAGTTCGTAAAAGTGCAAGCCGATCTTTAAACATATTTTAAAAAAACTACTGGTTGCTTTC
>JBAYJT010000015.1:0-33969 GCA_041664965.1 Gammaproteobacteria bacterium
ATGCTTCCAGTTACGAACGTGATATTTAGTCTTTTTCATAATTCTCTCCTTATTGCTTTAAGTGATTGAATTATAATCGATTAAATCTCGTTCGTAACTTCTTATTTATTCAACAAAGCCTTCGTAGGGGCGGGTCTTGTACCCGCCCATTCAAAATAGGAAAGGCAGGCACAAGGCTCTTCCCTACGTTCGGCTTAATCTTTTCCGCTCCGTAGCACTTAAGATTTTTCCTGACTTGTTTTCCAGCGTAAGCAGCATAGCACTATAATCATTAGTAGTCCGATATAAAAAATCTTTAGGTAAGTATTTTGATAAAGGATAGCCGAAGCATGCTTACTAGGCGAAGCGGTAAACTTTGCTACCCACGCTGCCAGATAATTACTAATTGAACCCGTGAAAAGGTAGTAAATGGCAGTTAACGTTCCTAAAGCTTTTACTGGAGCAACTTCACTAATGGCACTTACTATCACAGGATCGATGAAAATCTCTGCAGCACTGATTACAGTTAAACCAATAATCGCCCAAATCATCGAAATTTTTAATACTTGCGCCGATGAAGCTCCCGCCGAAAATAACCAAAAGCCAACGGTTAAAAGTGCCGTGCCCAAAATAACTTGCGTGATGCTGTTAATCGTAATGTTGATTTTAGCAAGTTTCTTTAAGCAATAAGCCACCAATAAGCCAAAAATCACGATGCCACTAGGGTTAATCGTTTGGAACATGGGCGTTGGAATTAAATATTGAAACGTTAAATTACCGAAATGGCAATATAAGTTTCGATCGACAAAACGTTCAATAAATAAACTTATCGAACTTACTCCTTGTTGACCAAATACCCAAAATAAAACACCAAACACAGTTAGAATGAACGCTAAAGTTAAGCCATTTTGTTGAGCTTGGTTGTTGGTATTTTTACTCTCGAAATAAATTTTTCCGATAATAAAAAAGGAGACCAGAGTGGTTGCGATTAGCACATAACCGCCCCAAAGTTTTATGACGATGAAGGCAGTAGTGCCTAGCATACCGAAAACTAGCGCGAGATAACTTAAAATTAGTTTTATATTGAATTTATTCTTTTCGTTAAAAAAAGGTAGGTGGGGATTACCGATTCCAGCAAGATACTTACGAAATTTGAAGAGAATTAGTAAACCACAGAGCATTCCTGCTCCCGCCGCGGCAAAGCCGTAATCCCAACCATATTTAGCGGCTGCGTAGCCACAGACAAGAGGCGCAACTGCCGCGCCAACGTTGCCGCCTAGATAATAAATTATAAAAGCGCTTTTTCGTTCAGTTGGGTTTTTGTAATATTCCGTAATTAAACAAATGGCGCTCGATTTAAAAAAACCCATCCCACAAATGAGGAAACTTAAGCCTAGATATAAGCCTGAGAGCGTTGTGCACGCTAGCGTAAAATGCCCACACATAATTAATATTGCGCCCAAAATCATGCTGATGCGGTTTCCTAAATAATGATCAGCAAGCCAGCCGCCAATGATGGGAGTTAAATAAACTAACGAAGTGTAAGTACCAAAAAGAGAATAAGAATATTGATCAGAAAAGTGGAAAAATTGAGTAAGATATAAAATTAAAAGCGAACACATTCCATAGTAACTAAAAAATTCCCAGATTACAGTTGAAATTACAACATAAGGACCGCGCTTTAGGTTAATTGGATTGACAGTAACAGTAGCCATGACATTTTCCTCGCGTTAAAAGAAATGGTGATAAGAAGTCTAAAGATGAGAGAGCTATCAAGCGACGGCGTTTAGGATGATTTAGTCTGGTTTTCATGGTTATCTCCAATTTTAAAGTTAAAAAAAAAGCTCTTGGAAAACTTTTTGTCTTCCAAGAGCTTTTTGTTTACTACATGGAAGGCTACAAGTAGCCCCCCAAGCGTAGAAAGCTACCTTGAGTTAGTACGGCGATGTTTATAGTTTAGTATATTTAACCTGTTCATATTTTTTATCCTAATGGAAGTTTAGTTACTCAGCAAGAATATTTGTTTCTACTCACATTATAACGAAAAATGACGCGTGTTAAATTAAGAAATGCTTAATTTAGCTTAATTTAAAATTAAGTGAAAACCACTCGGTATGGCCCATTAGGAATATCATAACTAATTGGTACAAGTCAGGAGAAAGGCACAGTTTAAGCTGGATCCCGCCCAAGCCGCGGTACGACGAAACAAAAAATCTTATTTACCCTAATTTTTTGAGAAGTTATTAAAAATGGATTTGTTTTTATAACCTATTGATTTGTAAAGAAAACACGTGGACATGTTTTCGTAGGGTTTTGTTGAATCAATGGTAAAAAACTAATCTTTGTTTGGTAGCCGCAGGCTTTAGCCTGCGATAAGATCTGAAGTGTTATTGAATTTTAAAACGCAGGCTAAAGCCTGCGGCTACCGATCATGACAAAAACATTGATTTATTTAACAAAGCCCATTCAAAATAGGAAAGGTAGGCACAAGGCTCTCCCCTACGTTCGGCTTAATCTTTTCCGCTCCGTAGCACTTAAGATTTTTTTTCGGAGGCGCATCTGCGTTGGCGTGATTTCGACCAATTCATCGTCTTCAATAAACTCAATAGCGCGTTCTAAGCTGAGTTTCAAAGGCGGAGTCAAAATAATATTTTCATCCGATCCAGCGGCGCGCATATTGGTTAGCTGCTTGCCTTTGTTGGGGTTTACAACTAAATCTTCGTCGCGAGAATTAACACCTATAATCATACCTTCGTAGATATCCGTTTGGGGTCCGATAAACATCTGACCGCGTTCTTGTAGATTAAACAAAGAAAATCCGGTTGATTTGCCAGCGGAATTGGCAATTAAAACCCCGCGACCACGTTTAGCAATTTCGCCTGATTTTTTAGGCCCATAATGATCAAAAACATGATGTAGAATGCCAATTCCAGAAGTTAACATTAGAAATTCAGTTTGAAAGCCAATTAATCCTCTGGTTGGAATTATGTATTCTAAACGTACTCGTCCTTTTTGATCGGGTTGCATGCTGACTAGATCAGCTTTTCTGGCGCCTAAAGCTTCCATGATGCGACCTTGGTGTTCTTCGCTTACGTCAGCAATTAATAATTCAAAAGGTTCTTCTTCATGACCGTTTACAGTTTTAACAATAACTTCTGGCTTAGAAACGGCTAGTTCGTAGCCTTCACGACGCATAGTTTCGATTAAAATGGAAAGATGTAATTCGCCTCGACCTGAAACCTTGAATTTTTCCGGAGAATCGGTGTCTTCTACTCTCAAAGCTACATTATGTAAAAGTTCGCGATAAAGTCTCTCGCGTAATTGTCTACTTGTTAAATATTTGCCTTCGCGGCCGGCAAAAGGGGAAGTATTTACCTCAAAAGTCATGTGTACCGTAGGTTCATCGACGGTTAGAGGAGGTAAGGCCTCTACAGAATTAGGATCGCAAAGCGTGTCAGAGATTTTAATATTTTCAACACCGGTAATGGCTACAATATCTCCGGCTTCGGCGCTCTCTATTTCATAACGCTGAAGGCCTAAAAAGCCCAAAATTTGAAGAATTCTGGCTTGTCTGGTATTACCCTCGCTGTCTATTGCTATAATCGGCATATTACGCGTTAATTTGCCGCGCTTAATTCGGCCAATTCCAATAGTTCCAACGTAACTGGAATAATCCAGTGAGCTGATCTGCATTTGAAATGGCGCCAAAGGATCAACTGGTGGCGGCGGAACTTTATCGACGACCATCTGAAAAAGCTGATCCATATTGGTTTGCGGATGATCTATATCTAGTGTAGCAAAGCCTTTTAAGGCAGAAGTGTAGATAATTGGAAAATCTAATTGCTTATCAGTTGCGCCTAAATTATCAAACAGATCAAAAACGCGATCGATAACCCAATGCGGTCTTGCATCGGGTCGGTCTATTTTATTAATTACAACAATAGGATTTAAGCCACAAGCGAAAGCTTTTTGCGTTACAAAACGAGTTTGTGGCATAGGGCCGTCTACTGCATCGACCAATAATAAAACAGAATCGACCATAGACAGCACGCGTTCTACTTCACCACCAAAATCGGCGTGTCCAGGTGTGTCGACGATATTAATTTTATAGCCGTGCCATTCGATAGCCGTATTTTTGGCCAAAATTGTAATGCCGCGTTCTTGTTCTAGCTCATTGGAATCCATGATGAGGTTGTCTTCTTTATCTTTATCCGCACCAAATTTTTGTTTCAAAGTGCCGGATTGGCGTAATAATTGATCGACTAAAGTCGTTTTGCCATGGTCAACGTGGGCTATAATTGCGATATTTCGAATGTTAGAGGTCATTTTCTTTCCTATTTTTGCGGTTTTCTTTGCTTCAAGAGCGGCGCACTATAACACATGTAGAGATAAAAAAAACGGGATAGACTTAAAAACCTACCCCGTTTTTGCCAAACTTGCCAAGGTTGATGTTATTTAGGCTCGAGTTGTGTTTGCCTGTTGTGTTTTAGTAGCCTCTATGGCTGGGGCGCTATTTAGCAAAGTTTTTATCAACTGTGCAGCCACATTTGGTGCAGTGTTTGCAGAGGGAGAGGAGAAAAATCTAATGCCGCTTTGCTGCGGTATCGCGGTGTTTTTAGCTAAACCTAATAAACATTCGGCAACAATTTTATTGGTGTTATGTTTGCTCATCTTATTTTTCCTCAGTAATCTGTTTTAGAATTTCTTGTGTGGAAGGAACGTGGTTATCGTTCGGTGGAGTATTGCTTTTGAGAACTAATTTTAATTTCTCTAAAATCTCTTTCACCGATGTAAAAGTGTTCGGCATGCTTTGCGTATAGCCGTGCTTGTGTGCGCGTTGCATAACGATGTCTAGAACGTTCTTCCAAAAATGTATTTCACGTAGATTTTGTGCTTTGGAGGCTACGTTTTCTGCAATATTTGCTGTTTGAACTGTCATAAATTCCTCATGATTTAATTTAAAGTTTTATACTAAAAACTTTTGTGTTGCTTATTATAACATCCAAAACTTAAATCTTGCTTAAGGGAAAAATTTTTTGGAAAATATATGTTTAAATAGGGAGGATAAAAATACAAAAAGCGATTTCATTTTACAAGTCATTGATTTTAAAGGAAAACGTATAGACATGTTTTTTAGCTCTTTGCAAAGAAAAATAAGATATGTTAGGTTTATTGCCCTAATTATCTATGAGGTTCTGTCATGCAAATAAAAATATTACAAAATGTTTTAAAAGCCAATGACGCCAAGGCGGCCGAAGTGCGCGCGCTTCTTCAGCAAAAAAAGATTTGTATGTTGAATCTGATAAGCTCACCAGGAGCTGGAAAGACAACGCTTTTGGAAAAAAGCCTGCCGCTTTTGACGAAGAAATATCGCGTCGCTGTAATTGAGGGCGATGTCGAAACGGCGAGGGATGCGGAGAGATTAGAAGGTTATAACGTGCCGATTGCGCTTATTAACACTAGTGGGGCCTGTCATCTGGAATCAGTAAGTATTGAAAAGGCTTTTAGCGTTTTAGACTTGGATAATTTAGATTTGATTTTTGTCGAAAACGTGGGAAATTTGGTTTGTCCGGCGGAATTTGATATTGGGGAAGATGCTAAAGTGGCGCTGCTTAGTACTCCAGAAGGCGATGATAAGCCGAGTAAATATCCGCTTCTATTTCGCGAAGCCAAGCTTGCCATTTTAAATAAAATTGACCTTATGCCTTATGTTGGCTTCAATAAAGACAATTTTTATGCGGATTTAGCCAAACTCAATGCCTCATTGCCTGTAATTGAAATGTCTTGTCAGAATGGGACAGGAATGGATAAATGGTTGGATTGGTTAGGTGAGATGATTTCCAAAAAAATTCATCATTCATAATTCATCATTCATCATTCATAATTTTCCGACAATCGTCCATCCCGAATATAAACCACACGGGCGGCCTCTTTGGCCAGAGTTTTGTCATGCGTAACGGTGATGACGGTTTTTCCTTCGGAAGAAAATTGCTTTAGAAGTGAAATGACTTCGCCGCCGGACTTGCTATCGAGATTTCCTGTTGGTTCATCGGCTAAAATTAAATCTGGATTGGTAACTAAAGCGCGCGCCAAGGCTACACGTTGTTTTTGTCCGCCTGAAAGCTCATTAGGGCGGTGATCAAAGTGCTCTCCTAAACCTAAACGTTCTAGTATTTTTTTGGCGGCATTTTGGCGCTCGTTTCTAGAAGTTCCGCGATAAAGCAAGGGCAGGGCGGTGTTTTCAACTATGTCCATTTGCGGCAAAAGATTAAAATTTTGAAAGACAAAACCGATTTTTTGATTGCGAATCTTAGCTAATTCATTTCTGGTTAGTTTGCTTACTTCTTTCCCACCTAGTAAATAACTGCCAGATGTTGGCGTGGAAAGGCAGCCAATGATTTGCATTAGGGTTGATTTACCTGAGCCGGAAGGTCCTAAAATAGCCACATATTCGCCGCTAGCTATTTCCACATTGATATCTTTCAGCGCTTCAAAAGCGACTTTGCCTGTGTTGTAGGTTTTGTAGATATTTTTTAAAACAATCAAACCTTCTTTATTCATAAATCAAAGCCTCAGATGGATCGATTTTACTAGCTTTTAAGGCAGGAAAAAAGCCGGCTAAAAAGCCGATAACGCCTAGAGTTGTAATTACTAAAAATATAACAAGTAAAGACAGGACTGGCTTGGGTTTGCCGATAGTTTCTATCAGTCGACCTTGCATGGGTATGGTTTTAATGGCGTAGATTGCTATGTAAGTGAAAAATAAACCAAGAGCGCCGCCGAGGAAAGTAGCGACTAATGCACCGGCTATGTAATGAACAAGTATTTGGAAACTGCGAGCTCCCAGGGCCATGCGTAGGCCAATTTCATGTGTGGCTCGTTTTACAGAAGCGTACATAACATTGGCAATACCAACGCCAGCAACGACAAGAGTTAAAAATCCAACGATACCTAAAAATATTTGCATGCCAATGAAAAAAGTGTTGACTTTTTCTTGTTGTTTTTCAAATTCCGAAAAGTCGACAATGCTTTCATCATCTGGAGCGGCGCTGCTTTCTAAGGCTAGCACTGTACGGCTTTCGCGCTTAGTTTGGCTTAAAAATTCTGGATTTTTGTAAGTTATAGAGATGCTATCGACTTGGGTTGGATTTTTCATGAGTTCGTAAGTGGTGTATGGGATCCAGTTATAGTCGCTATCGGGCGCTTCCGAAGCCATGATTTGAGATTTATCTTCCATAACGCCTATGATAAGAAATGGTTGGTTGTCGATATAAAATTGTTTGCCAACGGGATTGGCTTGTTTTTTGAAGAAAAATTCACGGGCTTTTTTGCCTAGAACTATGACCGAGCGGCGCTTCGCTAAATCATCTTGATTTATAAATCTTCCCCCGGCTTGAATAGGAATGGAGTGAATGGACGCAAAATTGTCAGCAACAGCTTGTACGGCTATGTTATGTTCTTGGTCTTGATATTTACCAAGTCCTTTCATGTTATATTGTGGGCTGATTTGTGCGACGTTTGGTAATTTAGCTAGAGATTCTATGGTTTCTTTTTTGAAATTTATATCGATGTTGGGATGGCTGCCGCGATAGGCTTTGCTGGTTTCGCCGCTTCCCAAAACAAGTAAGTTATAGCCAGTGTTTTGCAGCGTTTCTGCGAAAGTAAGTCTTAAGCCTTCTCCAATCGACAGCATAATCGCGATTGCAAAAGTTCCCCAAGCAATAGCCAAAATAGTAAGGATAGTACGCGTTTTTTCCGTGAAAAGTTCCTTGCAAATGTCTGATAAAGATAGCATAGGTGTTAGTTTGGAGACTCTTCGGAATTGATAATTCGAAGTGCATTGATTTTTTGCAAACTTGCCTCGTGATAAATACGCAATAAAATCGCGATCATGGCACAATTTATCAGCATGCTGCTGCCGCCATAGCTTATAAATGGCAGGGCTAATCCTTTGGTTGGCAAAATGCCAGTGTTAACGCCAATATTAATTAAAGCTTGCAAACAAAAACATAGTCCGAAACCATAGGCGAGTTGGGCGGCAAAAGTTTCTCCTAAGCGTTGCATCAGGCGTCCAATATACAAAGCTCTGCCAACTAAAACGGCGAAAAGACCCATTACTACGGTTTGGCCAATAATGCCAAATTCTTCTGCCAAAACGGCAAATAAAAAATCGGTGTGTGCCTCGGGGAGATAAAAAAGCTTTTGCATGCTATTGCCAAGCCCCGCTCCAAATATACCACCACGACCAAATGCAATTAAAGACTGTGTGAGTTGATAGCCAGTATCAAATGGCTTTTCCCATGGATTTAAAAATGAGGTAAGACGAGCTAGTCGATAAGGTGAAGTAATCGCTAAAAATCCGAATGCGCTAGCTACCACGGCAACTAGCAAGAGAAATTGCCACAGCCTGGCGCCAGCTAGAAACAGCATCGCCAGAGCAGTTAGCATGATCACGGAGGCGGCGCCAAAATCTGGTTCTAAAAGCAGCAAGCCAGCTATTAAAGCTAGTATTAGCATGGGCTTTAGAAAGCCACTGAATTTTTTCTGTACTTCTTCCTCATGACGCATTAAATATCCTGCAAGATAAACAATAACAGCAAATTTGGCCAGTTCAGAGACTTCAAAAACTAAACCCTTAAATCCCAACCAGCGTGTGCTGCCATTGATGTTGCGGCCAAGGCCTGGAACTAAAACTAAAATAAGTAGCAAAAAAGTTCCAAGAAGTAAAAATATTCCATTATTGCGCCAAAAACTTAAAGGGATACGTATCACAAAAAATATTAGCATTATGCCTAATATTACATAAGCAAGTTCATGCACAAGAAAATGAAATGGTGAGCCAAATTGCTGGTCAGAAATAACCATAGACGCTGACGCGACCATCAAAAGACCAACAACTAAAAGAAAAAAAGTTAAAAGTAAAATCCAAACATCATAAATAAAAATGCCAGATTTGCTTTGATCGGATGATGGCATGAACATCATTTTAAATTCCTCACATCCCTTGTGAAAACTTCGCCGCGATGTTCAAAATTTTTAAACATATCAAAGCTGGCGCAGGCTGGAGAAAGAAGCACGCTATCTCCAGATTTAGCTTGTTTGTAAGCTGTTTCTACGGCTTCTTGCATGGATGAAGCGAATAAAATGGGAACTGTGTTAGCTAGATCGGCAGCAATTTTTTTAGCATCTTTTCCGATTAGAATTACAGAACTTACATATTTAGTCATAGCTGGCTTCAACTCGGAAAAATCTGCATCTTTACCGAGTCCCCCGGCAATCAAAATAATTTTGCCTCTAATTTCTTCGCCAAGTCCAGATATGGCTGCCAATGTGGCGCCAACATTGGTTCCTTTTGAATCATTGTAAAAATCAACGCCGTTTAGATTTCTTATCCAAGTACAGCGATGCATAAGTCCTGGAAAATCTGCTAAAGCTTTGCACATAGCAGAAAAAGGCAACTTAACTGCATGGCCTAGAGCTAAAGCCGCTAAGGCATTGGCTATTTGATGGCGTCCTTTGATTTTCAAATCTTTACTAGCAATTAACTTTTCTTTGCCATAAGTTAGAAAACCATCTTGTAAACCAAACTCATTATTTTTAGCTGTTTCTAATCCAAAACTTAGCGTTTTTGTTTGCGAAAAATCAACGCCTGTATAGCTTGGCGGATCATCGCGGTTTAAAATCGCTGTTTTAGCACTGCGATAAATTAATTGTTTGGCTTTTAAATAAGCAGCAAAGTCAGCGTAGCGATCCATATGATCTGGTGTAACGTTTAAAACCACGGCAGCTGCTGGTTTTAATGAAAAAGTTGTCTCAAGTTGAAAACTAGAAAGTTCTAAAACATATAAATCTGGTTCTGGTGAGCTGAGCAAATCTAAAACTGGGGTGCCTAAATTACCGCCAACTACAACGCTTAGACCTGCAGCCTTGGCCATTTCTCCCACCAAAGTTGTGACTGTACTTTTGCCGTTCGAGCCAGTAATGGCAACTATGGGAGCTTTGACGCTTCTTGCAAAAAGTTCGACGTCGCCTATAGCTGGAATGCCGCGTGCTATTTGGGCCGCAATAGCTGGTTCTTTAAGCGATATGCCAGGACTTACAATAAGCACACTTGCTTTGCTAAATAAATCCGTGTCGAAAGTGCCTAAAACTACAGGGACATCAGGGAAATCCGCTTTTAAAGTAGATAATTCTGGCGGCTCTTTTCTGCTATCTACAACAGCTACTTCATGTCCAATCTTTTTTAAATAACGCACACAGGAAATACCAGTCTTTCCTAAGCCTACGACGAGATGTGTTTTTTGCGAATGCATAGACAGAAAGTATGGTTAATTATTTCAAAAGATCAAGAGATTTTTTGGTGAAAGTGGCATAGATCTGCGAGAATTTCGCGCTGCGATGTGGTTAGATTATCTTTTTTCTCAATCTCCAGCATTTCGCGCTTCATCGCAGGAATGGTTAAGCGTCTGCCGCCTTTATAATCAATCAAAGCTAAGTTTTCATCTAAAGTTAAAGCCCTTTTTAAATATCCATTGAATTCTGTGGCGAGTGTCCCTGGTAGATCCGAAAGATAGTTGCGGCCTAGAAGGCGCAAAGCTGCTTCGCGAAGGCCTGGAATGTTGCAATCTTTCACAAAACGTAACTTGCCGGAAAAATCAGCCGTTTGAAATTTATATTCCAGCATGTTTTGCTGCGAGGTAAAAACATTACGGAGGGTTTGCTGATAAAGATCTGCATCGACGTCAATGTTTGGAACTAGCGGATATTTATATTCGCGATAGTAATTACTTAGTTCTGCAAGCAAAGCGGCGTTTTTGCTAAGCCACAGAATGTTTTCTTCCATTCTTTTTTTGCGATCGACACTTAAATGCCTTGTGTGTCTTTCGGAAAAAGGCAGTACTAGTCCGCCTTCGCCGAGTTTTTTGCGATATATTAAACTGAAATTTTCTACTATGTTTTCTGATCGCAAATTTAAAAGCTTTTCGTCGTCTAAACGTAGCCAAAGATATTGGTTTTTGTAGTGATTATGGCGGCCTAAGCCTAGAACAGGAGAGTGATAGAGATTATTCGCGCCGAAAATACCATCGAACATGCAGGCGATAGGATGTTTTGTCTCTGGCCAAGCCGGTTCTAAAGCATCAATTCGAGTCTCATCTATTCGTTTTTGAAAAAAATCTTTCGCATAATCCCACATAGCGCGTTCGCGCGAAAAGATGCGAGCCATAGCTAGAGTGGCTTCTACGTCGCTCATGGCGTCATGGGAAGTTCCAGAATGTAAATTATTGGCACTGCTTAAATGCTCAAGTTTTAGAGTTGATTTGCCATCTACTTCTGGCCAATTCAAAATTTCATTTTTGAAAAGGTAATAAAGAACAGTGATGGGATAAAGATCAATACGGCCGCAGCCATTGGCATATTGATGTGTGTAAGGCGGCAGCAAATTGCGATAAAAAGAAAATCGCAAAAATTCATCGTCAAAGCCAAGTGTGTTATAGCCCAAACTCAAAGTTCCTGGTTTATTAAGAAGCTGGTGAATTTGCTTTATAGCTTCAAATTCTGGGATTCCTTCTTCCTGTAATTTTTTTAAAGAGATTTGATGTGTTAAAAAAGCTTGTGGACTTGGAACTGCATCAGTATTGAGTTTGACGAAAATATTATGATGTTCTAGTTCGCGAAATTCCAAATCTGTGCGAATAGATGCAAATTGCACAACTTGGTCAAAGCATTTACTTAAACCCGAAGTTTCGATGTCATAGAAAAGATAGGTGTTGTTGGGGTAAGGCATTATCTAATTATGAATTATGAATGATGAATTGTGAATTCAAAAAACATGTCTATGTTATTTTTTTTAAAATCAAAGAGTTATAAATCCAACCGCGGTTTTTACCTTTTTGAGAACATGCTCTGCTTTTTCATGGGCTTTGATGGCGCCGTCTTGTAAAGTTTTATTGAGCAATGTTTGGTCGGATCTTAAAGAGTGATACTTCTTTTGGATCGGTTCTAAAAAGGCGACTAGATTTTCGGCTAAATCTTTTTTGAATTTGCCATAGCCGCTGCCTTGATATTCTGCTTCTAATGTGGCTATTGGTTTATTGGATATAGCAGAATAGATGCTAAGTAAATTCGACACGCCAGGCTTATCTTCGCGAAAGATTACTTCACTTCCTGAATCAGTTACGGCGCGTTGCATTTTCTTTAAAATTAGTGCTGGATCGTCGAGTAAATTCACTAGGTCATTATCATTGTCGCCAGATTTAGACATTTTTTTGGTTGGATCTTGCAAACCCATAACACGGGCGCCGATTTTGGGAATGTAGACTTCGGGAATAGTAAAAATTTCGCCGTATAAATTATTGAAACGTAGAGCTAAATCGCGGGTTAGCTCCACATGTTGTTTTTGATCCGCTCCGATAGGAACTAGCTTGGTGCCATAAAGCAAAATGTCGGCTGCCATTAAAACTGGATAATCAAAAAGCCCGACGCCAATGTTTTGTCCTTGTTTTTGCGATTTGTCTTTAAATTGCGTCATGCGGCTAAGTTCGCCCATGTAGGTAAAGCAGTTCAAAATCCAGGCTAGTTCTGCATGTTCTGCAACATGCGATTGGCAAAAGATAATGCTTTTTTTAGGGTCAATGCCACAGGCAATATAGAGCGCTAAAACATCGTAGCAGCGTTCTCTTAAGAGATTGGGATCTTGGCGGACAGTAATAGTATGTAAATCTACAATAGAAAAAATAGCAAAGTAGCTGTCTTGTAATTCTGCCCAGTTTTTCAGCGCTCCCAAATAAGTTCCGATATGAATTGAGCCAGATGGCTGGATGCCGCTGAAGAGAGTTGGTCTACTTTTGGATATATGCATTTGCGCAATTTAACACCAAATACAGTTTGGTTTCAAGCTGTCCTATTGTTTAGTAAGGCTTCTTACTGCATGGTTTGATTCATTGGTGGATAAGACGTGAGGATTTCGTGGCCCTTTTGGGCGCGTTGTGAAAAAGCTTTGGGGAGAGTGAGCTTGTGCCCTAGAAGTTTCTTCTGAAGCAGTTGCTGTAATGTATGCTTTTTTTATGGCGTTTAGTTTTTCGCATAGTTCGTTACAAAAATCTTTTTCTGTTTGAGTTATATCCGAGCCTTTTAGGCGTAGTAGTTGTGTTGATGTAGGTATAAAGGATAATGAAATCAGATGGATTATGTGGGATATACTTGCCCTATAATCTAGGTGATTGTCTATTGATTCACTGTTTAATTTAATTGTAGGTAAATTATATTCCAAACTGCTAATTAGAAGCAGTTCTGCAGATTTAAATGTTTGTAGATCAGTTAAAAATATTTGTTCACATAGTTCTTTCTTTGGTACAGGATTGTCCATGATTTGTGCCATTGCAAGCGATAAAGCAGCTGCAAATAAGTCACGAATAGATGTGTTTGCTAGTTTTGCTTGGTTTGCTGGAGTTAAGCTATGAAAAAACTTTGCCAAAATGGTATGAGCGTATTTGGAAATAAATTCTTTTATAGATGGCAAAGATTTAGTAGATTCTTCGCCAAAGGCTTTTTCTAGCAAGGGATCGTTTAAATTCTTGAATGTTTTATTGTATAAATCAGAAAAAATTTCTCTGGGTATGCGTTTTTGTTCAAATTCAGTTGTAAAAACTTCTATTAATTTTGGGCAATTTAATATATATAAAATCCAGTAAACACGAATTTCGATGTTCGAAACGGGACAATCTTCTTTGTTTTTTTGCCATTGTTGTTCTAGGTTTGCCCTAAGAGAGTTTAGTTCCGTTTCATATTCTGACTGCGCTTGTTGTATGAATTGAGCTGCTATTTGATTAGTGAATTTAGTTTCCAATTCTGTAAGGTTTTTCTTGTTTCCTTCTAATCGTAATGGCGCTGACGTTATCACTTTTTGTCCTCAATATAACTTGATTTTGTTGCTAAAATAACACAGCCAACTTAAGCAAAACTGAACTAAACATTAGCCTATTCTTAATTAAGATATTTTTTATCTTGGCTTATTTCCGACAATTCGTTTGTATAGCGGCCAGTGTTTGTTTAGAATTGGTCTTTCCCTAGCGTTTTTCTTGTCAATAGAGGTTTTTATGCTTGATCCGAAATACTTACGCGATAACTTGGAAGCTGTAGCGGCGAAATTACGCGAAATGCGTGGTTTTGACTTAGATACAGCGCTTTTTTTGCGTCTAGAAAAAGAAAGAAAAACTTTGCAAACGGAAGTGCAAAACTTGCAAAGTGAGCGTAATAAATTTTCCAAAATGGTTGGTATTGCGAAGTCTCAGGGCGAGAAGGAGCTGGCTGACTTGTTGGTTTCAGTAGAAAATTTTGGGGAACGAATTAAAACTAGCGAGGCAAGGCTTGATGTTTTGCAAGAAGAAATGAAGGATTTTCTGGCTAATATTCCAAATCTCCCGCATGACTCAGTTCCAAAAGGATTTAGTGACAAAGATAACGCTGAAATTCGCAAAGTTGGCACGCCACGTAAGTTTAACTTTAAACCCAAAGATCATGTGGAATTGGGTGAGAAGCTAGGCGGGGTGGATTTTGCAAGGGCAGTCAAGGTTTCGGGTGCGCGCTTTGTGTTTTTATATGGAGATGTGGCGCGTTTGCAGCGAGCTTTAGCAGATTTTATGCTGGATTTGCATACTAAAGAACATGGTTATTTAGAAGTTTATAGTCCATATTTGGTAAAAGCCGCTAGTATGTTTGGTACAGGGCAGTTTCCTAAATTTAAGGCGGACCAGTTTCAAATAGCGGGAGATTATGATTTTAATTTGATTCCTACAGCCGAAGTCCCCGTCACAAATATGGTACGCGATGAAATTATTCCCGATAAAGATTTGCCATTAAAATTTGTTTGTCATACGCCGTGTTTTCGTAGTGAAGCTGGTTCTTACGGCAAAGATACACGCGGAATGATTCGGCAGCATCAATTTGAAAAAGTAGAATTAGTGCGCATTGAAAAGCCAGAAAACTCTTATGCCGCCCATGAAGAATTGACTAGAGATGCGGAAGATGTTTTGGTAAAACTAGGCCTGCCTTATCGAGTTATATCGCTTTGTGGTGGTGATTTAGGTTTTTCTGCGGCGAAAACTTATGACTTAGAAGTTTGGGTGCCGGCGCAAGAATGTTATCGAGAAATTTCTTCTTGCAGTAATTTTGAAGATTTCCAAGCCCGGCGCATGCAGGCTCGCTTTAAAAATCCAAGTACTGGAAAAACAGAACTAGTTCATACGCTTAATGGCTCCGGTGTTGCCGTTGGACGCGCTTTGGTTGCAGTTATGGAAAATTATCAAGATGAAAATGGCAACATAGAAGTGCCAGAGATTTTACAACCGTATATGGGCGGGTTGAAATTGATTACACCTGTAAGAAAATTATGAACACTAACCACAATGTCACAGCACACATCGATCTAAATGCTCTGCATTTTAATTTGAACGTTATAAAAGGGCGGCAAAAGCGGCCAACTAAAATTTTGGCTATGGTTAAAGGGAACGCTTATGGCCATGGCTCGATTGGTATTGCTAAGGCATTAGAAAATGAAGCAGATCTTTTTGGCGTCGCGTGCTTAGATGAGGCTTTGCGTTTGCGCGAGGCTGGTATTGATAAAGAGCTGGTTGTATTGATGGGTTTTTTTGATGCAGAAGATTTAAAAGCCATGGATCAATACCACATATCTACGGTTATCCATAATCAGCGTCAACTCGATATTTTAGAAAAAACAAAATTGCAAAATCCTCTCTCTGTATGGCTCAAAGTCGATACAGGTATGCATCGCTTAGGATTTCCATTGCCGGCAGTGCGAGCAGCTTATGATCAATTACAACAGAATCCGAAAGTTATAAAACCGTTCAAAATGATGACGCATTTTTCTGATGCTGATAATCCTTCTTGTCCCAAAACTAAGCTGCAAATAGAGCGCTTTTTAGAAGTAACAAAAGGACTGGAAGCTGAGGTAAGTTTGGCGAATTCATCTGCTATTATAAATTGGCCAGATGCTTTAATGGGTTATTTGCGTCCTGGTATTTCTATGTATGGCGTTTCGCCAATGGAAAGTAAAACCGGGCTAGAATTAGGCTTGAAGCCAGTTATGACTTTGACTGCCCGCATAGTTACAGTTCACAATTTAGCCAAAGGCGAAACTGTTGGTTATGGGAGTACGTGGGCTTGTCCAGAGCCAATGCGTGTTGGTATTGTGTCAGCTGGCTATGGTGATGGTTATGCGCGGCTTACCAAAACTGGAGCGCCGGTTTTGATTAATGATGTCAAATGTCAGTTAATTGGTAGAGTTGCTATGGACATGATTACAGTAGATCTACGCAATTGTCCAAGCGCTCAAATTGGTGATAAAGCTATTTTGTGGGGCCAAGGTTTGCCAATTGAAGAAGTTGCATTGCATACAGGAACTGTGCCTTATGAGCTATTTTGCCGTTTGACTTCGCGCATTCATTACGAATATCATCCCTAAAACGTCCCGGTGGCACAGCTGGATAGCGCAGTCCCCTCCTAAGGGACAGGTCGGAGGTTCAAATCCTCTCCGGGACGCCAATTTGGAACAATGTTTCTAGACGCACGCGGAGGTTCACTAAATTCGCAGGAAAGCGAATTTAGCCCGCGTAGCGCAGCGAAGCGACCCGAAGGGCGAGCGACTAGGATAGGAGCGAGTAAATCCTCTCCGGGACGCCAATATGTACGGGCGGGTTTTATGCCCGCCCTTGATGATCTTTCCCGTCCAAAGGGGCAAGGAAATTGTCGTATCGCTGATACGACAATTTATTCAAATGAGATATTTATAATGAAATTGGATCAAAGTTTTCAAACTCTCCGCGACATCTTAACCCACGGCGCAGCCGAATTTACACGGGCGAAAATATTTTTTGGTCATGGAACAGATAACGCCTGGGATGAGGCTGTATATCTAGTTTTGCACGCTTTGAATTTACCACAAAATACTAATAAAGACGCTCTGAGTCGTATTTTAACTGCTAAAGAAGTCGATGCTATTTTAAGTTTGTATCAAAAACGCATTAAGACACGTATTCCAGCGCCATATTTAGTGAAGGAAGCTTGGTTTGCTGGCTTGCCGTTTTATGTCGATGAAAGAGTTTTGATTCCGCGCTCGCCTTTTGCCGAGTTGATTCAGAAACGCTTTGAGCCTTGGTTGGATGAAAAATTTAAAGTAAAGCGTATTTTAGATATAGGTGCTGGTTCGGCTTGCATGGCCATTGCTGCGGCGTTGGCTTTTCCAGAAGCTAAAGTCGATGCTAGCGATGTTTCGGATGATGCGTTAGCTGTTGCTAAAATCAATGTCGAAAAACATGGAATGAATAAGCGTGTAACTCTTATAAAATCTGACGTTTTTTCTAATCTTTCTGATCAAGTTTACGATATTATTATTAGCAATCCGCCTTATGTTGCAGCGGAAGAGTTTTTGGATTTACCGAAAGAATATTTACATGAGCCTAAATTAGCTTTAGCCGCTGGAAAACTAGGTCTGGACATTGTTCGGCGCATTTTAAAAGATGCAGTTTCGCACTTATCGCCCCAAGGTCTTTTGTTTGTAGAAGTAGGAAACAGCGAAGTTTATGTGGAAAAAGCCTTTCCGCATCTACCATTTACATGGCTCGAGTTTTCCGAAGGCGGCGGTGGGGTTTTTATGTTAGCGCAATCTGAATTACAAAATTGGAGATAAAATATGTCCATTTATCATACCGTATTTTTAAAGTTAAAACCGGAAGTTTCTTTGGCGAATTTTATGCAACTTATGGATCAATTGAAGAGGTTTGCTAAAGGTATTCCTGGTTGTCTTGATTTACATGCCGGCCAAAACATAAGCGTGGAGGGAGTTAGCCAAGGTTATAATTTTGCATTGACAGCATTGTTTAAGGATGAAAAGGCAAGAGATGCATATTTAGTTGATCCGGAGCATCTAGCATTGGCTGGCAAAATTGTAGAATGCACTGTTGATGGTGTACAAGGAGTTATAGTTTGTGATATTGCTAGCAAATAATACGTTTTTTACCGCCCGACCAAACGGGCATGAATTCCTGAAAAGCCTTGACTATTCGGGAATTTATGCCAGAATAGTCATATGGAACGAGCAATTACATCTTACATAAAACAAGATCTGAAGAAAAAACTGGTCTTGGTTACAGGCCCGCGCCAAGTAGGAAAAACCACATTGGCGAAGTCTTTGTGCACTAGTTATGACTATTTTAACTATGATCGGGCGGAAGATCGTCTGATGGTTAAGGAAACAGGCTGGGACCGTAAAAAAGAATTAGTTATATTTGACGAGCTGCACAAAATGCACCATTGGAAGCGGTGGTTAAAGGGAATTTACGATACAGAAGGGTCTACGCCATCGTTGCTAGTGACAGGCAGCGCTAAACTCAATACATATAAAAAAGTTGGTGATTCTTTAGCAGGCAGATATTTTCAATATCGGTTGCATCCTTTGGATTTGAAAGAGGCACGTGCGCAATTTTCCCCAGAAGAAGCATGGAAAAGATTGTGGAGTTGTAGTGGATTTCCTGAGCCATTTTTTGCCGGTTCAGAAATTTATTATAGACGTTGGCGCCGTAGTCATGTTGATGTAATCCTGAGACAGGATCTAGTCGATCTCAATAATGTTCGCGATATACAGGCTGTTGAAACCTTAGTTGAGTTGCTAAGAAAAAGTGTTGGTTCAACAGTTTCTTATGCCAATTTAGCGCGGGACTTGGAAAAAGACGCCAAAACAGTAAAAAGATGGTTACTCATGCTGGAAGATTTGTATGTGATCTTTAAAGTAACTCCTTACAACAAGAAGATAGCAAGGTCCCTATTAAAAGAGCCCAAATACTATTTTTATGATTCTGCGCAAATTGATCACGACGACGGTGCTAAACTGGAAAACTTGATAGCTACTGCCTTGCTAAAGGAACTGCATTTAATGGAAGACCTTTATGGTGCTACAACTAAATTACATTTTGTCAGAACCAAGGATGGGAATGAAATAGATTTTCTAGCAATGATTAATGGAAAGCCAGCATGCTTATTAGAAAGTAAGTGGTCAGATGAATCCCCGAGCAAACATTTTAGCCATTTTGCCAATTACTTTCCCCAAGCCAAGAAAATTCAACTAGTAAAAGAAATAAAGCGAGAAAAAACTTTTTTGGATGGAGTGGAAGTGCGTTCTGTTGTGGATTGGCTCTCTAATATTGATTTTAGCCAATACGCCAATTAATCACGGTAATATTGTCGCGTTTTTTGCTTTATAATAAACAGCATGTTTACCAAATTGTCCCCACCAAATTTTTGTCTACTTTGTAAAGCCAGATGTGAGCGGCGTGATCTAGATTTATGCAATGCTTGTCTAAAAGATTTGCCATCTTGCGATGATGCTAAAATTATTGCTCCATTTTTATACGCGGAGCCGATTGACCGCATGATTTTAGCTTTAAAATTTGGTCAAGATCTAAAGTACGCACGCCTTTTGGGGAAATTGCTTACAGAAAAATTGCTTTTAAAATATCAACATTTACCTAAACCAGAAGTTATTATTCCCATACCTTTGCATAAAAAGCGCTTGGCCGAGCGCGGGTATAATCAAGCTTTAGAAATAGCGCGTTATGTGGGAAAAGAGATGCAAATTCGAGTCGATACACAAAGTTGTGAACGAGCCAAAAATACGCTAGCGCAATCTTCTTTATCGCACAAAGATAGAAAAAATAATATAAGCGGGGCATTTAAATTACGTAAAAATTTGAGAGCAAAGCATGTTGTTATTCTGGATGATGTTACCACTACGGGTAATACTGTGACTGAATTGAGTGAAACTTTAAAATGTGCTGGAGCTGCAAGAATAGATGTGTGGTGCGTTTGCAAAACTTTGCTTAGCAAAGACTGATTTTTAGCTAATTTCTTAAGCTGTATCAATGGATTGTAGTGTAGATAAAAATACTATTTTGTGATATTATGTTTTTTTATTTGGATTAAAAATGGTGTGAATTTATGCCAGATATAAGTAACAAAGGCGCTCATCAATATTGGTTTGAATACAAGGATTCAGCAGTTTACCGCGTTGTATCTTTTATGGAAAGTGTAGAAGATTGGACATTAGATGGTGATCCTAATTTGGAAGAATCTATCCAAAAGTTAGGAATCGTTCTAGATGATGTCGGTAATGTTGATCTGCAATGCGAAGAGGATTTTGTTAAGATATTGGCGTATGTAAAGGCTGCTCGAATGTTGCGTATTATGCAATGTTTAGATGTTGCCCATCCTGGCGCGGCTTCCAAGCTTCTTATGCACGCCGAGAAAAACAACACAAATTCCGATGATCCTGTCAGTTTATTCCTGCGACGCAACGTGGTTTTTGAAAGATTGCGTCTTTTGGGGAGAGTTTTTTCTCCAGAAAGATTTGCTTTGATTCAGAAGGCCTTAGAGGAGGCGGAACATGTTTAAGCGTAAGGGACTTATTTTAGTTTTAGGAATAGTGCCATTGATTTGGGCTTCTCAGGGGTATTCCTATGATGAGACAGACCCAGCTATTGCTAAGTATTTGAGGGACAAAGAAAAGGAGTCTGCTCAAACTCAAGAAGCTTCTTCAGTATCAAAAGTTCAGAACGATCAGCCAGTGGTAATACAACCCCAAGCTGCACCTCAAGCCCAGCCTAGACCATCACCGCAACAACCGGAAATCATAATTATTCCACCTTCTACATCTCAATCGGGGCCACAGCCCTTACTAAAAACGGCGCCCCAAGCGCCTCCACCAAGGGTGGATCAGTCGTCGGACTATGTTTATACGCCTGACGCTCCAGCGATACCAAAAATACCAGGCGCTGCAGTTCCCGCTCCGGTTCGCAACAATGTAGAACAGACACCGCAGCAAAATCAGCAATCGAATTGGTGGCAGCAGGCGCCTCAAAAAGCGCCGACCAAAACGCAAAGTCAGTTTCAGCAAACTACTCCTGTGGCAAGTGTGCCTGTCCAGCAAGCTACATCGTCACAGCCGATTGCTCCATCGCAGCAAAGTCGTAGTTTTTTTCAATTTGTTCCAAATAATTCTGGCCAAGGTGGACAAGGACAACAAGGAGCGGTAAGGCGCTCTATTTATCAATAATTCCTTACAAGAGGTAAGTTATGAAAATGACAAAAATCAGAACCATTTGCTCAATGGTGCTGCTAGGAATTGCAGGTTATTGCTTTTCAATGAATTCTTTTGCAGATGCTACTACGGACACAGGAGGTGGCGGAATGGCGGTTAGAGTAAAAAATGCAATAGAAGTGCAATCAGTAGTCAATGATAAATTGAATGATTTATTTTATAACCCTATTGCTAAAAATGGTTTTTACAGCATGCCTGAACAGGACAGCAGAGGTAGAATAGATTTTATAAATTACCTCCAAACGGCCAGTAACCATTTAGGTGATATTGCGTTAAGTAGGAAACAGGTCGATGCTAATGTGCAAGGAGCGGTTGGTAGTGCTATGAACTTGGTGTTGGCTAATGATAGAGTTAAGGCAGAAACTTTGGGCGATCTTTTATTATCAACACAGTTAGATAGAGATAGTCCTTTGTTTTCCTTAGTGGATGAAGCTCAGAGAAAAAAAATGGTTGCCGGGATGTTTTCTGCTTCGCGGTCGCAAGATGAAAAAAATAGGGTAGACAATGATTTTTTGAGTGCTATGTTTTTGTTAGGGCCGACTCAATATAGCGAAGATCGACAAAAGGATGCTCAAAATTATCTACGCTATTCCTTTATTATGGCCAAAGTTCCCACCATTATTGCTTTACCTCCAGATAAAGGTACGAAATTTGTAGTTCCTTTCGCAGAGAACAATGCAGCAGATGGTGAAACGGAATTAGATCTTTCCTCTATGGATCAAAAAGATTTTGACCAGCTGCGAATAGATCTGCCAACTTTAGACGTTTATAAACAATATAAGGCTAATTATAGAACGCAGGCGTCATTAATATCTATGTTGATTGGTAATTTATTGCAGGTATATCAGAGTAGGATGCCAACAGTGGCTCGGAATTCCGATGGTACTGTTAATGAAAAAGGGGAAACAACGCCAAGTTTAGCTGAGTTAGAGAAAAAGTCAGCTTATGCTCGTACAACTCCATATTATTACCACCAGATTGAGAAAGCTCCGTCTATCGTTGTGCAGCGCGAAATGCTTATGCTTTTGGCGGACATCAATCGCCGCTTATATGAAATGCAGCAAACCGAAGAACGAGCTTTAATCACAGATACTTTGCTAGGGTTACAGTCGGTGTCGCAGGGTAGGGGAATGACAGATCAAGACGTGCGACAATTAGCTAAATATTTAGTTTGTCGAACAAAGGGTATAGCTGGATCTGCTAAAGACCATGCCTCTTGTGTCGTCAAAATGAAGGAAATGGTTGCGGCACAGGGTAAATAGTACATGCATTTAGAGCTAGAGACTGGAGTGGCGCATGTTTGGTGCGCCACCTTGCCCTCGGAGCTCAAGCCAGATTCTTTCTATTGGCGAGTTTTATCAGTCGATGAAAAAGAACGTGCTGGAAAGTTACAACAAAATAAATCCCAGCGCGTTTTTGTTTATACGCGTAGTATTTTGCGCCAACTTTTAGCGCGTTATTTATCTATTCTTCCGGAAGATATTCTTTTTTCAGTAACCCATTTGGGCAAGCCATTTTTAGCTAAGGAACTGAATTTGCCGTCTATAGAATTTAATTTATCTCATTCGGGAGATTTAATACTATTCGCTTTTACGCGTGAATATCCGATTGGTGTTGATGTTGAAAGAATTCGTCCGAAAGTTAATTACTTAGATATAGCCAAAAGATTTTTTTCTGCAGCAGAAGTGAGAGCTTTAAATGCATTTCCAGAAGACGAAAAAATCACCGCCTTCTTTCATTGCTGGTCGCGCAAAGAAGCGGTTATTAAAGCTTTGGGCAAAGGTTTATCTCATCATCTAAGCAGCTTTAGCGTTAGTATAGATCGTAAAGAAAAGAATTGGCAATTATCTGGAATATCTTCTCCCGAGTCTTGGTCTTTGTATACTCTTGATGTTAATCCTGAATATGCTGCTGCCTTGGCGGTGATGGGGAAAATCTCGAAAATAGAGCTCAAAGTAAATATTCTCTGATCCGGAAATTTAGCGGTTTGTCAATACCGTAAAAATACTGTATTGTTTTAAAAATTTTGACAGCTAGAATTGCTCGCATGAGCAATCAACATAACAAAGATCAGTATATTTACACTGTTCTTTCTTACATAATGGCGGCGAGTAATCTTTCAAATAAAGACCAGTTTGAGAAAACAATAAGACTAGGTTTATCAAACCTCGATGAGGAAAAAATTATGACTTTAGCAGATGTTTACAGACGAGAAGGCAAACGAGAAGGCAGACAAGAAGGCTTACGACAAGGTCTAAAAACCGTAGCCAAAAACCTTCTTAAAAAAGGTCTTCCTCTCAATGAAATTAGGCAAATAACCAATCTTTCTAAAAAAGAAATCGAAAAATTGTAAGTTTAGCAACCGCCCCTTAATACTTACAATACAAGAATGTAACTTATTGATTTTAAAAAAATTCCTGTAGACATGTTTTTTAAACATTAAACCTAAAGTGCATAACATCGCCGTCTTGGACGATATAAGTTTTGCCTTCTAGCCTAAGTTTACCGGCATCTTTAGCGCCTAGTTCGCCGTTGTATTTTATGTAATCGTTATAAGAAATAACTTCGGCGCGAATAAAGCCAGCTTCAAAGTCAGTATGAATAACTCCGGCAGCTTGCGGAGCTAGAGTGTTTTTCTTGATAGTCCAAGCGCGGACTTCTTTGGGCCCGGCCGTGAAGAAAGTTTGCAAACCTAAAAGATGATAGCCAGCTTTGATTAATCTATCTAACCCAGATTCTTTTAAGCCTAAACTGTCCAAAAATTCTGATTTGTCTTCTTCGTTAAGCTGAGCAATTTCTGCTTCGATGGCTGCGCAAATTGGGACAACTTCGGCATTTTCTTCTTTGGCAAGTTTTTCGACAGTTGTAAGAAACGGATTGTTATGAAAACCCTTTTCATCGACATTAGCTAGATAGAGAACTGGTTTGGCGGTTAGAAGATGTAGATCGCGCAGCACTGCTAGCGCATTTTCCTCGTATTTACCCGTATTTAAAAGCGATCTTAGGGTTTTACCGCTGTTTAGGTGCTCCTCTACCTCACTTAAAAGTTTTTGTTCAAAAATGGCCTGTTTATCGCCAGATTTGGCTGCTTTACTGGCTTTATCTAGAGCTTTAGTGACAGAAGCTAAATCTGCCAGAATTAATTCTGTATTGATAATTTCGATATCGCGTAGAGGATTAATATCGCCGCTTACGTGAGTTACATCTGGATTGACGAAACAGCGTACAACATGAGCAATGGCCTCGACTTCGCGGATATGCGCCAAAAATTGGTTTCCCAAACCTTCACCTTGAGAAGCGCCTTTGACTAAGCCTGCTATGTCGACAAATTCTACAGTTGTTGGAATAATTTGCTTTGGATTAACTATTTTAGCGAGTTCATAAAGCCTTGTATCTGGTACTGGTACTATGCCAACATTAGGGTCTATCGTACAAAAAGGATAATTAGCTGCCGCAACTTGCGCTTTGGTTAACGCATTAAAAGTTGTCGACTTGCCTACATTGGGTAAGCCGACTATTCCGCATTTAAAGCCCATTTCTCGCAGACCTGTGTTTTGAATTATAAGTTATTGATAAATAAAGAAAACCCGTAGACATGTTTTTTACCTAATTTGATGGTGGAGGTGGCGGTACATCCGGTGAAGGTGATGGAGTAGGAGCTGGCTCGGGCGCCGGTGGAGTAGGGGAAGGCGTCGGGGACGGCTCTGGTTTTGGTTCTGGTTTAGGTGCGGGAGTTGGCGTTGGAGCGGGTTCTGGTTTTGGGGGCGGTGGCGTCGGTGTCGGAGGAACCGGCGTTGGCTCTGGTTTTGGCGCAGGAGCTGGTGGTGGTGTGGGCACTGGTGTTGGTTCCGGTCTTGGCCACGGATGAGGATGCGGCCGTGGTGGGGGAAGTGGTGCTGGCGGTGGAGGAGGTGGAGTTGGCCAGCGGTCGCGGTTATGATGCCAGCGATACCAATCTTCTCTTTCCCTTCTATTTGCTGAATCGACAGCGTTATTGGCTACGCCGAGTGCGTCTTCTATAGGTTTATTGCGTTGTTCAATTTCTTTTTGTTCATTATAACTTTTAATGACAGCGTTTTGTTGCTGTTTAGTGAGTGTATACCACTGTGACTGCGGCACGCCAAATACAGTTGGTTCAGGAGGTTCGCAGGCGGAGCAGGCTAGGGCTCCGGTTATAGCTAGGGCGATAAGTAATTTATTATGCATAGTAAATCTCATGTTTTTTTATATAAATAATGGCTGTTTCGCCAATAAAGGCGGGTAGTTTAGCAGATTTTAGTACAAAAAGCCAAAGAGCCATAAGGGTATTTTATTGCCTATTCCTTGTTCTATGTCATCACAGGCTAAATAGGCGGATTTTTCGTCTTTAATTTGGTCGTAGTTTTTGTTTTTTCCGCCAATTTCGAAAACGATTTTGCCGTTTACTATAAAATCACCTTTTTGTGGCACGCGTATTTCATGATTTGAGGATAACGTATTTAAAAAGAAAGTTTCTCTTACTGTACCTATATTGCTGGATTCTGTAGAAATAGCATAAAGCTGGTTAGTGTTTTCTAAGTAAATTTTTTCTGGGATTTCTATTTGACGCATTTTTTTAGAGTAGCCGTTTACCATACGAATTAATCCGGCATCCTCTAAATATTTAAAATATGTTTTAAGCGTACGGTCATCGCTGACGTCAACTATACTTTTTATTTTAAACCAATTTGGAGTAAAAGGTACGGCTTGGGCGATGAAACTTAAAAGTTGTTTGATTTTTTTTATGCTGTGTCCGGTCAAGGATGGGTAAATGGTTGCTAAATCAGACTCGATGACGACATGGAAATTTTGTTCCAGTGTTGTATAGAACAAGGCTGTTTCCTTAAGGTCTAGGAAATATGGATAATATCCCGTTTGTAAATATTGGTAAAAAAGAGGGAGAATTTTCTGCTCCAATTTTGCTAGGCTGTTTAAAATTTGTTGAGCAATTTTCTCGTGATTTTCTAGTATTTCATCCAATGAAAAAACAGGGAAAGAGTTAGAGGTAGTAAGTTCTAGATATTCACGCAAAGACAGCCCTTTGATGTAATAAGTGATAGCCCTTCTGGTCAAATCATGACTTCCTTTATGAATTTCTAAGGCTGAGCTTCCGGAGGCTATAATTTTTAATTTGGGGAAAGTATCGTAAATGCTTTTAAGTTCTTGCGACCAATTACTGTATTTATGAATTTCGTCGAAGGCAATGATTTTTCCACCCAGCTGTACGAATTGCTCTGCTATTTCATACAAAGATAGGCCAGCTAAACTAAAATGGTCGGATGGGATATATAATATCTCTTTGCTTAGTAAGTCGTTTTGAACTTGTCCCAAAAGATATTGAACGATAAGTGTGGTTTTGCCTACGCCGCGTTGGCCAGGTAATATCGATAAGCGAGGCTTAAATACATTTCTAGCATATGTTAGCCTGCAGTAAGGTTTGTTGGTTATTTCTAAATAGTGTCTGCTCAGGGTATATAATTTGTCTAACATGGTATTGTAATCCTGATAATATCATTAAAATAATGTAACGCAATGCTATAATAACATAAAAAATATAGTAATGCAATACATTGTTTTGCGATAAAAGTATGTAATGCATTACATAGTATCAGTCTGGATCTCGATTTTGACGGGTTCGGCTTCTATAGCTAGCTCTAAGCCTAATTCAACTTTTTCGATTTTGCTAAATTTATTAGTGATTTTTTTGGAGGCTTGATAAACTTCTTCCACGTCAGTGTGGGCGAGGTTGACGTGTTTGGCGAGATTTTCCATGCGTTTTTGGAAACGCTCAAAATCTTTAGCGAGTAGGGTAAGATGTTGGCGAATTAGGTGGGCTTGTTGGCGCGTAGCGGCGTCTTTTAAGGCGGCTCTGGCAGTAGTCAAAATCGCCATCATTGTGGTTGGAGATGTCATCCAGACGTGGCTGCGATGAGAGAATTCCACTAAATCCATATAATTAGCATGAATTTCCGCGAAAATGGCTTCGGCAGGAATAAACATCAGTGCGCCATCAGAAGTTTCGCCTTCCAAAATATATTTTCCAGCTATGTCCTGAATGTGTTTGCGAATGTCGCTACGGAACTGTTGGCGTGCTTCTTGACGTTCGTTTTCTGTTAGATTTGCGTTAGATAAACGCTGAAAGCTTTCTAGAGGAAATTTGGCATCGATAACTATATTGCCAGTTGGATCTGGTAAAAATAGAATACAGTCGGCGCGTTTGCCGTTGGATAAAGTATGTTGTAGGGAAAAATGATTTTCCGGCAGTACATTGCGAAGCAGAGCCGAGAGCTGTACTTCGCCAAAAGCGCCGCGTGATCTTTTATCCGATAAAATTTCTTGTAGGCTAACAACATTGACTGATAGTTCAGTAATCTTCTTTTGAGCTTCATCTATTAAAGCTAAGCGTTTGACAACATCAGTGAAAGTTGCCGTGGTTTTCTCAAAGCCTTCACTTAAGCGTTGTTCAACGCGGTTGTTGATTTCTTTTAGGCGTAAATTTGTGTCGTCGGTGAGTTTATTCAAACGCAGTTCTAAATTATGAGTATTAGTTTTTAACATTTCTAAAACTTGACTTCGAACATCCAGCATACCTTTTTGCAGACTGTCAGTGATTATTTTAAGATTATTTAGCTGTTGTTCTGAAAATCTAGTGCGAAATTCCGCTTGCTCGTCATGCTGTGTTTTTAATATTTGGGCAAGATTAGCTTTTAATTCTTGATTGAAGCGCTCGCGTTCTTCGAGGCGAATAGTGAGAGTTTGCAAAGCTTTGGTTTGTTCTTGATTTTGTTCAGTTGTTGCAGTAAAACGAGAAGTGAATTCACCAAGGAGGTTGCTGGTATTTTTGTTTTGATGCACAAAAGTGAAGAGAAGTGCGATACAAGTTACACTAGATAGTAAACCTAGGGTGAGTAAAATTATAGACAACATAAGATCCTATTTTTCTTTTCTTGTTTTGGAGACATGATAGACTAATCGTTCTTGCATTTAACACTAAATATAAGGAGGAGACAATGTCTAGCGTGTTAAAAAAATCTGTTTTTGCAATAGCTGCATTGACGGCCAGTTTAGTACTCTTTCAAAGCCCAAGTTATGCCTACGGCAGAGATGATCTGAACGGACATTGGGGTATTGATGGATCTGTCATAACTGACGGAACTATTTTGATGGGCGTCAATCGATATGCTCCTAACTATGAAGCAGGTATTGCTTTTGGTGGTAAATTTGATAACTCTAGCACGGCTAGAAATAGTTTTTTTAGATTGCCGATATTTGTTGGGTTACGTCATTTTATAGCTGAGCATACAGTGTTTGCTTATGGCATTAATGGTGGTTCAACTTTTGGTAGACACAATGGAGCAAAGATAAACTCGGATGTTACTGTTGGAGCTTACGTTTCTGTAGAGCAATATGTAAGCGAAAATGTGTTGCTTCGAGTTTGGATTGACCCTTACCAATATGAAAACGAGAAGAAAGACGGCGTAACCACTTCAACTAATAGCATTTTTAGTGCTGGTGGATTAGGAGTTACTTATTTGTTTTAAGTTTTTGTTTGAGGAGAAATTATGTTAAAAAAATCTATTATTGCGGCGGCTGCATTGGCCGCTAGTTTAGTACTTTTCCAAAGTCCGAGTTACGCTTACGGCAAAGATGATCCTAATGGTCATTGGGGTGTTGATGGAGCTGTTGTAACTGATGGTTCTATCTTAATGGGTGTTAATCGATATGCACCTAATTACGAAGTGGGTCTGGCTTTTGGTGGTAAGTTTAATAACTCTAGTACTGCAAGAACCAGTCTTTTTTCTGTGCCGGTTTTTGTAGGGTTACGCTCTTTCCTGGCCGAACATACTGCTTTAGGTTATGGAGTTAATGGTGGTGTTGCTTTTGGTAGGTCTGCTGGAGCGAAAGTTAATTCCAACTATACTGTTGCGCCGTATGTGTCTCTAGAGCAGTACTTAACTGAACACGTTATGCTTAGATTTTGGCTGAATCCTTATCAATATGAGTATGACAAGAAGGATGGCGTTTCTACATCGACCAATAGCATTTTTAGCGCTGGTGGCTTTGGTGTTACTTACCTATTTTAGAAGTTTATTTTAATGGTAAATTATGTTAAAGAAAGCTGCTTTTGCTATTGCTGGTTTATTAGCTTTCCAAACTAGTGCTTATGCCAAGGGGCATTGGGCTGTAGAGGGTACAGTAGTTACTTCTGGCGTGGTTGCTGTTGATTTAGTTAGGTATGAAAAAGCCTATGAAGCAGGAGTTTCATTCGGCGGTAAATTTAATAATTCTAGCAGCAGGACCAGTATGTTTTCAGCAGCTGTGTTTGGTGGCTTGCGATATTTTATCGCACCGAAGACAGTTTTTGTTTATGGTATTAGTGTAGCTAGCCTTTTTGGTCGGGACAACGGGGCTAAAATTAACGCTTCTTACTCTATTGCCCCATACATTTCTGTTGAGCAGTATCTTAGCGAAAAGGTTTTGGTGTCTGTTTGGATAGATCCTTATCAATATCAATACGACAAGAAAGATGGTGTTTGTACATCAACCAATCGTATTTTTAATGCTGGTGGCTTAGGAGTTTCATATCTCTTTGATTAATTATTTTGCCACAATTACCAAGGCTGGACGCACTAAGCGATCTTTGAGTAAATAACCTTTCTGCATTACGCGTAAAACGGTGTTTGTGGTAGCACCGTTTTGCTCTTCTACTGCCATAGCTTCGTGATAAGTTGGGTTAAATGCTGCTCCTACTGGATTAATTTGTTCTACGCCATATTTAGTAAGAGTTTTAAGCAGTAAATCTATTGTAAGTTCAATGCCAGTCCGCATTTGCTTTAGTGTGTCATTTTCTTCTACAAGTTTAATGTCTAAAGCACGCTCAAGGCTATCGATAGTTGGCAAAATGTCGGTCAAGAGCCTATCAATGGCGTATTTATGAGTGTTGGTTAATTCACGTTCAAAGCGCTTGGCAGCGTTATCAGCCTCGGCTTTGGCGCGCAAAAAATCATTGCGGAGTTGATCACGTTCCGCTGTTATTTGATCAAGTGCTTCATTGAGTTTTTGATAGGACGGGTGTTCTAGTAACTCTTTTGGGACATTGGTCAGTAATAATTCTTCATGTTCGTTTTCTTTGGGCATTTCTTGTGATGCTACTTTGGACCAGTCTTTTGTTGGAGCTGTTTCTTGTGTTGGATTTTGTGGATTTTCGTTCATGGTGATTCTCTATTTTTAAAGATTTATTGTTACAAATTGTATTTTTTAATTACAAGAACGTAAGGATTATTCTTTTAAAAGTTGGCCAATATCAATCCTGTAGTTATCGGGATCCAAAATGGTCAGTATCTTAACATCTCCCGGAATGATATGCGGGCCATCGAAAATCTTTATGTTTTGTTTTTGAAGCTTTTCTAAGACCCCATCGAAATCATCTGTTTCCATAGCAATGTGTGGGCATAGCGGTGGATTTGACACATCAATATTTCTGCTAAAAATTTTATCGATGTATTGTACAAGTTCCAAGGTAACCTCATTACCGCAACTGAGATTTGTATACCAAAGATTTATACTTTCTGCGTATGATTTTGGCACGCTAATTTCAAACCCTAAATTTTTAATGTAGAAATCCATGGATTTATCGATGTCTTTAACTTCAATTCCAAAATGGTGTAGTTTCATTTTTTGCCTGCTAATAACGTTACGAAAACATGTCTACGTGAATTCGTTATAAATCAATGTGTTGCGTTTTTGAATTCAGTTCCCTTCCCCCACCCTCAAGTATTATGGGGGCAATTTTGAGAAGTTGTCAATACCGTGTTTTTTACGGTATTGCATTTTGATAAAACACGCGCTATTCTGGAAGTGGGTGGGGCCGGAGGCCTTATCCATTCTTTCTTCTCTGATTTTTTACCCAAAACTTTTTAATTGTTGCTGCAGCTTTTGCAAATTATTTTTCACCATTTCTTGCCGCTCTTTTTCTGCTGCTACAACTTCTTTTGGCGCCTTATCTACAAAGTTCGGATTTTTTAGCTTATTTTCTAGTACTAGGCGATCTTTTTCTAACTTCGCGATTTCTTTATTTAGCCTAGCTGTTTCTTGTGTGATATCAATAAGTCCGGCTAAGGGCACAAGAATTTCTAAGCCATCTACAATGGCTACAGCTGAAGAGGGCGCTGTCTCATTAGGGGACAAATAACTTATTTTGCTAACACGTGCTAATGTTTGAAAATAATCTTTGATTTCATCGAGTGCTAGGCGATCTTTGTCTGTGGCATTTTTAAATAATAACTCGAGCGGTTTGCTGGGAGCGATATTCATTTCGCCACGAATATTGCGTACAGCTAAGATTACTTTTTTAAGCCACTCTATTTTTACTACTGAATCTGATGATGTTTTTTCTTCAATAGTGGGATAGGGCTGAATCATAATACTAGAGTCTTTTATACTGAGTAAGGGCGCGATTTCTTGCCAAATTTCTTCGCTAATAAATGGCATAAGAGGATGGATAAGGCGTAAAAGTTTTTCTAGTACTTCTAAAAGCGTGCGGCGCGTAGCAGTTTTCACTTTTTCATTTTGAGCGGTGCTGTTTAATGTGGCCTTAGAAAACTCCAAATACCAAGCGCAGTATTCATTCCAAATGAAGTTATGCAAAGCTTCTGCGATCAAATCAAAACGATATTCTTGAAAGTTAAAATGTATATTTTGAATTAGATCTTGCAAAGAATCCAAAATCCATTGATCTGGCAAGGCTAAATTATTTTTATACTCTTCTATGCTTAAGGTTTGACCGTAATCTTGGCCTTCTATTTGCAAAAGTACGAAGCGAGCGGCGTTCCAAAGTTTATTACAGAAATTGCGATAGCCTTCCAATCTGCTTATATCAAAATTTATATCGCGACTAGTCGTGGCGAGCGCGGCGAAAGTGAAGCGCAGAGCGTCAGTACCGCTGGCTTGAATGCCATTTGGAAATTCTTCGCGCGTAGCCTTTTCAACTTCTTCTTTTTGAGAGGCTAGCATCAACGAGCTTAAGCGTTTCTGGAGGAGACCTTCTAAACTTATGCCATCGATTAAATCCAAAGGATCTAAAATATTGCCTTTAGATTTTGACATTTTTTGGCCTTTGCTGTCGCGAATGAGGCCTGTGATGTAGACTTTGTGGAAAGGAATCTCGTCCATAAATTTAAGGCCCATCATAACCATGCGAGCCACCCAGAAGAAAATAATGTCAAAACCAGTGACTAAAACGCTGGTTGGATAGAAAGTTTTGAGATCTGCTGTATTTTCTGGCCAACCCAAGCTAGAAAAGGGCCAAAGGGCAGAGGAGAACCAGGTATCGAGGACATCTTCGTCTTGTTTTAGCTTAATATTTTTGCTTAAGTTATGTTTTTGGCGAATTTCTTCTTCATTATTACCCACATAGATTTTGCCATTTTCGTCATACCAAGCCGGAATGCGGTGTCCCCACCAGAGCTGGCGGCTAATGCACCAGTCTTCGATATTTTCTAGCCAGTTTAAATAAGTTTTATCCCAATTTTTCGGAACGAATTGGAAATTGCCATTTTGCAAAGCTCTTATGGCTTTTTCAGCTAACGGCTTAGTTTTTACGAACCATTGATCAGTAAGATAAGGCTCCAATATGGCTCCAGATCTATCTCCTATCGGTATTTTATTGATATGTTTTTCAGTTTTGACTAAAAGTCCGATATTTTCTAAATCAGAGAGAATTTTTTTACGAGCTTCAAAACGCTCCAAACCGCGGTAAGCTTTTGGTACGTTATCGTTTAGAACAGCATCTTCAGTCAAAATATTCAAGAGATCTAATTTGTGGCGTTGTCCAACTAAGTAATCATTAAAGTCGTGTGCTGGTGTGATTTTGACACATCCAGTGCCGAAATTTTGGTCGACATAATCATCTGCGATGATAGGAATAAAGCGCTCAGTAAGTGGTAATTTAGCTTGTTTTCCGATGAGTTTTTTATAACGTTCGTCATTAGGGTTTACAGCCACGGCCATGTCGCCAAGCATGGTTTCTGGACGCGTAGTTGCAACTATTAAAGATTCTTGGCTATCTTGAATTGGATAGCGAATATACCAAAGCTCACCCGTCTGCTCAACTAGATTTACTTCTAGATCTGAAACAGCTGTTTTTAAAACTGGATCCCAATTGGCTAGGCGCTTGCCGCGATAGATTAGGCCTTCGTTGTAGAGATCAACAAAAACCTTATGGACGGCTTGGCATAGACCATCATCTAACGTAAAGCGCTCTTTTTCCCAATCACCAGAAATGCCTAAGCGACGTTGTTGCGAGCAAATTATATTTTTAGAGTAATCTTTCCAAGCTAAAGCACGTTCTAAAAAGGCTTCGCGGCCAATTTCTTGACGCGTTTTACCTTCTTCGCGGAGTTTTCCTTCTACAACTAATTGTGTGGCAATGCCGGCGTGGTCAGTTCCGAGTTGCCAGAGCGTATTTTTGCCGCACATGCGTTGGTAGCGGGTTATCGCATCCATGAGTGTTAGCTGAAAGCCATGTCCCATGTGAAGTGTTCCCGTTACATTGGGCGGTGGAATGACTATAGAAAATGCTTTGCCCTTGCCACTCGGGCGAAAACAGCCCGTTTCTTCCCATTTTTGGTAAATTTTAGCTTCGCGTAATTTAGGTTCAAAAGTTTTTTCCATAGAATTCTCAGAAAAATGTAAATTCTAAATAGAAGTGCGACAGCAGATAGGAAGCCTTAAAATAAAAGCTTCCTAAATCCTAATAACAACAAAAGGAGCTGTCGCGTGAGAGATTATAAGCAATTTTCGAAGGA
>JBAYJT010000016.1:0-30973 GCA_041664965.1 Gammaproteobacteria bacterium
TAAGATCTCTTCTAACTCGCTGACTGCTTTCATAACGTACTCCTTTCTTTTTAGTAGATTAAAGTTTTACGTTATACTTCAGCGAGTTATCTTTTTCAATCTAAACTTTGTCGTGTACAAAGCGAGAAAATATGTCTACGCGAATTGTTTTAAAATCAATAACATATTCCGAGAAGATGGTTTGGCAAGGCTAATTTGTTTTTGAAACTTGATATGAATGAGGAATTCTGTCAGAGAATAAGATTCGATGTAGATAAATTGATGTTTGTTTAAAGCGTGGGAGCAAATATAAGAGGATGGCAAGTGAGTTTGCCATCCTCTGTGTTTGGGGCTAGTTATTTAGCGGGAGCAGGGGGAGGAGTCGTCGCACTTGTAGTCGAGCTAGAGCTGCCGCTTGAAGGAACGTTAAACAGTGATGATGGATAGTTGCGGTGAGCCGTACTGGTGCTGGCTGCAGGTGCAGTTGTAGCTCTCTGACTCTTTTGCTCAAAGAAGTCGATTATAGGTCTAATAGAAGAAGAGCTAGGTGGTTGTGTAAATGGAGCAGTAGCTGTGGTGCTGGATGAAGTGGCAGTGGTTATGCCTACTAATGTAGGTGTACTACTGCTTGAACCAGACGCACTCAAAGAAGGTGCCACATTTGCAGTCGAGCTAGAGCTGCTGGGTAAAGGAGCGCTCACAAGTGATAGACCGTCCATGTTAGTCGTACTGGTGCTGGCTGCAGGTGTTGCTGATAAAGAAGGATTTTGTGGAAGTGTGGTGGGAGACACTCCAGTAGTAGTTGATTGTGTTGTATGGGAAGCTGTTTGTTCTTGAGCTCTAAATCTGTATTCTAGGGCTTCTTCCATACTATGCAGATTTGATATTACTTGTTCAACGCTCTTGATTTCAAGTTCCGGTTTACCTAATCGTGTGAGAATATTTGTATAAACGGTATTAAGGTAATAGCGTATTGTTTCGTCGGTTTCACTGCCCTGAATAGAGACTATAATTTTTTTATAATATAGAAGTTCCCGTTCGTAAAATAGATTCCTGTGCTGTTGAAACAATTTTCTTTGGTCCGGAAACCTTTGTTCTAGTTTCTGCAAAACTCCTTCTGTTAATTCTGCATTTATTGCACGTCGTATATTTTCAATACCGCTTATTGGAGGAAAGTTATTGGATTGTTTGCTGTGAAATTCGCTGTATTTTTTCGCCCAATCATTTAGAAAGGCAGTTGTTATATTATTCTCAATGTGCTTGATAATTAATTGAATTCGTTCTAGGTATGTTTGAGGTGGTTGGTCGGGTATTGCAGGAAAGTTTAGACCAGTTAGGTGATTAATGTATTGAATATTGGGCAGTGATATTATTTTTGTATTTCTGGCAATTGAAAGAGAAAAATGATTTATTACTATCAGTGCGTTGCGGAGGTTATTGATTTCAATGGCTAGAGCTAGTATGGTTGGTATGCGTTTTTCTATGTAATTTACACTACCTTGGGTGATTGAGAGATACAATTGTAGATTTATATCACCATCAGGGTCTGGCGCAAATAACGCATCTCTGATATGAGCATACGAACAGCCACAACCATTGTTTGGTGGTGCAGTTGTTGTTTGTTGTGTAGGGACAGAAGTGGGAAAATTAGTACTCATACCTTACCTCTCTATAAAAATATTGTTAATAAATAAAAATCCATAGTGGATTCAGCTACAAGTATAAACTAAGAAAACTTTTTAATCCTTAAGGAATTATTAATATAATTTTTAAAGGTAAAAATACATTAGAATCAACACCGAAGCGGGCTTTACGAGACCACTTGAATGCAATATTTATTTTTTGCTTGCTAACGAAGTAACAAAATTTAGTATCAAAGATGATAAATTTTTGATGGCTAAATTTGCGCCTTTTATTGTGCCTTCGTGACTTAACACTTCGTCAGTTAGGCCAGCAGCAAGGTTCACTACAGCACAAATGGTTGCGACTTTCATGCCTGTATGACGTGCGGCTATTACTTCGGGAACATTGGACATGCCAACTGTATCAGCACCAAGTGTTTTATAGGCGCTAATTTCGGCGTGGGTTTCAAAGGTTGGCCCTGAGGCGCTTAGGTGTATGCCTTCTGGAAGTGAAATTTGCATTTTTTTGGCGACGGCGAGTATTTTTTTACGTAAAGCTAAATCATAAACATTGTCCATAGAAACAAAACGCTCACCAAAGCGCTCATCATTTTGGCCGATTAAAATGTTAGAAAACATAAAATTAATGTGGTCTTTCATAAGAACCAAACTACCTGGGCCAGATTCTTTCTTGAGAGATCCCACCGAGCAAGTGGTGAGTAAAATTTCGCAGCCAATGAGTTTTAGTGTACGAACAATATTGCGAATCACGGCGAAAGATGGTTCCCCTTCATAAGTATGCGTGCGGCCTTCGAGGCACACGACTGGAACGCCATTTAACATACCAAGTCTTAGTTGTCCGCTGTGCCCTTGTATTTTAGAAACGCTAAAGAGAGGCAGATCAGAATAAGGTATCGTTATGGATTTTTTTATTTGATCGGCAACTTTGCCAAGACCGGAACCTAAAATAATGGCTAGGCGAGGTTTGAAGCCCTTGGTCCTATGGGTAATTATTTCCGCAGCCCAAAAGGGTGAATTAGATAGTTCAGGATGAAGGATGTGTGACATGTTAGTTCTCCGATAGATATTCTGGACCAAAAGATCTTGGTAATAATTCTTCGATATTAGTGATTTCGCGGATTTGTTCTTCGTCGCAAAGATAAATAGGTGCGCTAGGGGATGCGAATTCTCGAATCATTTGTCTGCAGGCACCACAAGGCGTAATAGTTTTTTTCTCTGGTCCGACGATAAGAATGGCATGAATATGTCTTTTTCCGGCTGAAGCCATTGCGGCAATTGCGGAGGCTTCAGCGCATATTGTTAAGCGGTAAGATGCGTTTTCCACATTACAGCCAGTAAACATCTGGTTATCTTCCGATAACACACAAGCGCCAACGGGAAACTTGGAATACGGGACGTAGGCATTATTTCTAGCTCTGGTGGCTTGAGCGAGCATATTTTGAATTGTTTGTTCATCAATTTTCATAATTATTTCTCACAGTCAAAAATTAAGAAAATCCTGTGTTTTCCGTATCCATATTGCTTTTTTAGTGAAAGAAAAACTTACATATATAGAAAAAAAGCACGGTAAGTGTAGCAGTAACTGGGATTGTAATAAACCAGGAAGTGAAAATATTGCGGACAATGCGCAGATCTATGGCTTCAATACCACGAGCTAATCCAACGCCAACAATAGCGCCTACAAGAGTTTGTGTAGCTGAAACTGGAATACCTATATTTGTGGAGATTAGAACGATGCTAGAAGCTGCGAGTGTGGCACAGAAGGCTCGGCTGGGGGTAAGTTCTGTAAGAGAAGAGCCAATGGTAGCTATGACTCTACGTCCATAGGTCAAAAAGCCAATAATGACGCCAAGATAGCCAAAAGCTAAGATTGCTAAAAGCATATTGCCGTTATGAGTACTAGTGCCTGTTTTAGTAAGACTAACTACGGCGGCGACAGGGCCGGTGGCAGTTGCAATATCATCTGATCCATGCGCATAAACCATGGCGCAGGCAGTAAATACCAACATTATAGCAAAAGCTTTTTCGGTTAAAGAGAGCTGTTCTTTGTAAGTGTTATAAGGTTTGTTGTAAACACGTTTAAGAAAATATTTGCCGAAGATGACAACTATGCTTGCGCCAACAACGGCGATTAAAATATGCGGTCCAATACCTGGAAAAATAGAGAAATGTTTTAAGGCTTTGAGTACCATTATTTCCGTAAGAATTATGCCGACGATGAATAAAAAAATCGGCAAATAATGCTGGGCGTTGGAGATTGGACTCTCTGCACTTAGAATTTTCTTACGTACGATGCTAAAAAGGAAATAGGCTGTGAGTCCAGCTAAGCACGGGCAGGCTATCCAACTTAAACCAATAAATCCAACCATTTTCCAATGTACAGCATGCCAGCCCAATACCAAAGCGCCAAAGCCCAAAACTGATCCTACAATAGAGTTGGTTAAAGAAACTGGAATTCCTAAGCGGCTAGCCGTAGTAATCCAAAAGCTGCTGGCTATTAGAGACGCAATCATACCGTAGATTAATATATTAGGGGTCAATATTAAAAGATCGGTATTAACGATGCCGTGTTGTACAGTGGCGGCTACTTTGCTACCACCTAAGAGCGCTCCGGCTAATTCAAAAATAATGGCTATGGTAATGGCTTGACCGGCGCGGATAGCTTTGGAGCCAAGAGATGGGCTTAAAACGTTAGCTAAATCATTGGCTCCAACTCCCCAGGTTAGGGTGAGACTAAAGATTGCGGTTAGGATTAAAAGCAAAGTTTCGTGAGCCATAAATGTTTAGCGCTAAGTAGCTTTATCTGGCTAAGAGCATAATTAATCTGCCGCCCACTCGGTGGGCAAGATCAGCTATGCCACCCGTCCATTCAATGACTTTGTAAAAGAACACCACATCGATGGGCGGTAGATTTTTTTCTATAGAAAATAAGGTGTCGCGTATTTGAATTTGGATTTTATCGGTACTTTCCTCAATAGAATCAAGTTCTTTAATCATATCTTGAATAGCTTGGACTTCACTGCCTCGGAATCCGGATTCAAAGACATCTTCAAGTTCCTGGATGATTTTTTTGACCTGCAACGAGGCATCTACTGAACGTTGAAATAAGTGCTCTATGTAGGGGTTTATTTCCTGAGGAAACTGCATTTGTCTGCCCACTATCAAGCCAGCAATGTCACGGGCCTTATTGGCAATGCCATCTTGAGCTGCGAGTAGTTCTAATACGTCAGTGCGCGAGACAGGCATAAGAATGCTTTTGTGTAAATGTGAGCGCAGATTTTTTTTGATTTCATCTGCTTCACGTTCTAAATCGGCGATTTGATTTTGATATTTTTTAGCTCCAGTCCAATCTCCTTTAGATACAGCAGCAAAGAATGGCAAAAGCGTTTCTACACAACTATGAACTATACTCATGTGTTCTTGCAAAGGTTTAATAGGAGATTGGCCGAATAAATTTAAAAGATAGGACGATGCCATGGGATACCTCGTTAGTTAAGTAATTATGAATTATAAATTATGAATTATAAATTTTCACGGAATCAGCGAAAAACCTTCGTACACGACATCGACCAGCCACGAAGTGGCAAAATATGGTAGCCCAGTCGAAGCCGAGCTTGCGAGGCGTAAGGCTGGGTGAAAAACATGTCTACGTAAATTCTTTTAAAATCAATAAGTTATAAAATCAAATCACTTTCTTCATTCATAATTCATAATTCATAATTCATAATTTATAATTATTCCGTTGTCTCTCCACCGTCAGTTGTAGTCGCTGCAGCTTGTTGTGTTTCGACTTCTTTCTTTCTTAAAGCTATGCGGTCGATTAGATTAAGTGTCAATTGGGTAAGCTCTAATGCTGTAGGTTTCCCTGTTATATTTGGCGGATAAAGCGTTGCAGCCTGCATATCACGTATGAATTCTGTGGCGATATTAAGTGCGTATTGTTCTGTTTTGCCATATAAACGCTCCACATATTCGATATTCTTATGCGTTGGTTGTTGTGACAAAATAGATTTAGCAAAGTTTTCTAGATCGCGCGTCAGGAGAGTTTGTTGTAGATATTCCGTCATAGAAAGCTTGGTGAAGATATTAATTTGTCCTGGTGGCGCGATGACTTCTTCTTCGGCGATAGGTTCTGGTATATCTCTCTCGTGATAGGCTAATAGGGCATTGATGCCACGCTCTATTGGCGGAACGTTTTCTCCTTTCAGGAACATATCAACGATCTTTTTGACATCGTCGATTTCAGCATCAGGTTTGATACTCGCTTCTGGGCCCTTAGCAAGCAGTTTTTTGAAACTCTCAAATCCCGCTATTAAAGTGCGCAGTGTGGTATCTGGTGGAGAATCGATTTTGACAAATTGATTCAGACGAATTTCTTTAATTGGTGGCGGGTTGGCATAAAACATTTTGGCGCGAACTATGCGAGATTTGAAGAATATGTGCGCTTCACCTTCTCTCTGTTCTTTTAGATCCAAAAGATCTATACGGGCGCGTTTTTCTAATTGAGCGCTCTTAGTATCCAAGTATTGTCCAGTCAGGCTCTTAGTATCAGTTTGGAAGCCTCCGACATGGGTAACATAAGATTCGCCAGCTGTTTTCATGAAGAATTCCCAGGTTTCCAAGGGATCTTCTAATTTCATACAAATTTTAATATTGGTGTTAGCGCCAATAGTTGCGGCCTCTTCTTTGGATGCTTTTTGCAAGGCAGGTAAATCCTGACCAGCAAATATCACGGAGAAACCAAGAGAGCGCGCTTGCGCAGGCACAATGGCAAAGCCTGGCACGGCATAATAACCATACTCGTCCAAAATACAAAGAAAAGGAGTGCTACAGGTGGTTGGTTTACGGTCAATAATCTTGGAATATAAACCCTCAACCTCATCGCCTAAACCAGCCGCCATCATGGTTTTCATAGCGGCGATTATAATTTTGCCTAAGTTAGCTAATTCATCAGGGGATTTTTCCAAGGCTGGCAATAATACTACCAAAATACGGCGATTTAAGACCACATCACGTAAGTCTACTTCTGGTAAGTTAGTGCGTAAAATATGACCATAAGTGTCAGCTAGCGAGCCAAATACGCGTGTTAATTGCATTGTGATGTAGCCATGTTGCTCGTAAACTTGCGAAACCTGCTTTCCCTTTTTGGCTTTATTAAAACCGGGCAAGTTAGTGACATACATATTTATGGGTTCTAAAACCACATCTGGCAAGCCTTCTAAACTAACGGGATCTTGATTATCACGTATAAATAATTTATCCAAGACCATGGATTCTAGACGTTCTAAATTGAAATAATTACGAATTGTGTTGGCGTCTAAAAGAATATGGCCCGCGTCACGCATTGTGACTAAAACTTTCATTAAAGCTTCGACGAAAGATATAGCGCGTCCTTTCCACATATCGCCGTCAGCTTTACCTGAAGATGATTCCATTAGGCTTACGACCAACTGAGAAAGCATGCTGGAAGAGCCACGAGCAAATGGATTTAAAGTATTAGAAAGGCGTTTTTCTTGCGGACCGATAATGTCGCGGGCACCAGTCATGAAATTGATCAGCAAGACATCATCTTCGCGTCCCATGGAGCGAGCTAAAGAGAAAATCTTGGAAAATAGCGCATTATCGCCTTTTCCGTCTACGTAAATAAAGCCGCTACTTTGGACTAAAGTGTTATATGCTATTGAAACCATCGCTTCGGTTTTACCACTACCGGTTGATCCAAACATCAAGACGTGAGTTCGCATGTCTTCGTTTGTGAACCAAAGCTCCAAGTTAGTCTTTTTATCATTCCCGAAATAGTAAATTCCAGAGGCCATGCTGGGGGTGTTGGTACCAGGTTTGGGGCTGTTATAGTCTTTCCTATTTGCTCTTTTGGGCAGACGAAAGGGCAAAATGGGTTTTTGCATTTTTATTGGGAGGGAACAGCAAATACCAACAATAAGGATAACATCAGCTAAGGCTGGAACTACGAAAGCTGTTGCAGCGAGAGTGGTCAAGACTATAGCTACGGATGTGGGATTTTTAAAGAATTCAGCAACTTTTTGCCCCATCGGGCGCGTATCACGGATCAGTAGGCTAGATGCCTGTTCCTGTTCTTGATCTAATCCGCGTTGTCTGATTACTGCCATGGTTTTCTTGTTACTCTTCGTCTGGTTTATAGAGAATATCTTTTAAGGCAAGATCCAAGCCAATAACAGCCTCGTCTACCATGGGTACGTTCAGAGGTAATCCCAATTTCTTTTCAGCTAACCAATGCGCGAAGGTGCCAGATATTTCTGCAAATGCAGTTGGTCTTCCGACGCTGTTTAGAATATACCATATGCGACGGTCCATGGGTTTTAGCCAGATAAATTCTGATGTTGCTAAGACGCCGGCTTCACGTGAGCTGCTTAGCAAAGAAGCCATAACGGTTGTTACATAAGCGTGAATGGCAATGACACGCTGCACAGGTTTGGCGTTTTTATGTTTTGCTACTAGCTCGCTGACACCGGAGAAATTTAATTTTCCACTAGCAGAGGAGGCTGCTAACTGTAAGACTAAAGCGTCAGCAGCTTTTTTGTCGTTATTTATACGTGCAGCAAAGACAGCAAAAAGGGCCTGTAAGTACATGGGTAGATCTTCTGGTTGTCGCCAACGGGGACCAAGTTGCAAGGACAGAATGCGATAAGCAGCCCCGCGCACTAGTGATGTTTTGTATAGACCTTTATTATCTTTTTCAACTTTTATTAGGTTATGTTTTTTACAAAAATTCATGGGCGAAAGAGCCATAGCCCATGGGGCAGCATCGAGAGGTACAGATTGTAAGTCCAAATTAACGACAGGAGAAATTTGTGGCCAGTTTTTTTGTTCTAGTGTTTTCAGGGTTTTTAGATTGAAAATATTTTGGAAGCGATAGGTTGCGCTGGTAAAGTATATGTAAAAAGTTAACAGGCCCAAAATTATTACACAAGGTATACGTAGATAGTTACCTACGAAGACGCTCATTGCTGCGATTATTTTTGGATCAACAAAACCAAAACTTTCTTTGGTGTATGTTTCCCATTGAGTTATACGTGATAAGTTGGGAACAATGGAGTCTAATAAGGGAATCTCTTTTGTGACGGTGATCCAGGTATTTAAAATATATTTGATACCGACTATTTCATAATAGCGGATGTTACAAATCGTGCTTGTTATATAAACCTTTCCATAAGTCCATATTAGAAAGGCAAAAATAATAACTGCCGCGGCAACCCACAGGAAGCCTATGGATGTATCGCCCCCACCGCCTTGTGAATCTGGTGCACCTTTAGCCATAATATTGCATAGTATATTGGTTACGCGTTGATATTGCTACTAAAATTGCTTACTTAGATTCCCCAACAAAAATCAGGTTATTGCCTTGTACTTTGTAACGATTTTTATTGGCATGTACAAAGGATAAAATATTTTGTACATGTACAGACCCTTCTTTTAAAATCAACATTTCATATCCTAAACTATCAACTGGCGTTGGCTCAATTGGGATTATATCGCTTTCATGAATCATAACTTCAACGTAGCCATGGCGTTGCTTGTCAGCTTTGGATTCTATCATGTCACGTACGTGATTTTCTAAACGATAGGTTGGGCGAGTGACATTGTATAAACCTAATGTTTTAATTGTATGTAGCCAGCTTTGCAAATTGGCACTTTCGCTTTGTTGAGGAGAAACGTGATAAAGGGAGATATATACTTTGACCGTTCCGGGTTGTGGAGAATCTTTTTTACTTTTATCATCCTCATCGCTTTGAGATTTTTGTGGGTTGTTAGATTCTATTAGATCTTCAGTTTCTTCCAACAACGTAACGATGCGCTCGCGGGCCTTTTTTAAGAATAGAGAATCTTTTTTCCAGGCTTCGGAGGCAAGTAATTTTTGTAAGACGCCCTTTAGCTTTAAACTTAAATCCGATGGGCTTGTATTACCTTGCGGTTTAGAACTGTTCGGTGTGTCATTCATACTTTCTTTAGGAGTCAATGTCTGTATCGTCTTCGGATCGTTGTGAGCCGTTGCTCATACCTGCGCGCATTCCGGAGGTTTGAGTTAGGTTTGGCAGTATCGCTTGAATTTGGGCTAAAATCTTTTTGTTCGATTCTTGAGTTTCAACCATGGAATTGATGAGTTGTTCTAGGGCTTCTAAAGCTTTTTCGTGTTTTGTAGCAGCTATGCCACCTGGGTCTCCTGCATCGCTATATTTTTTCTGTTGTTCTTTATGAAAATTTATGACTTGCGAAAATGATTTAACCAAGTCTTCAATTGTATAATCCGTTTTAATGCACAATTGAGCAAGTTTCTTGAAATCAAATATTTGATCTGGATCCATGTTTGCTAAATTGTCGTTACTAGCTTCTTTGTCAGTCATGTCACATGTTCTCACAGTTAGTCGTACAATAATTCATCTAGTGGTACTTTATCTTTTGATGGCGCAGCTTTTATCAATTCGGAAACTATATCAACGAGACAAAGTAAACGCAGTACCATTGGTGTTACTTCATCAAATTGTACTTTGGCTCCCATAAGAGATTTTTCAACCTCACTAAAGCTGGCTCCAATACCGTAGCCTAAGCACAAAGAGGATAATTGATCGGCTCTTCTGGCTAAAGCAGGGAGTAGACCTGTTTCGGAAAACGCTTCTTCGTAGCTAATTGGCTTATCGTATAAGGTAAAATTTACCTTTAGGCTTTTTACCACGGAGATCAAGGTTTTTTTTAAATCTACGTTCATTTCCTTACTAAAAATATGCTCGCCGTACAAGGAGGCGAATATTAAACGTTTTTCCTAAATTAGTAAATATAATCCGCGTTTCAAAGCCACCAGGGGCAAGCTTTTTTCCTTTTTCCAGCTAAAAATGACTGGGCTACGCGTAAAAATACTATAACGCTGAAGCCAAAGCGATTTAGCATAGTAAAAAATAACATAGCGACTATAGCAACAATAAATGTCCAAAGTTTAATGTGAAGTAAAAAAAGTAATAACGGAAAAGCGGCTTGCGCATCCACAATGAAAAAACGTGCGGAACGAGCAGAATCGCGCCAATGAGCCCCAGGAGCAGGTTGATTAATGTTTGCCATGATTTGTTACACCAAGTTTCTGTTCTATTTTACCTTTTTTGTTTTGTTTTTACCATTTCTAGCTATTCCAACGCCTAACGAGCAAAGGGCTGCAACTATCCATAAATAATATCCGTAATTAACCCAAGGTGTAATACCTTCCATTGCATAAACTTCTCCCGTTAATACGGCCTGTTGAAAAGCAGGTATTTTAGCTTCTAATTTGCCGTGCTGGTTGATTATGGCGGTTAAGCCGTTGTTAGAGGAAACAACTTGATAACGACCAGTTTCCAAAGAGCGCATACGAGCTATTTCTAATTGTTGTTCAGCTGCGAGTGAGCGGCCAAACCAGCTGTCTTCTGAAATAGTGACCAATAAATCTGTATAAGGAAAATAACGCAGAGCCAAGTATGGATAGGCAATTTCGTAGCAGATAAAAGGTGCGATCGCAAGGTTTGCTGCTACAAATTTGGGTTGATTTTCCATTCCAGGAGTTAAGTTCGACCACGGAATATGGAGAAAATTTAACAACCAAGATAAAGATGATTGTAATGGCAAAAACTCACCAAAGGGCACTAGGTGTTTTTTTAAGTACAAACCATTATTTACACCCAGAGAGATCATGCTGTTGTAGTATTTTTTGTTTTTTTCATCTTGGAAAATAATGCCACTAACTATGGTTGTGTTGTGTATTTTAGCGTTTTGCTGAAGATTTTTTAGATAATCCGTGACTTGCCATTGCAGTGCTGGAATAGCGGCTTCTGGCCAGACGATTAGACTACTTTGCCAATGTTCCGCGCTTAGTGCGGCATAAGTTTGCAGTACGACGGGTATTTGTTTGCTATCCCATTTCGTTTCCAGAGGAATATTCCCTTGAATTAAGCTGACACGAATTGGAGATCCTTTAGGTTTGATAAAATATTCATTGCTTTGGTGTAGCGCTCCAGATAAAAACCAGAGTAAACCCAGTGTTACTATGAAAATAATCTTACGTGTTTTGTTTTTTTCTAGGATTAGGCATACTAGTAAAGCGCTGGTTAGTGCTACTGCCCAAGAAATGCCATATACACCTACAAAAGGAGCCAAATTTTTGAGTGGTGTGTTGATTTGGCTATAACCTAAAAATAGCCAAGGAAAGCCAGATAAAACGAAAGTCCGAAGCCACTCAAAAATAGCCCAAGAAGCTGGGAAGACAAGTAGGGTTTTATTGATGTTATTGTTGGGAGTGATTTTGTGAAATAAATAGCCTTGCAAAGCTGGGAATAGTGCCAAGGCGAATACAAATAGTGCAGTGATTAAAAAAGCCAAAGGAGTGGAGGCTTGTCCGTAAGTGTGAATACTTATGTAAACCCAGGAAGCTCCGACGGTAAAAAGCCCCAAGCCAAACATTAAGCCGGAAATGAAACTTTGTTTGGCTGTCGTGTAGAAATGTAGCCATCCGTAAAGAAGTATCGCGGGAGATAAAATGGCTAGCAAAGATAAATGGAAGGGGGCAAAAGCCAGCGGTAACGCGGCTCCAGCTGCTAGACTCAGTGTGTAGGGGAAAGTTTTGCTCTGCATGGTCTTATAATCCTGTTTAACAGTAAAGTCTTATTTTTTCATGATAGCGCGAAATGAAATATTGGGAAAGGAGGATAAATTATAAATTATGAATGATGAATTATTGTTTTTAAATAACAGACCGCAACTATTTAGGGTAACATATTGATTTATAAAGAATTATTGTAGACATGTTTTTTGTCCTAATTTGTTGTTAGGATAGTTCTATGAGTAAATATTATAACGCCATACGCAGCAGAAATTTATACAAACCAGATGGTGACAAACCTTTTAAATTGAGCCGCTCTAAATTGGAATTGTTTATTGAGTGTCCACGCTGCTTTTATCGCGATCGTCGTTTGGGTATTGGTCGTCCACCGGGATTTCCTTTTAATTTAAATAGCGCTGTCGATGCTTTGCTAAAACAAGAATTTGATAAACATCGAGAAGAAGGTATTAAACATGCGCTCATCATAGCCAATAATGTTGATGCTATTCCAGCTAAGCATCCAGATTTGAATAAGTGGCGGGAAAATTTCAAAGGTATTGAATATCTGCATGCACCGACCAATTTGTTACTTACTGGCGCTATCGATGATTTATGGCAGAATTCTCGCGGTGAATACATTGTCGTTGATTATAAATCTACTAGCAAAAATGAGCCTATTACAGAGCTAAACGCGGGTTGGCACCAAAGCTACAAAAGGCAAATGGAAATTTATCAATGGCTTTTGAAGCAAAATGGTTATCCAGTTTCTGCTACAGGATATTTTGTTTATTGTAATGGCCAAAAAGAAGATAGATTATTCAATAATAAATTGGAATTTGACGTCACTCTCATCCCATATCAGGGGAATACTTTGTGGGTGGAAGATGCGATTTTTGCGGCATTTCATTGTTTAAATAAAAACATACTTCCCGCTCCAAGTAGAAACTGCGATTATTGCGCGTACGTGAACGCTATTCGGGTTACGGAAGAGGAATTAATTTGAATCAGATGCAGTTTTGCTTTCCTTGAAATGTTTGCGGCAAACAGCGATGTAGCGTTCATTCCCACCAATTTCAATTTGTTCGCCTTCGCGCAGAGCTTTGCCATTTTTGTCAATGCGAAGATTCATAGTTGCTTTACTTCCGCAATGACAAATAGTTTTTATTTCGATCAAGATGTCAGCATGAGCTAGTAAGTATTTGCTTCCTTCAAATGGCTCTCCTAAAAAGTCAGTGCGTAGGCCATAGGCAAGAACAGGAATGTTAAAATGGTCAGTAATGGCGCCGAGTTCCGCGACTTGTTTTTTAGTTAAAAATTGCGCCTCATCGATCAGGACACATTTTATTTTAGGGTTTTTGTGTATAGCTTCTTCTGCATAATCGAATAGGGAAAAATCTGGACTAACAGCGATTGCATCTGCTGATAGCCCAATGCGGGAGGCGATTTTGCTTTTTCCGTAACGGTTATCAACTTGTGGGACGAATAGTATAGTTTCCATGCCCCTTTCGCGATAGTTATAGTCTGACTGAAGCAAAACGGTGCTTTTTCCCGCATTCATTGCTGAGTAATAAAAATGTAGCTTGGCCATTTTGCACCTATTTTTTTATGATTTATCGAGAAATATGTGGCAAAAGATCTATCACCCATGTGATAATAAACAAGTTTTTATTTTGATCTAGTTTGATGGAATTTGCAATCCACACTTCATTTTATAACTTATTGAAAAATAATAAATTCCTGTAGACATGTTTTTATGAAGCTAAATATGATTTCTAAAACGATACTTATTTTAATCCTGCTTTTTTTTGGTGTAACTGGCTTTGCAGCTACGGAGCCAACAAATACAGCTACATCTGATGCCGGTGTTTGGCAAGTTCCAGTTGCTGGTAAGGAATATATGTGTCCAAATGTTCAGGATTTAACTAGGCAAAACTTAAGATGGGCAAGTGGAGATGGCAAATGGACCAGTTTTAGCGAATCTTTTTCTAGTACACTAGAGGTTTTTCTTGGCGCGCAGTGGATGGGGGTGCGAGTAGGTAAAATAATTTGTCTGTACAAAGGTAAAGGAAGTTTTGATTTCCCAGTTGCTTTGGAAACAAGTAAACACACTTTAGTGTTAGATCCGCTGGGAAAAACTTGGAAACAAGAAAAGAAGGGGCTTAAAACCTGCATGTCATATAACGTCGCAGATTGTGCTTTTACTGTAGTGGAAAAAGATAATGATGTTGGTCGTGCTTATGAAAACATTAAATATCACGGTAATGCTGGTGCAGTTGACAATGATAGTTTGTAGAGAGAAATAAAATGAAGAATACGGAAAATACAAAAAATGACAAAGCAAAGACATTGACTGTAATCGTAATTGTTTTGCTTGTAGTGGGCGTGGCGTCCTTACTATCTTCTTTATGGTTAAGTGCTCGTCATGTTATTTGGCAAAAAACCGTTTTGGTTCGGTTGGAAGATGAACTGACGAAACAAAAGGCAGCTTTAGATGTTTTGAATACAACCTTAGACAAAGTTTCTATGGAGCGTGACGACAATATTAATCGTGTTATTTTACTTAGGGTTGACGCTCTTTTGCAGATGGCAAAATTTTCTTTACTGACAAATAGAAATGTCGATGCCGCACTTAGGTTTTTTTCCATGGCAGAAAGTAGTTTGGCGTCTAGCAAGAGCGCTGACTTACTTCACGTGCGTGAGCTTTTGGCAGAAGAAGGCAAGGCTTTACAAGAGATGTCTAAATTGGATGTAACCAAAACAGTAGCTCGTTTAGAAGTAATCAATCAAGAAATTGGCAAGCTTTCCATATTGCCGAAAGAGTTGCCACAGAGGAAAGATTTGGCTAATGATGTTGTTAGTGACGATCTGAAAACACCTAAGAAACAAGCAAATCGTTGGCAGGATTTTTGGCAAGGCGCAAGTAAGGCGCTAAAGCAAGCAGTGATAATTCGTAAGCAGAGTAATGCAGAAACGGTTTTTTTAAATTCAGAACAGGCTACCAGTATGATTTTGTCTTTGCAAAATAAAATCGTTATAGCAGAGTGGGCTATTTTGCACTATGACGAAGAGCTATATCAAAAAAACCTACAGCAGGTTAGCGATGCTTTGCAAACTTATTTTTTACGCATGAATCCGTCTCAAGCGGCTAATATTATTGCTGCTTTGCAAGAGATGAAAAAAATAAATGTAAAGCTAATCGTACCGAGTTTTAATCAAACAGAACAAGCAATACAAGCGGTACTGACAAAATGAAAAGATTATTATTTTACTTTTTTGTTTTATTGTTAGCTGCTTGGATTGGCTTGAAGGTTCAGGCTGATGCGGGCTATGTTTTAGTTGTTTATCGTAATTTAAGCATAGAAACGACGCTTTGGTTTGCTGTGGCAGCCTTGGTTGTGGGCTTTTTGCTTTTCTATCTTTTTTTACGTTTCGTTCATAATTCCAGAATTTTGCCTGGGCGGCTCATGCGTTGGTGGTATAAGCGTTCAGAGCAGAAAGCGGTTCATCTTACTAATGTTGGCTTGATGAAGCTGATAGAGCAAGACTATAACTCAGCTGAGAGATGTCTAAGTAAGTCCGCTGAAAAAAATCCAGACCCGTTTGTGAACTACTTAGCAGCGGCTTGGATTGCGCAAAAGCAGGAAGCTTATAAACGGCGCGATTCTTATCTAAATAAAGCCCATTCTACTATGCCAGATGCGGAGTTGGCTGTGGGAATTTTGCAAGTTCGTATGCAGATACGTAGCAAACAATGGGAGCAAGCTTTAGCGACTTTAAAATATTTGCAAGGATTAAAGCCACATCACAAAACTGTTCTCAGATGTTTACAGCAAGTCTATTGCGAGCTTGGTGATTGGCAGAGCTTACTGGAGCTTTTGCCACAACTTAAAAAGAAGGCGGCTTATTCTGCAGAGGAATATTATTTGATTTGTGAGAAAGTTTATTTAGGAGTCATGAGTGCCTCAGCGGCCAAACAAGGGAAAAAAGCTGTAGATAAGGCTTGGCACGAGCTGCCGCGTTCTATGCAAGAAAACCCAAAATTATTAGCTTTTTATGTGGATTTTTTGCTTAAAGACAAGCGTTCAGCTGAAGCTGAAGAACTTTTACGTAAAGTTTTGAATAAGGTTTGGTTGCCAGAAATTTTGCCGTTATATGCTTTTACTTCTGGCGAAAAAGCCGCCACTCAATTAGCCGCAGCCGAAAGATGGTTAAAGTCGCATCCGGAAAATGTAGAACTTTTAATGTGTTTAGGGCAAATCTGTAAAAAACAAGCTCTCTGGGGCAAAGCTAGGCGCTACCTAGAGCAGGTTGTTGCTCTTTCTCCCAGTGCTTCTGCATATTTGCAGCTTGGCGAAATTATGGAAAAATACGAGGGCATTGAGCAAAATAAAGCCAAAGAATTTTATAAACAAGGAATTATTAAATTAATGCGTTAAACATTATGAAAATTATTTATCCGGGTACTTTTGATCCTATAACCAATGGGCATATAAACTTAGTGGAAAGAGCTTTGTCTTTGTTCGATGGGATTATTTTAGCTGTAGCAGTGAACAGCAAAAAACAAACTAAATTTAGCATAGACGAGCGCGTTCTATTAGCCAAATCTGCCTTAAAAAAATATGGCCCTAAAGTTCAAGTTTGCCAATTTTCTGGTTTGCTTATTGATTTTGCTAAGAAAGAAGGCGTAAAGGCTATTTTGCGTGGGCTTCGCGCCGTTTCCGATTTTGAATATGAATTCCAATTGGCGGCTATGAATAAGCGCCTTCAGCCCAACATTGAGACCCTTTTTATTGCTCCAGCCGAGCAATATGCCTACTTGTCCTCTTCTTTGGTGCGTGAAATTTCCGAGCTAGGCGGCGACGTTAGCCAGTTTGTGCCAAAGGAAGTAAATAGCGCACTATATAGAATCAAGGCTATCAATCCTTGAGTGTAACAAATGTTTCTTCTGTCATAAGAGCAGTGTGTCGCTTAGAAAAATTAAATATAATTTGGTAAGGTTTGTGATAATTATTAAAATTTAATTTATCTTAAGGAGGGGTTGTATGTCGATTTTTTTTGTTTCTCAGGGAGTGTTTGGGAAACTTTTTTATTCTCGTCAACAAGGGAACAGTACGTATAATTTTTATATTAAAGACAGACGACTTGTTGCTGAAGTAATTAAAGCAGGCGCTAGCCAAGTATTACCGACAATTGATATTCCTACCAATTTGCAACTGGAAATAAATATAAAAAAATTACAAAAGTTAAAAACAGTATTTGATCAAAGTTTCTTTACTGTACAAGGTGAAAAAATCTCTGTTAATGCTCGTGGATTAGGAGGTTGGGGAGATGAGGTTCATAGGGGGTATGAATGTAATGGTGAAGGGAAATGGGAAGTAGGATTGCTTGAGAAAGCATGCGTCCATGTAGGCCATTTTGATGAAAAAAAAGAGCGTCATGCTAATGGTTTTGGTATAGGTACGCAAGGGACTTATCAATGGGCAATAGATGTGGGATTAGGTAATAATGCGGCTAGGATCGCCTATTATTCAAACGATGTAGATTATGATGAGAAAACACGACCAGTAATACCACATCATGATCCTCAAGGTTGGCATTTTAATGTCTTGCAAAACAGCCAAGATGGAAGCTTAAGTGATTCGCGCATTAAACATGCTTTAGAAAAACTAATAGCAGCAGTTTCATTATATAAGAATGGAGAATTCGGCGAAGCTTTTAGAAATTTAGGTCAAGGCTTACATCCATTGCAAGACGTATTTGCTCACACTAATGCATTTATCAAGGATTTTAACATCGAGGTAGATGGCCTTCTACATTGGCGTTTTCAATACCATAGGGGAATAATTGCTGATGAACCACATTACATAGACCCCAAAAAGTCTTCGGAATCTATTATTCCTGAGCCAGAAGAAATTCTTGAACTAAAGGACAATCCTTATGGGCATTTCAGTCAACGTTATTCTGATACAAAAACGGCAACATATTTATATTTATTATTGTTTAGATTAGCTGTAGAACCAAATTTTGCTTCCCAAAACTACGCTACTTTAGCTGATCAATTAGGGATTGCTTATAGGACTAGTTTAGTCTCTTCTAGTACATTTAAAATTAAAGATTTTGTCAGTGAATTTAGAAAACAAGTTAGTCATGTTCCAATCCCAGATGACACAAAGTTGGGTATCGATTCCACCTCATCAGAAGAACGTAGCACGTTGTTTTATATACGTTCTTATGTATCATCTTTGAATATATTTATAACTCGATATAGAGACTTGGCTCGTGGGTGTTGCAGCAGTCATGTAAATAGTAACACATTAAATGAGATGCGAACTTGTTCACATAGTCTGTTAGATAAAGTTAACGTTCTCATGAATATAGTGAAAGAAAGGCCAATTTCTAAAGGAGCTTTAATGCAAGTAATAACAGACATAATAGGAAAAGAACCCAAGCTTGGTATATACCATGCTCCACCCGGAGAAATTAGCATATTAAGAATGGGTACTCTTTTGTTATCTTGCCAGATTGAAAAAAGTCATATGGACGAATGGGAGCCGATGCGTCTGTGCTCTGATTGTGTTTTAAGAAAATCTGTTAGCTTCAGACAGCATATTGATGGTTTTGAAAAGAGTGGTATTTTTGGGCTGACAAAAGCAACAATTCAGCAAGTTCCAAGTACTGTATCAACCACAGTTTCGACTACTTCTTCATCTTCATCTAATTTTTTCCCCAGTTCACCGAGCGTTATTTCTATAACAAATCAACAGTTGATGAGCACCACTTCACCTGTAATTACAACCAACCCTGGTGCTGCTTCTAATGAAGTAGCAGCTCAACAACAAAAAATAGCTGCACATATAAGCCACATTATATCTACCATACACAACATTCAAAGTAAGATGGGAGAAATGAAAAAGCAACTAGGCGGCAATCCAGGTACAGGTGGTGGTAGTTCTACCACTGTAGCTACGGCGTCAGTAATTTCTGCTACTACTTCTACAGCAACAACAACTCCTACTATAGGTCTCTAAGTTGTACTCAGCAAAAAGAGTCAGTCTGTAAGCCGGGTTCTGTCGTGGACAATCATTTCTCTATGATTATCGTTACCGATGGTATTTTGGTGCGTGAAATTTCCGAGCTAGGCGGCGACGTTAGCCAGTTTGTGCCGAAAGGAGTGAGTAAGGCCTTGCGGCAAGCCAGAAAGATAAATGTTTAGATTTTCTATGCATTAATAGCGCGCTCTATTACACTAAATGGTGTAATTGACATTACACCAAAAGGTATTATACCAAATGGTGTAACAAAACAAAAAGAGTTAGCCGATAAGCCGGGTTCTGTCGTGGACAGTCATTTCTCTAGAAACACCGTCGCCGATGTTCTTAAGCGACCTACCCGAATCCAGCGCGGACCACGCTTGAGCTCTTCGCTCTGGATTCCTATTTGGTCTTGCTCCAAGCGGGGTTTGCCCTGCCGTTTTCTGTTACCAGAAACGCGGTGCGCTCTTACCGCACCATTTCACCCTTACCTAAACACAAAGTGCTTAGGCGGTATATTTTCTGTGGCACTTTCCGTAGGCTCGCGCCTCCCAGATGTTATCTGGCGCTTCGTCCTGTGGAGCCCGGACTTTCCTCCTGATCACTAAAATAAATTCGATGTAAGGAACAGGCATGCTCTGTTCCCTACGGTAAAAACATGTCTACACGTTTTTCTTATAAATCAACAACTTAGAAAATCAAGTTTATTTTAGTGACCAGGCGACTGTCTGGCTAACTCTCGGCGCGAGTATAGCAAGTTTCATAAGCTTAGGCTACAGGCGGTTTTTCAGGGCTAAAATCATTTTGTAACACAGGTTTTTGGATATTTTGGGACTTAAAATTTTGCTTGCTAGCTCTGCTGCTTGGGAGCTAGGGAGAGCTTCAGAGAGAGCCCTTAGAGTTGTTTTTTGCTCTGAGGTTAAAGACTCGAACGACTCGGGTTTAATTTTTTCTTTCTCAATCCCCGAGATTATGAGAACAATCTCGCCTTTTTGTTGATTGGCATCGTTTTTTATCCACTGAAACAACTCTTCCAGTGTGCTTTTGCGAAGAGTTTCAAACAATTTGGTGAGCTCGCGTGCGTATACGGCATCACGTGTTCCACCAAAAACAGCAATGCAATCTTGCAAGGTTTCTAAAATTCTATGCGGAGATTCATAAAAAACTAAAGATCGCTCTTCATCTTGTAATTCTTTAAGACGACTGCGGCGTGCGCTATTTTTAGCTGCTAAAAAGCCTTCGAAAACAAAGCGGTCAGTGGGAAGTCCGGAAGCCGAAAGAGCGGATATAGCTGCACAAGCGCCTGGAATAGGAATGATTTGTATATTTTTTTCATGCGCCAATTTAGTTAAACGATAACCTGGATCGCTAATAAGTGGCGTACCGGCATCGCTGATTAGTGCTACGTTTTGCCCTTTCCGTATTTTTTCCAAGAGAATATTGCTTTGCTTGTCTTCGTTAAAATCGTGTAAAGATAAAAGCGGTTTATCAATGCCGTAGTGATATAAGAGGTTTTTGCTATTTCTAGTGTCTTCCGCAGCGATTAAATCAATGCTTTTCAAGGTTTCAAGCGCGCGCAGAGTAATATCTTGCAGGTTTCCGATGGGAGTAGCTACTATGTAAAGCGCTCCAGGTGTTTTTTGAGTTGACATGGTAAGCAAGATTAGCTGAGCGAAGCATTAGCTGTCAAATGGAAAAATGGAATGCCTGGCACCGTTAAAATCATGGATGTCAAAGGCTTTCTGATATAAACTTTAGTGAGTTTTGTGTTTTCGGAGCGAAAATTTATGTTAACCAAAAGCAGAAATTTATTTTTTTGGTTTTCTTGGCTGGTTTGCATGCTTTTGCTTGCTGGTTGTATGGATTTTACTGCTGGTAAAGCTGAGCGCGATCGCGCCAATGCTGATGCTTATAAGTTTAACCCTCTTTCTTATACATCCGATTCTTTGGGAAGTGCTACGGGTTTTGGTAATACCAATCCGCCCACTAAGGTTACTGTTTTATTGCCCTTGTCTGGTCGATTAGCAGGAAGTGGCCAAGCTATTCGCAATGCTTTCTTGGCAGCTAATGATTATGCTAAAAGACAAAACCAAAATGTTCCAGAAATAATCTTTGTCGATACTAATCAAGCTGATATACATAACCTTTACCAAAATGCTGTGCAGAATGGATCAGACTTTGTTGTGGGTCCTTTAATCAAAACAGAAGTTTCCTCGCTTATGGGCGAAGCTAATTTGCCAGTGCCAGTTTTGGCGTTAAATACAATCGATGATTACGCTAAACATTCCACTTTGAACTTGTATCAATTTGGTCTTTCGCCGCAAGATGAGGTGCTGCAAGTTTCTGATAGAATTTTAAGAGAAGGGCGAAATAAAGCTTTAGTTATTGCTCCAAATAATGCTTGGGGTAAAGGTTTGGTTTCTGCTTTTCAAAATAGCTTTAGTCATGGCGGGAAAGTGATCGATATTTTATTTTACGATAAAAAGACCGACTTCACGCAGTCGATAGCAGAGTTTTTGAAAATCGATATGGCACAGTTGTATCCGAAAGGCAAAGGCAAAGCTAAAACAAAGCCAGAGCCACTGAATTTGGAAACTGTTAGGCGCCAAGATTTTGACTCTATATTTTTAATTGCTAATCCAGAAGATGGTCGGCAAATTCGTCCACTTTTAAAATTTTATTATGTAGGTAGAGTACCGATCTATTCTACTTCTTTTGTCTATAGTGGCTCGCCTAATCCGCAGGCGGATTTTGATTTAGATGATATTATATTTTGTGATTTGCCCTGGGTTTTAAGAGCTGATTCACAGCTGCCTTCTTATGTTGGAGAAGTGCGTATGCAGATATTTGCTGCATTTCCTGCTTCCTCCTCGCAGACGCGTAAGCTCTATGCTTTGGGCGTGGATGCTTACAATTTAATGCGCTTTTTGAAAATTAAAGGTGCTTTTCCAGCTCATGGTCTAGCAGGAGCCACCGGGGCTTTGTATTTAGATTCTTATCACCATATTTATCGCCGCTTGGATTGGGCGAAAATGAGCGCGGGAGCTCCCCAGCTGGTGCAATAATTCTTGACTGAACCTACGACAATTCAAATTGGACACGCCAAAGAGAGCGAAGCTTCGCTTTATCTGCAAGCGCAGGGCTTGAAATTAGTTTTAGCTAATTATTCCTGCAAATACGGCGAGATCGATCTTATTATGCAGGATAAGGAAGAGCTGGTCTTTGTAGAAGTACGCTATCGTCAGAGCGATGATTATGGTGATGGCAGCGATAGCGTGACACAAGAGAAACAACGCCGAGTAATTCGTGCAGCAAAGTTTTATTTATGTGAACGCGATCTTTATGATCGTATAGCCTGTCGCTTTGATGTTGTTGCCAGTGGGCCTCGCGAAATGTTATGGATAAAGGATGCGTTTTGGCTCAAAAGGTAATAAGATATTTACTTCTAATAAAAAAAGAGGTTCCTGTTTATGAAAACAAAAAACACATTGGTTTTGGCTAGCTTGACAGTATTAGCAGCCCTGTGTTTGCAGGCTTGTGTGCCAGCAGCTTTAGTAGCGGCTGGTGCTGCTGCTACTGGTTTGATAGTTTACGATAGTCGCAGTGTGGCTACTATGTCTACTGATAGCGATATTACTTATCGTGCACAAGCTAAAGTTACGTCTAATCAAGAATTAGCCGATAAAACGCACATTTCTGCTACGTCTTTCAACCAGGTTTTGCTGGTGGTTGGTCAGGCTCCGACTGAACAACTACGCGATTTAGCTATGTCATTAATGCAAAAAATTCCGAAAGTTAAGCATATTTACAACGAAATTGCTATTGCTCAGCCGATCAATATGCATCAACGTTCTAATGATGCTTGGTTGACAACCAAAGTTAAAACAGCATTGTTAGAACAGAAGAATTTACGTTCTGCGCAAATTAAAGTTCTTACGGAAGATTCCGTTGTCTATATGCTAGGTTCTGTAACACATGGTCAAGGCGATCTTGCTGCCGATGCAGCTAAACAAGTTGCCGGTGTGCGTAAGGTGGTAAAAGCTTTTGAATATGTGAGTTAAGATGGAACAACTTACTATTGTTCAAACTATCGCTGTTTGGGTTTTGCCGGTTTTATTTGCCGTTACTATGCATGAGGTTGCGCATGGCTTTGCGGCGTATTTGCTTGGTGATAAAACGGCTTTTATCCAAGGTCGCCTTTCTCTGAATCCAGCTAAACACATCGATCCTGTTGGGACGATAGTAGTTCCAGCGCTGCTTATGCTTGTAAGTGGTGGTAGATTTGTTTTTGGTTGGGCGAAGCCAGTTCCCGTTATAACGCGTTACTTCAAAAAGCCGCGCCGCGATATGATTTTGGTCGCAATAGCTGGTCCCCTAGCCAATTTTCTTATGATGTTTATTTGGGCTGCTATAGCTAAGCTTGGAATTTTCTTGAAGTTAACTGGCTTGGATTGGGCTTTGGCAGTGGTTTATATGGGTTCTGCTGGTATTATGATTAATGCTCTTTTGATGGTGTTTAATCTTTTGCCACTGCCGCCTTTGGATGGTGGGCACATTCTTATGGGGTTGCTTCCAGCCAGGGCTGCGGAGATGCTGCGCCGTATTGAACCATATGGCTTTTTTATTTTACTTATTCTTATAGCAACTCGGCTTTTGACCGTTATTACCATGCCGGCTCTTGTTTTTTTACAGTGGCTAGTTAGCATTTGCTTGGGTTTACATTGAAAAATGATTCCTCTCGATCAAGCACTAAATATTATTGCGTCTAAAGTAATTTCATCGGCTTTTCCACAAGAGAAATTATCCACAGAAGATGCTTTGGGACGCGTGTTAGCAGAATCGCGGTCCTCGCGCTTAGATTTACCGCCGTTTCGTAAGGCTATGATGGATGGCTATGCTATTTTAGAAGAAGATGAAAGCGAGAGTTTTAAAGTTTTAGAGACTGTTGCTGCGGGAAGTACTGTCCAACAAGAGCTGAAGCCTGGAGAGACAATAAAAATCATGACTGGAGCGCCTTTGCCAGATGGCGTTGGTAGAGTGATTCCTTGGGAAAATGTTAAATTAGAAGGCGATAAGATTACTATTCTAAAATTTAGCCAAGCTAAAAATATTGCAGAAAAAGGCGAAGATTTACGGAAAGGAGAGTTGGTAATTCCCGCAGGAACAAGACTGGGCGCGCTAGAAGTTGCTAATCTAATAGCAGCTGGCATTACTGAAGTTGCGGTTTTTAGGCGATTGAAAGTAGCGATTATTTCTACTGGCGATGAGTTAGTGGAAAAATATGAAGATCTTGTTCCTGGCAAAATAATGAACTCTAACGCGCCGCTTTTACGATCTCTTTGTAAACTTTGGGGCTTAGAAGTTATTGCCAATCTAGCTGTCAAAGATAATTGCGAAAGTTTAGTGGAAGAGCTTAAAAAATTGAAAAACGCTGATTTTATCTTGCTTTCCGGCGGAGTTTCAGCGGGAGATTTTGATTTTGTAGCTAAATCATTACGTTTAGCGGATTTTACTATTCATTTTGATCGTGTAGCCATCAAACCTGGCAAACCTATGACTTTTGCGAGTCGAGATAAACAATATATATTTGCTCTCCCTGGTAATCCAGTGGCGGTTTATTTAACTTTTCATTTGTTTGTGCTGTTTGCCTACCAAAAATTATTGAATTTAAAACCGCTTCTCACCAATGTTCATTTGCCTTTGGCGAAAGATTGGAAGCGCAAAAACAGTGAAAGGCTCGAATTTGTACCAGCCCGTTTGCAAGAAGATGGAACTCTTTTGCCTATTGAAATTCACGGTTCAGCAGATTTGATGGCATTGCTACAGTGCGATGGTTTTTTTGTGGTGGATGTGGGTAGGAAGGAAATAGTGTCTGGAACGAATGTAGAGACGAGATTCATCGCATCTTCTAAGGTCGGAATTGCGACTTAGGCTATTTTGTTTTATCATCTGGCCATTCCGTTGATAGACGGTGAAAAACATGTCTATGACATTTCCTTATAAATCAAGGACTTATATTTTAAAGTCCAAGGCTGGAAATTTTTAACTTAGATTTTCGAGGTTTAAATATGCCAAAACAAGTAGCTTCTGATGCTAAGCAATATCACATTAATTTATCCAAAGATATGATCGAAGGGGCAGAATATGTTTTGCTACCAGGCGATCCATATCGCGTCGAGTCTTTGGCGAAAATCTTTGATCCGAATGCTAAACATTTGGCTTCTAATCGTGAACATACGTCTTTTTTAGCTCATTTCCAGGGCCAAAAAGTTTTGGTTTGTTCAACTGGGATGGGCGCGCCATCGACTGGTATTGCAGTGGAAGAGCTTGCTACTATTGGTCTTAAATATTTCTTACGAGTTGGCACTTGTGGCGGAATCCAATCTTACACTAATTTGGGCGATGTTATAATCACTACAGCCGCTGTACGCTTAGAAGGTACGTCGAGCCACTATGCTCCAATGGAATATCCGGCAGTTGCTTCTTTTGATTTTACTCAATCTTTAGTGGATGGCGCGAAAGAAGCTAAAGTGCCATTTCATACTGGCATTACAGCTAGTTCCGATACTTTCTGGCCCGGCCAAGAGCGTCGTGATAATTATTCGGGTTATTTATTACGTCGTTTTGAAGGATCTATGGCTGAATGGCGAGCTTTGAATGTTTTAAATTTTGAAATGGAAGCTTCGGTATTATTTGTTATGTGTAGTGCTTTTGGTTTGCATGCCGCCTGCCTTTGTGGAGTTATAGCTAAGCGCGTTGAATCGGAAGCGGTATCTACAGCTGCGAAAACTGGTGCAGCTAAAGCTAACTGGGAAAACGCTACGTTGTACGGAATTGCAGCGCACATGCGAAAACGTGGCCTGATTAAATAAAAATCTATGCGCGATCGTTTTGGGCGTGAAATAAATTATTTACGCATTTCAGTAACCGATCGCTGTAATCTTCGTTGTTCTTATTGTGTGCCGGAAGAAGGCTTGCCTTTTGTGCCGGCGCGCAAAATTCTCACTTTTGAAGAAATTGTTGCCATAGTCCAAGCTGCTTCTCGTCTTGGCATTAATAAAGTTCGCCTAACTGGCGGCGAGCCGCTTTTGCGTCGCGATATTGTAAAATTGGTTTGTATGTTATCTAAAATCGACGGCATTCTAGATTTGGCCCTGACTACGAATGGAATTTTACTAGCGAATTTGGTTCTGGATTTAAAAAAAGCGGGATTAAAACGCGTTAATGTGAGTTTAGATAGTATTTTGCCTGAAAAATTTCAGTTGATCACGCGCGGCGGAGATGTCAATACCGTGTTTTTAGGCATTGACAAGGCTTTGGAAGCAGGTTTGGCAGTTAAAATAAATTGCGTTGTAGAAGAATCGCCAGATGAGGAAGATGCAATGTTAGTCAAAAAATATGCCGATAAAAAACATCTTCCAGTGCAGTTTGTGCGCAATATGAATTTTTCCAAAGGCCAATTTCATAAGGTTTGGGGCGGGCGCGGCGGAGATTGTAAGAATTGCAATAGGCTGCGTTTGCTTAGTGATGGCAGTATCATGCCTTGTTTATTTTCAGATTTAAGTTTTAATACCGAAAAACTTGGAATTGAAGAAGCTATAACTACAGCAATTTTGCAAAAGCCGGAGCGAGGATTGCCTTGTAAACGCCAATGGATGTGTGCTGTGGGAGGGTAAAGATGAAAAAGTTTTCTCACCTTGATGAAAAAAATAAAGCTAAAATGGTGAATGTTGGCGCAAAGCCAGTACAAAAACGGCTAGCACGCGCCAGTGGTAAAATTTTCTTAGCCCAAAACACATTAAAGGCTATTCAAAAGCAGGAGCTAGCTAAAGGCGATGTTTTGGCTGTGGCTAAAATTGCTGGAATTCAAGCGGCGAAAAAAACCTCAGAGCTAATCCCGCTTTGCCATACGCTTTTGTTAGATAATGTGGAGGTCAATTTTCGAATAGATTCTACTGGTATTACAGCGGAAAGCATTGTGCAAAGCCGCGGTGTGACTGGTGTGGAAATGGAAGCTTTGACGGCAGTAAGTGTGGCATTGTTGACCGTCTATGATATGTGCAAGGCGGTGGATAAAAATATGCGCATTGGGGAAATAATTTTGTTGGAGAAAACTAAACAATAAAGTCAATACCGTGAAAAATACGGTATTGTGAGAAAAGTTTTGACTGCTAGAATTCTCTAGCATGAACAAACAACTTCCAACGCCGCACGATCGCTTTTTCCGTTCTACCATGACACATCCAACCGTCATACGCGAATTTTTCACAGAACACTTACCGGCTCACATCAAAAAAACATTAGATTTTAATTCTATCAAGCCCCTAAAAGACAGCTTTGTAAATGATAAATTGCGCTTACAGATAACGGATTTGCTATATAGCGCCAGCTTCAATAATCGACCTGGTTATTTATATCTTTTGGTCGAACACCAAAGCACACCTAATCAACTAATGCCCTTTCGTCTTTTGAAATATACAATTGACATAATAGATCAGCACCTAACAAAACATGGCGGAACCAAGCTCCCCGTCGTTTATCCGATGGTCTTTTATAATGGCCAAAAGCCTTACAAATACTCGACTGATCTTTTCGATCTCTTTGAAGAAGACAAGGATTTAGCTTTAAAAATCTTCTGGAAACCATTCGATTTGATTGACCTTACTCAAATTCCAGACGAAAGATTCAAAGATCATCTCATGTTTGGCGTTGCCGCAAAAGTCATGAAGCACATATACGACAAAGATTTTTTACTGTTTTTTAAAATACTTATTCAAGAATTAAGAAGACTTGAATCTTTAGGTGAAGATAAGTATATTTATACTGTACTTTCATACATAGCACAGGCTAGTGAATCTTCTAAAGAAAAATTCATTGAAATAACCAGAACTGGCTTAGTAGATCCCAATGAGGAAAAGATCATGACAATAGCTGAACAATTTAGACAAGAAGGCGTGCAGGTTGGACAAGAAAAAGCATTTCAAGCTGTAGCAACAGAACTACGTCGTACAGGTTTATCTTCTAAAGAAGTAGAAAAAGTAATAAATCTTTCCAAAAACCTTGTCAATAAGACAAATAAAAGATCATGACACTAGCAGAACAATTTAAGCAACAAGGTAGACAAGAAGGTCGGCAAGAAGGTTGGGGAAAAGGCCGTTTAGACGGCATAAAGACCGTAGCTAAAAACCTTCTTAAAAAAGGTCGACCCTTGAATGAAATTGCTGCGGTAACGAATTTGTCTAAAAGTAGACTCAAAAAATTACTTGTTGAATAACTTTTGTACTAATTAAGTTTCAACTTAAGCCGCATTGTCAAGATTGCCCAGAAAATATGTCTATTAAAAATCCTTTAAAATCAATTGGTTGTGAAATTAAATCAAAGGCGCTGGATCCCGCGATCAAGTCGCGGGATGACGGAGTAATTTGTAAAAATTCGTCTTTTGGTTGTTTGGTTGGCACCAACTTGGCTGAGAGCAAAAAAGAGTCCAAATATCCGGTGCAAGAAATAATTTTGGATGAAAAAGGCGTGGTGGGCGATGTGCATCGCGGGCCAGGGAATCGGCAAGTGAGCATTTTGGGTCAAGAAAGTTTGGATAGTTTTTTTGCTCGAACAGGTAAGAAAATTAAACCTGGCGATTTTGCGGAAAACCTCACCATTTCTGGTATTGATCTTACAAAAATTGCACTTTTAGATCGTTTAGTTATTGGCGATGCGGTTTTGGAAATAACTCAACTCGGTAAGAAATGCCATGGCGAGGTTTGTGCCATTTTTCGCGAAGTTGGCATGTGTGCTATGCCCAAAGAAGGCGTCTTTGCTCGGGTTATAAAAGGCGGGAAAATTAAACCCGGCGATAAAATTTCTTATCTAGCAAGACCACTTAAAATTTTATTTCTTACTTTAAGCGACCGCGCCGCAGCTGGCATCTACAAAGATACAGCCGGACCTTTGGCTCTAAAGCTCACACAAGAGTTTTTTCAAGGAAAGAGATGGCATTTGGAATATGCAAGTAAACTTCTTTCTGATGATGCAGATAAATTAACTGCTGTTTTAGAAAAAGCGCTGCAAGATTCTATCGATATAATTTTTACTATTGGTGGAACGGGTGTTGGCCCACGCGATCAGACGCCCGATGTTGTCGCCAGGATTTTCCCCAAAATAATTCCTGGTATTATGGAAAATATTCGTCAGAAACATGCAGAAACCAAACCAGCTGCGCTTTTAAGCCGCAGTATTGCTGCAGTAAAAAATACCACGCAAATTTATACTCTTCCAGGTAGCGAGCGTGCCGTGAGCGAGTATTGCCCCATGATTTTTGCGAATTTGGAGCATATTATTTGTATGCTGCATTCCCTGGATCAGCATGGGCATTAGTAGATACGCAATTAATCGCATCTCTATAACTCGTTCTTGGTTTTTCTCTGCGCCACAATAAAACACGGAATAAACAAGCTTTGTGCTGCCATAGAGAAGATGACCATGCTTAGTATGGAAATGTCATATAAAAGTCCCATGCAAGCGCTGCCTAAGAACCAAGCCACGCCAAAGCAAGTGTTGAAGATGCCATAAGCGGAAGCGCGATGTTCTTTTTCTACTAGATTACCAATAAGCGCCTTCATCAGAGAAGATTGCACGCTCATGCCTAGCCCCCAAAGTATCATAGCGAAAAAAGCTGAAGTTGCGTTGCCTAAAAAAGCGAGTGGCGCAAAGAAAGATGAGATGGCTACGCCAACTAATAGAATTGGATATCCCATGCGATCATAAATGCGGCCTAAAAATAAAGAGGCTACTGAACTTGTCATCATTGCAGCTGCATAGGAAAGCGGAATCCAGAAAGGGTGCATTACAGAGGCTTTTTCAAAGTGATAGGCAACTAAGGGGAAGTCTGCGTAACCCATGGCTACAGCCGAGCCGGCTACTAAATAAATCCAAAATGGCAGGGTGAGTCCTTGTTTTTTAATAATGTGATGATTGGATGGCTCTAGATCTTCTGGTTTGGGGTAAGTACGCCTGGCGATCACGAGGAAAAATAAAGAAATCAAAGCTGGAATTGCTAGGAGAGCAAAGCTAAGCTGGTAGCCGCCTTTAAAAAACATAACGGCAGTTATCAGTAAAGGTCCAACCATGCCGCCTAATTGATCTAAAGCGTGGTGCAAACCAAAGCCGCTGCCCATGCCAACTCTGGTGCTGGCGTAAGAGAGCATAGAGTCGCGAGCTGGAGCGCGAATAGCCTTGCCTAAGCGTTCTAAAATAATTAAAAGTGCGGCAATTCTCCAGTTGCTGCTTAAAGCTAAAAGCGGCACAGTTACTAGATTTAAACCATAGCCAAGCAAAGTTATAATCCAGTGGCACATGGTTTTATCGACTATGTAGCCAAAGACAATGCGTAAACTATAACCAACTAGTTCGCCGAAACCAGCTATAAAACCAACCATTGCAGCATTGGCGCCAAGGAGAGCTAAATAAGCGCCAGTGATGCTTCTTGCGCCTTCGAAAGTTATATCCGCAAAAAAACTTACTACTCCAAGGAGAATAATAAAGTGAATTGCAATAGTGCGCTTATCGAGTTTTTTTAGCATTTGGATAGTCTAGTTAATTAAATTTACAAAGTCACTTGCATAAAAGAATTTTTTTGGCTACCTTACGCGACGAAAAAAGTCAATACTGATGGGATGGACTCTCCTCTTACTAAACGGCATCAAAAGTGCCAAAATAGTAATATTCGA
>JBAYJT010000017.1:0-30675 GCA_041664965.1 Gammaproteobacteria bacterium
ACCACCCCCCTCGACCCAACCTTCTCCAAAAACTATAGAAAGGGTCCAAACTACTCCAACCCCAAAAAAAGCTAAGGAAGAAAAAGTAGAAAAAGATCAAAATAGCCATGCTACCGCCACACCCGTGACATCGCAACAAAGTAGTTCTTCCTCGACGACTGCACCATCTCCAAAAGTTTCAGAAGAATCTCGAGGTAGTCAAGTTCCCAAACAAGCCACTGTCAAGAAGCCTATAGCAGCACAACAAAGTGCGCCAGCTCCTGCATTTACTACAACCCCTTCATCTACCATTACTTCACCTAGTTCCAGCCATCCATCTCCAAAATCCCAAAGTAGCCCTGCTACCGTCACACCTAGGACTGCACAACAAAGAGGTTCTTCTTCAACTGCGTCAATTCTTTCTGGCAATAAATCAAGCTATTTTGCAGAACCCCGCACAGAAAGTACTGCCACAGAGAAACATGCAAGCGAAACTCCAGCTCCAACACCACCGGCCATAACTATTCCCGAACGTTATCTGTGTTATACATGTCCTATAACATTGGATTTTATGAAAGATCCGGTAATAGATCACGAGGGACATAGTTTTGAAAGAAAAGCCATTACAGAGTGGATCAGTATAAATAAACAACCTACATGCCCCGTAGGCTGCGAACCATTGAAATTAGAAGAACTTGTACCTAACCGCGCTTTACGTGAAGCGATAGAAAAGTTTCTGAAAGATAATCCGCAGTTCAAGCCAAGTGCTACAACAAATACGCCATCTACAGCGCCGAAAGCAACTTAAAATCACAACTTATTGATTTTAAAAGAATTACCGTAGACATGTTTTTTAGGGCGGACACGCAGGTCCGCCCCTACTCATCTAACACATTTTTTGCAATACGGAGCCAACTCAGTAAGCAATATGGCAGATATAATCAAAACTCCACCCCAAAGTTTGGACCATACAAAAGCCTCACCACCCAGGGTCCAAGCAAAAATGCCAGCAAAAACTGGCTCCAAAAGCAATATCATTACAACGTTAATTGGTGGCAAATAGCGCTGAGACCAAAGCTGCAGACCGTATGCACCGATATTGGCAAAAATTCCCAAATATAATATGACGTATATCGCCGAAGTTGTTTTAACCGCAAAAGGCAAATGCCAAATGAGCATCGTCAGCAGGCAGCATACGCACATAACAAAAAATTGCTGAAAGTTTAAAACTATTGGATTTGCGCCATTTTTAATAGCCGTATCGCACTGTAAAACATAAATACTGTACGCTACAGCGCTAAACAAAGTTAAAAGATCTCCCCAATTAATACCTCGTATTCCACCAGTAGCTAAATACAAACCAATAACAGCTATAGCAAGAGCTCCAATTTGCATAGCAGTGATTTTTGTGCGCCAAAATATGCAACTAATAATCGGCACAAACAAAACAAACAGGCCAGTAATAAATCCAGAATTAAAAGCCGAAGTAGTTTCTAAGCCTATTGTTTGAGTCGCAAAAGATAAAAATAAAATAATACCAATCAAAATAGCGGGTTTAAAGTTGCGAAAAGGATTCCTACGTAAACATAAACACCAAATTCCGAGTAAAATAACTGCAACTAAAGTACGATAAAAGTTAAGCGTAATCGGATCTACAGCACCTAAAATACCTTTGACAGCAAAAAATGTCGTTCCCCAAATCAAAGCAGCTGCTGTTAAAGCAAAATTCATCCCTAAAAGCCGTGACCTCGAACAAGTTTCAAATGTGCTTTTCATTGTGTTTCTCTAGTCTGGATACAATTTTTTTTGTTTGCGAAATATCTTTTGAAATTTGCTTTTGTAATAACGTAAAATCAGCAAATTTCTGCTCCTTACGCAACTTATGCAAAAATTCTATTGTTAATTTATGTCCGTATAAATCCCCCTCAAAATCTAAAATATAAACCTCTACTAAACGCCGAGTGTTTTCAGCAAAAGTTGGGCGAAAGCCAATGTTTACCACGCCATAATATTGCTTTCCATCTGGAATACCAACAACACGCACTACATAGACACCAGATACTGGCAATATTTTATGCCGCACATGAATGTTAGCAGTTGGGAAGCCAATTTCTCGACCACGTTTTTCGCCATGTATAACTCTTCCACGCATACTGTAGCAATGCCCAAGCATGGAAGTTGCTAACTCTAAATCATCATTTTGCAAGGCCAGACGTATAGCACTACTGCTTACTCTAGCACCCAACATCTTGTAGGTTGGCATTTCCAAAACTTCCCAACCCATATTTTTAGCGTATTTCTCTAATGTTAACGCACTGCCCTGCTTATTTTTTCCAAAAACAAAATCATCACCAACAACTAAATATTTTATATTAAGTGATTTATGCAAAACTTTTTCAATAAACTTTTCAGCAGAATAATTCGCCAAAAACTCATCAAAACGTAAACACAAAACATAATCAACGCCTATTTCTTGCAATGCCAAAAGCTTTTCACTTAAGGTCGTCAAGCGCGCTGGTGCTTCTTTATGGGGAAAATATTCCTCCGGTTGCGGCTCGAATAAAATCACTAAAGTAGGAAGGTTAAGCTCATGTGCTGTGGCAAAAAGAGAGCTCAGAACAGATCTGTGGCCTAAATGTACACCGTCGTAATTACCGATCGTTGCAACCACAGGTAAGTTCAATTTAGCAACTGTCTGAAGATTATGAAAAAAACGCATGTTAAAGAAATCTAAAACTAAAAATTACGTAACTGCACTTCTCCATCACTAACATAAACCAAGGCAGATCCTTCTATATCCCAGCTTCCCAGCGAAACCTGCCGCATCTCTCTATCTTTAGCATCATCCCAAAGTGTTACAACAAATGGCATATGAATATGACCATGAATAACTTGATCTACTTTTTGTCTTTTCATCACAATAAGAGCAGCTCTTTCGGAAATTTTTCTAAGTTTTTGCTTAGATTGCAAGCGCAGAGCATTGCGTGTAGCACTTAAAGAATGCACAATCCAAGCTATCCCTTTACGAGTTTTTATAGGTAATTCGAAAAACCATTTTTTATCCTTCAAATTTTGCGTTAAAGCACGAAATTTTCTGTGCGCTACATCTCTACTAATCAAATTATCGCCATGAGTAAGCAAGGTCTGGCGCCCATAAATATTAGTAATCAATGGGTCTTGAACAATCTGACAACCGCTTTCTCTGGCAAATCTTTCCCCCAAAAGAAAATCGCGATTCCCTGGCATCAAAAATACCTTTGTGCCACTAGTAACAAGCTCATGCAAGGCAGTTTTCACCGTTTCGTGAAACGGCGTATCATCATCATCGCCCGCCCAAAGCATAAATAAATCGCCTAAAATATAGAGAGCCTCAGCTCTGCCAGCTACTTGCTGTAAAAAATTTAAAAAAATGTCGTTAATTTTTGTATTCTTTTCAGTAAGATGCAAATCGGCAATAAAAAGTGTATATTTCTTTCCTGTTTCATTAATAAACATATGGCTATACCCCTAGCTTAAGCGAATTATTTTTATGTTACTTTATAACACACAGAGCAAAAAGAAAGAAATTTTTAGATCTATTTTACCTCAAAAAGTCAGCCTCTACGTTTGCGGCCCGACCGTTTATAACTATTGCCACATTGGCAATGCGCGGGTCTTTGTGGTTTTTGATATGCTGCGTCGCTATTTTGAAGCAACTGGCTACAAAGTAACTTATGTTCGAAACATAACAGACGTTGACGATAAAATTATTCAACGTGCCAAAGAAATAGGCATTACTCCCAAAGAATTAAGCGAGCAATTTACAATAGCTTTTCACGAAGATGAAAAAGCCTTGGGAAACCTTCCTCCCACAGTAGAACCAAAAGCTACCGAGCACATTCACGGCATCATTGAGATGATTTCTTCTCTCATCCAAAAAGGCTTTGCCTATGTTGCTCAAAACGGCGATGTCTATTTCGAAGTAAGTAAATTTGAAGATTATGGCAAATTAGCACACCAAGATTTAGACAGCTTAAAATCGGGAGCACGCGTGGAAGTTGTTTCCGTCAAACGCGATCCTTTAGATTTTATTCTTTGGAAAATGGCCAAACCAGGAGAGCCTTCTTGGAAGTCCCCATGGGGAGATGGAAGGCCTGGCTGGCACAGCGAATGCGCCGTTATGTCGACTCTACATTTAGGCAAATCTTTCGATATTCACGGCGGCGGCAGCGATCTTAAATTCCCCCATCATCAAAATGAAGTAGCGCAAGCAGTGGCTTGGAACAACTGCACTATGGCGAATTATTGGCTACATGTGGGCTTTGTTGAGATAAATAAAGAAAAAATGTCCAAATCCAAAGGCAATTTTTTCACCTTGCGCGAAGTCTTAAAAGAATATCACCCAGAAGTAATCCGCCTCTTTATGTTTTTAAGCCACTACCGAAGTCCTATTGATTATTCCAAAGATAATCTAGACACCGCTCGTACAGCTTTGCGCCGTCTCTACAACGCTCTACAGCATTCACCGCATAAATTTTCAACTTTGGATGAAGCTAAAAATCTTGCCGAAAAACTCAAAGAAGATAAGACATTTGCAAAAATTTGGGAAGATTTTTGGGAGGCCATGGCAGACGATTTAAATACGCCTCTTGCCTTTGCCAATCTCTTTAATTTAGCCAATCTAATCAACAAATTGCAGCCAGAAAACCCCTCAACAGCCAATGATTATAGCCTAATCTTACGATCTCTTGGCCAAGAAGTATTTGGTATTTTAAAAGAAGATCCATTGCACTTCCTACAAACTGGCAATAAAGAAACAAGCTTAAAATCCGAAGAAATCGACGCTCTTATCCAAGAACGCAAAAAAGCTCGTCAAGAAAAAAACTGGTCCAAAGCCGATGAAATTCGCAAGAAATTAATGGATCTTGGTATAGAACTCGAAGATACAGCAGATGGGACGGTTTGGAAGCAGAAAAGCTAATGTTTAGTTAGGTTTGCCCAGCGCTTTTGCTCCAGACTTAAACTTACCAACTTAACTCGTTGATTTTAAACAAATTCATGTAGACATGTTTTTTGCTTCAAGTTCCCTAATAGCATCGTATGCTTTTTTTAGCGCTATTTCTGTCAACTCGTAATTATCCTGCTCAATTTTGCTAACATAGGCTTGAGAAACCTTTAACTGCTTAGCCAATTCTCCTTGTGTCAACTTGGCTTTCATACGCCTCAAAGCTATAGGATTTTTAATAAAATTGCTTGGGTCAAAATCTTCGTAATCTTTACTCTCTTCCGATGCTGTTGAATCAATCAATTGCTTCAACTTCAAATAAACAAAAACCGGCAACAAAACATATTCGGCCCTACCCTGTATATTTTTAATTGTTTGTAATGGAATCATTTGTAAGCGTCTCCCCTAGGTTTAATGCGTTCAATTTGAATAATTTTCAAACAATCATCCCGATCGTATATGACACGCCAATTTCCAATTCTGAGCCGCCAGTATGGTTCTCCTGTCATCTTTTTTATGTCTAAGTTTTGACTGTCTGGATCGTAAGACAATTCTAGTATCTTATCGGTGATTCTCAAACGATCTTTAGAAGATAAACTTTTGAGTTTTTTTGCAGCCTGTTTGTGAATAACCAATCGATACATGGTTATAATTATAACTTAATTTAGTTATATTACAAGAAAATAGTAATCCAGAATCAGCTATGCCTCTCTCTTTCTTTGTGCTTTTATTTAAATTTACTGCTAGCAGCACTTGAAGATGATGGATAGCCAGGACTAGCCGGCAATGGAGCTGGCTGCGATACAGGGATTGCAGCAGAAGAAGAACCACCACCGAAAAATCTTGGGCCAGTAACAATAGAGCTTGTTGTTGCCTGTGGTTGTGCAGATGTTATACCACGCACTTGTCTAACTTCTTTAATAAGCTGTGCTAATTGACGAAATCCAGATGCTTCTGCAACCTCGTCTGGACGTTTACCTTCTCCATTGAGAGACTCGGTACTAGCTCCAAGATCAATCAACATCTTAGCCATAAGCATTTTATCACTTTCTGTAACTGATTCTACAATATCCATGAGCATGTGTAGACATGTTCCCTTTTCTCCCATCGGAGCATTAATATTCGCCCCTTTTGAGCATAAGAAACGTATCATACTTTTATCAAGGTAAGAGACTGCATAATGCAAAGGTAACCTTCCAAAACAATCGGCTTTGCTTATATTCGCACCCAAATCTGAACAAATATCAGCTACCTTAATATCTCTTCTATACAGAGAATACCAAAGTGCGTTATCAAGATACCTTTGCTTCTCTGAAAATCTTTCTTTAATTAACCGAGCACCTTCTATCCCCAGTTTACTAGCAGCTAAGCAAAATAGTGGAATACCATCGAGTTCCATTTCGTGAAATTCCTCGTTGCTTAACCGATCTAAAACCAATTTCAGAATTTCCGGCGCACATTGAGCTGACTGTAATAATATATTTTGCTCACCGATACAGGATATCCGGTTTGGTATGGGTACCGCTAACAAGCGGCGATCTTGTTCCAATAAACTCTCTATGCTTTGCATTATTTTCTCCGTTTCCGGAAACACACTACCATCTGACATCCTAACTAGTAGATGATACTCAGCTACCTTTCGGATAAGATTTGCCAACCTCTCTTTTAGTTCTATTGGCACATCTTGAAAATTTGCTGCAGTGGCGCCAGTCGACGAAGAAGCCCCTGAGGTTGTTGTACTGGATTCTGCTTGCATAGATCCGTTTTCCGGAACAAGATTACCACCCTTTTTTCTTAACTCACTTTCAAAAGAATTTCTTAGATATAAACCCAAATAATTACCATTTAAATTTATTCTAACTAAATTCGAATCTGGATTTTGTTTAATAGCATCTAACAACATCATCGCTCCTTTCGCGTCCAATTTCGTGTTAGAAACATCGAGTTCAACTAGACTCGTCGTATATTTTAAAATATTGGCAAGCCATATACATACATCTTGATCTAAAGTGACATGACTTAATTTTAAGATCCTCAGCCACCTAGAACCTCGAACAGCAACCAGAGCCTTAGAGACATCTTTTTTAGTTAATTCTGATTCGGGAATTTGAGACTGTGATTCAGAAAGCAAATGGGCATCAGTAGATCTTTCCCCAGGCGCAATACGCCATTTACAAATTGGTGCCAACTCAAAACTCTCCACTGCGTCGAAAGCTAAATCACATAAAGCCGCCGCAAAAGAACCAGTTAGATACTCTGGAGAACGTTCATTCGGTGTATACATAATACAAAACCTCCCTTTTATTTTGTTTACAAAAAACATGTCTACCACGCCTTTGGCGTGGCAAGCAATCACAGGAAACATGTCTAATGAAAACGAATTTTACCATCCCGCGATTTACTCGCGGGATGACAAATTAAAATTTATTTAACTGACTATAACTAATTACAACAACGGCACAATTAAAAGTGCTACGATGTTGATGATTTTGATGAGAGGATTGACGGCCGGTCCGGCAGTATCTTTGTATGGATCGCCGACGGTATCGCCAGTAATAGCAGCTTTGTGAGCTTCGCTACCTTTGCTACCGTGATTGCCATCTTCGATATATTTTTTAGCATTATCCCAAGCGCCACCACCAGTGGTCATAGAAATCGCCAAGAATAAGCCAGTTATAATAGAACCCATGAGCATACCGCCTAGAGCTTTTGGTCCTAGAGTAAGACCAACTATAATTGGCGCTACTACAGGCAATAGGGACGGAATAATCATCTCTTTGATGGCAGCTTTGGTAAGCATGTCAACGGCACGTGAATAATCTGGCTTGGCAGTGCCTTCCATAATACCCACAATACTCTTAAATTGACGACGAACTTCTCGAACCACAGCACCAGCAGCTCTCCCTACAGCCTCCATGGCCATAGCGCTAAATAAATATGGTACCAAACCGCCTAAAAATAAGCCTATGATTACCGTGTGATCTGACAAATCAAAAGCAACTATTTTATGCGCTGTTTCCAAAGCGTGTGTATAGTCTGCAAATAATACTAATGCTGCCAAACCCGCTGAACCAATGGCATAGCCTTTGGTAATGGCTTTAGTTGTGTTACCGACAGCATCTAAAGCATCTGTGATTTTGCGCACTTCTGGTGGCATTTTAGCCATTTCGGCAATACCACCAGCATTGTCAGTAATTGGGCCATACGCGTCTAGAGCCACAATAATTCCACTCATGGAAAGCATAGCAGTCGCGGCGATAGCAATTCCATAAAGACCTGCCAAATGGTAGGACTCTAAAATAGCCAAACACACTGCCAAAACTGGCCAACCTGTAGCTTTAAAAGAAACAGCGATACCAGCAATAATATTGGTAGCATGTCCAGTCATCGAAGCTTCAGCAACTTTACGAACTGGCTTATGTTCTGTAGCTGTGTAATATTTGGTTATATAGACTAGTAAGCCAGTCAAAATTAAACCAACCACAGCTGAACCGTAAACTTTCATTACGGTTAAATCTGGGTTATGCGCATTTACATCGCCAAGTAGCCAAACAGTTATGGGGTAAAATCCAATAAGTGAGATAACTTCCGCTATAGCAAGTCCACGTCCAAGCGCACCCATAATGCTTTTTCCAGACCGCACTTTAATAAACATTGTGCCAAAAATAGAAGCGAAAATAGAAAATCCACCCAAAACTAACGGATAAATAACCGCATCTAAATCTGGGCTTTGGAAGGATAAAGCGCCAAGCAACATAGAAGCAATAATAGTAACAGCATAGGTTTCAAATAAGTCAGCTGCCATACCAGCACAATCACCCACGTTATCGCCAACGTTATCGGCTATAACTGCAGGATTACGCGGGTCATCTTCGGGAATATTTGCCTCGAGTTTACCTACTAAATCGGCGCCAACGTCAGCTCCTTTGGTGAAAATACCGCCACCTAAACGCGCAAAAATAGAAATCAAAGAACCACCAAATGCAAAGCCTACCAATGGCTTGATAGTGGCAAGTAAATCATTAGCAAAATCAGGACGTGTAGCTAAAAACCAGTAATAAGCAACCACTCCTAACAGCGCTAATCCTACTACCAACATGCCAGTGATGGTGCCGCCACGGAAAGAAACTTGTAGAGCTTTATTAACGCCACTACGCGCTGCCTCGGCGGTACGCACATTGGATCGCACCGAAACGTTCATACCAATATAGCCAACAGCGCCAGATAAAATTGCGCCTAAAGCAAATGCAGAGGCTGTATACCAACCTAGAGCTGGCAAAAAACCTATCAATAGAAATAATACGACGCCAACTAAAGCGATCGTACTATATTGACGATTTAAATAGGCCATAGCGCCTTGCTGAATAGCCGCAGCTATCTCTCGCATACGCTCATTGCCACTCGGCTGCTTCATCACCCAAAAGATGAGACCAACACCGTAAGCTATAGCGACTAATGAAAATATAAAAGCAAAAATTAACCCAGCATGCATAAACTTTCTCCGCTATTTTGTTTCTATTTTTTTCGGTATAATACAACCAACTATTAACTTAAAAACATAACCATTTGATTTATAACGATTTTCCATAGACATGTTTCTTAGGAAAATTATGAATTATGAATTATAAATTATGAATGTTAACGGAATTATTTAATTTATATTTTGGTATTGGCAAAACCAAGCCAAGTCCAAGAATTCTTTCTTTAATTCCTCATTCACAATTCATAATTCATCATTCATAATTACATTGTTCCGTATACTACTAAATTTAACGACAGAACTCAAATGAACGAAAATATCATAAAAAATAGTCCAACGATAAACAATTTATTGCTCTTAATCGACGGTTCATCTTACTTGCACCGTGCCTTTCATGCCCTACCGCCTTTGACTAATTCTAAAGGCGAGCCAACAGGAGCGATTTATGGCGTAATAAATATGCTGCGCCGACTGCTTACTGAGTATAATCCATCGCATGTGGCCGTGATTTTTGATGCTAAAGGCAAAAACTTTCGTCATGATTTACATCACGAATATAAAGCCACTAGGCCACCTTTGGCCGACGACTTGCGTAGCCAAATCGAACCCATCCACGATATTATTTCCGCCATGGGCTTGCCCATCCTATCTGTAGCTGGTGTTGAAGCTGACGATGTCATAGCTGCTTTAGCTAAAAACGCTTCCGACAAAAAAATGCGCGTTCTAGTTGTAACAAGCGATAAAGACCTAGCGCAAATAGTGAACCCTTCTGTAACTCTCGTCGACACTATGAGTAATAAATACCTGGACGAAAAAGGCGTAGAAGAAAAATTTGGCGTGACTCCTGATCAAATCGTTGCATATTTAGCTTTAGTTGGAGATAGCTCCGATAATATACCTGGCATTCCCGGCGTTGGTCCCAAAACAGCTGCAAAATGGCTACAAACCTACAAAACTTTAGAAAACGTTATCGCTAATGCAGAAAAAATCGAAGGCAAAGTCGGCGAAAATTTACGTCAAAATTTAGATAGATTGCCTCTCAATAAAAAACTCGTCACCGTCCAAGATGATATGCTACTCGCTGTGCACTTAAGCGATCTTATAAAACATGCGGAGAATACACCTAAATTAATCGAACTATTTCGCCGTTTTGAATTTCAAAGTTGGTTAAAACCGCTCTTAGAGGCTGAAGCAGAAGCCAGTCAAAATGCGCCAAGTAGCGTGCATTGCGCAGCTCTTTTGAACGAACACGCCTTTTTTATTTGGTTGGGACGTTTAGAAAAAGCGCCCTATTTTGTTATCAATGCATTAGTTGACAACATAGATCCAATGCAAGCTGAGCTGATCGGACTTGCTTTTACAGATCAAGAAGGTTATGGCGCTTATTTGCCACTGAAACATAATTACGAAGACGCACCAGATCAATTGCCAGTGAAAGAAGTTATCTCATCTCTGCAGCCCTTATTAGAAAATAATAAAAAAATCAAAGTCGGACAAAATTTAAAACAAACCTATCACGCCTTAGCTAACTTAGGCATTAAACTCGGCGGAATTGGCTTTGATACTACGTTAGAGTCGTATTTACTCAATAGCAGCGCCGCACATCACGATTTAGAAACATTAGCATTGAAATATTTAGGCATAAAAGCCAAAACACTGAAAAATGCTGAAGGTAAAGTCGTAAAGACAATAAAATTCAGCGAAAGCGATGTAGAGAAAACTATTTCTTCCGCGGCAAGTAATGCCGATCTTACTTTGCGCTTACACAAGACTCTCTGGCAACAAATTCGAGAAACTGGAAAACTTGCCTCTGTGTTTCAAGAAATCGACATGCCCCTTTTAGGAGTTTTGGCACGCATGGAGCGAAATGGAGTTAAATTAGATCTACATTTACTTAAAAAACAAAGCGCGGAACTAGCCGCACGCATTACTCATCTAGAAAAAGAAACTTACAAGATAGCTGGCCAAACTTTCAATTTAAACTCACCCAAACAATTACAAGAAATACTTTTTACCAAATTAGGCTTACCAATTACAGAAAAAACACCAACTGGACAGCCTTCCACTGGGGAATCCGTCCTACAAGACTTAGCCCTCACCTATCCTCTACCGAAATTAATTTTGGAATATAGAACGTTAAGTAAATTAAAATCAACTTATGTCGACAGCCTGCCTTTGCAAGTAAATCCAACAACCGGACGCATCCATACATCTTTCAATCAAACTATAACAAGCACCGGGCGCTTATCTTCTAGCGATCCAAATCTACAAAACATTCCCATTCGAAGCGCCGAAGGCCGCCGCGTACGCCAAGCTTTTATCGCGCCAAAAGGCTATAAAATTCTTTCTATCGATTATTCGCAAATTGAACTGCGTATCATGGCGCATCTTTCTGAAGACCCAGGACTGCTAAAAGCTTTTGCTGAGGACGAAGATATACATCGCGCTACTGCTGCCGAGATTTTTTCTCTGCCATTAGACAAAGTCACACCCGAGGAAAGACGCAGTGCCAAAGCTATCAATTTCGGCTTAATTTATGGCATGTCGTCGTTTGGATTAGCTAAACAAATAGGCGTAGATAAAAATACTGCCCAAGATTACATAAATCTCTATTTTGCACGCTACCCAGGCGTAAAGAAATTTATGGAAAGCACGCGTGAAAGCGCTAAAAAGCACGGTTTTGTCGAAACGCTCTATGGCAGACGTATTTATGTTCCCGAAATAAAAGCACAAAACTTTCAGCGTCGCGCTGCTGCCGAACGTGCTGCCATCAACGCTCCCTTACAAGGTACAGCCGCTGATATCATGAAAGTCGCCATGATTAAAATCGACCAATGGATTTTAGAAAGCAAATTGGACATAAAAATGCTTCTGCAAGTCCATGACGAACTAGTTTTCGAAATCGCTGCAGATCACATCGCGGACGCTCAGAAAAAAATCACTCAATTTATGCAAGATGCCATCCAATTAAAAGTCCCAGTTATAGCCCACGCCGGCATTGGCGATAATTGGGATGAAGCGCATTAACCCCTAAATTTCCTTAAAATTGTCTTAAGAACAAACGATTTTTAGCTAGTTTTAATATCATTTTAATAAAAATCGAGCTAATTTATTGACAAGTAACAAGCCACTAGTATACTTCGCCCAACCTTTAGCATAGGTCCAGCCCATAATAATAGGACGCATCACAAGGACAAAGCTTGGTGCTTTGTTGTGGGCTATTTTTTATTAATCTTTTAAAATTTTAAATTAGAGAGAATTTATGAAAAAAACACTTCTTACACTTATTTGTTTGTCCGCTCTTGGCAGCGCTGCAGCGTTTGCTAATGGCGAAGCCTCAGATGTAGCCCCTTTAGTAGCCACTCCAGCAGCTAGTAATTCTGGCTTCTACGTTGGTGCTCAAGCCGGTCTCGGCCGCATTGATGAAGGTAATGGTTACAAAGACGCTGCTGATTGGATATTCAACTTACCTGGCTATACCAGCGTTAGTAAAGATACTTCCCAGGGCGGTTTTGCCGGACGTCTCTTAGTTGGTTATAGTTTCAATCAATATTTTGGTTTGGAAACTGGTTATACTTTCTTACCCAACAACAAGTACAATGCTGAATACAATCTCGGTGGCATACTTGATGTAAAAGAAAATGTGAAGTTCAAAACTTGGACCTGGGATTTACTAGCCAAGGCCACATACCCAATTAACGATTCTTGGGATGTTTATGCAAAACTGGGCGCCGCTTATGTCAAAGCTACCAGCAGTGGCGAAGCAGACCTAACTCAATCTGGGGCTGCTACGGAAGTTGAGTCTTATAATTTTTCTCAATCCGCCATTCGTCCAGCTTACGGCTTGGGTGTAACTTATAAGTTCAACCCAAACTGGGCTATGGACTTAGCTTGGACCGGTACCTATGGCAAGAGCAGAACCTCGTTTAACTCTTCTACTGGTATCAGCAACAAAGACAGCGTAATTCCAACCACCAACACGATTATGCTTGGTGTGATTTACAAATTTGCTAGTCTTTAATTAACGAAACGAAATATTTCGTTAAAAATTAAAAAACGCGTCATAGCAGCAGTTATGACGCGTTTTTTTATGTTTAAAATATGTAATTTGACTTAACCTACATTTAGCCTAGAATATTTGCTTTTCAAGAAATTAAAAATATTGCGTTTTTAATATTTCAAAACATAACTCGTTGATAAATAACGAGTTGTCATAGACATGTTTTTTAAAAGAGGGAACCCATGAAAAAAACACTTCTTACAGTTATATGCCTATCTTCTTTGACTGCTAGCGCTGTGGCTTTAGCCAATGGCGATATAGCAGATATGCCGCCGGTTACAACTACTTCCATTTACACCCCAGGTTTTTACATTGGTGTTCAAGCTGGTTTTGGCAGAATTGATGAGGGTAGTGGTTATAAAGATGCTGCTGATTGGGTGTTTAGCTATCCTGGTGCAACTAGCACTACCAAAGATACTTCACAAGGTGGCTTTGCTGGCAGAGCCTTCTTAGGTTATAGCTTTAACCCCTATTTTGGTTTAGAAACTGGTTATACCTATCTAACTAACAATAAATATAAAGCCACTTGGGTTCTTTCTGGCGACACTGACTTAAGCGAAGATGTTAAGTTTAAAACCTGGGCTTGGGATTTATTAGCCAAAGCAACCTTGCCTCTCAATGATTCTTGGGATGTTTATGCCAAACTTGGCGCGGCCTACGTTAAAGCAAACTCAAGCGGCACAACAGATTTGAACGCAGGAACGGAAGATATTGATTCTGCCAACTTTTCAAAGTCCGCCATCCGACCTGCCTATGGCCTAGGTATAACATATAAATTTAATCCGAACTGGTCGATGGATTTGGCTTGGAATGGCATCTACGGCAAGAGCAAAACGTCTTTTAACTCTTCAACTGGAACCATTAGCAATCAGTCCAATGTTATTCCAACCATTAACACAATTATGCTTGGTCTGACATACAATTTAGCTAATTTTTAATTGGCACAGACGATTGCTGAGAGCTTTGCATAAGCTGTTCTAGATTGGAAAGATAGTCAGCAACTCTCTGATTTTCTGGTTTATTTGTCTTAGCAATATTCAAATGCTGCTTTGCTGCTGGTGTATTCCCCAATTTCCAAAACACGTCAGCCAAACCAGCATTTGCTAAACACGGATAAGAAGTTTTGGCTTGAATAGCTGCCCTAAGACTGTACTCTGCTCCCTGAAAAAAGCGACAGGTATTGCGAACAATTCCACAATGCAAATTAGCGTCAGCATTTTGGGGATTTAAAGCTACAGCCGATTCCACGTATGATCTAGCAAAAGATAGGTACCTATCCCTTGCCGGTATAAAACATAAAATTTCTGATAAATAAAAATATGTAGCTCCCAAATTAACGTATAAGTCGCAACGATCTTTCTTTGTTAATGAATCAGCTGCTTTTAACATAGTGTTAAAAACTGTCAGAGCCTCACAATACCGACCTTGCCGTAAATAAGTTATACCCAAACCAAGACTCATCCCATAATTCCCTGGGATGTAAGCTAAAGCCCAATACAGATGATGTTCTGCATCTTTTAATTCATTAATATCTAAACAAAAAAAACCATAACTAGCGAAGCTAAAAGCATCTCTACGCTCTGACAATTCAATAGCTTTCGAATAGTAATCCTTTGCTCTTTGACTACATCCTGGATTGGAAAAAGAGTTGCTCTGACAATACATGTGGTAGGATCGTGCTAAACCCAAATAAACTCTAAAATCATTAGGATGATCAGAAAACAAAGCGTTAAAAATTTCACACGCCTTTCTAAAGTTTCCTTCAATCAGTAAGTTATTACCTGCTTCTATTTTTTTATCTATGTTAGGCGCTGAAAACATGCTCCCCCCTGCATCAATTTACTCAAAAAACCTGGAGCAGTTAATAGCAAATATGAATAATTTATCAAGTAAAATTGAGAGTTATAAGATTATTCTAAGAAAAAGATAGCTAGTGCATCAAAATCTTTCGCAGGGCTGGGTAAAATGGAAAGTTTATCGTAACTCCCCTAGCAAGCTATATAAAATTTCTAATGCTTCTTTGGGAGTTAAATTGTCGGGATTGATAGAACGAAGTTTTTGCAAGACAGGATTTTCAAAAGAATTAGTTAAAGTCGGTTTTGCTTCTAGAGATTGTTGTAGCGATAAAACGTCCTCGGCAGCAGCAATTTCGAGCTCCTCCAGTTTAACCTTAGCTCTAGCAATAACCTGTCGAGGAATTCCTGCAAGCTCTGCCACCTGCAGACCATAGCTTTTATCGGCTGGGCCATCTTCGACAGCATGTAAAAACACGATTTTATCGCCATGTTCAATAGCGCTTAGATGCACATTGGATATAGCAGGAATAATTTGCGGCAATTCTGTTAGTTCAAAATAATGCGTAGCAAATAAAGTCAGGGCCTTTACTTGGCTCGCTAAATATTCAGCAACTGCCCAAGCTAGTGATAAACCATCGAAAGTACTAGTGCCACGACCGATTTCATCGATTAAAATTAAGCTTTCTGAAGTAGCATTGTGCAAAATATTGGCTGCCTCAGTCATTTCCACCATAAAAGTAGAACGACCAGAAGCTAAATCGTCGCTCGCACCAATGCGCGTAAAAATGCGATCTATGGGCCCAATAGTCACTTCCTTGGCTGGCACAAAACTGCCGATATAAGCCAAAATTGCAATTAGCGCAACTTGGCGCATATAAGTTGATTTTCCACCCATATTTGGGCCGGTAATAATAAGCATACGGCGCGAAAAATCTAAACTAGTGTCATTGGGCACAAATGGCACCTTGCTTTGTTTTTCTACAATAGGATGTCTGCCAGAAACAATATTTATGCCAATTTCAGCGCTAAACTTTGGTCTTATAAAATTTAGAGTAGCAGCTCTCTCCGATAAATTTTGCAAAACGTCCAAAATCGCTAAAGCCGCAGCTGCATTTTGCAAAGCTGACAAATCTTGACTAATCAAAACCTGCAAATCATCGTAGAGAGCTTTTTCCAAGGCCAAAGCCCGACTTTGACTACTTAAAACTTTATCTTCAAAGCTTTTTAGCTCTGGCGTGATATAACGCTCAGCGTTTTTCAAAGTTTGCCGACGCATATAATCCACTGGCGCACTTGCGGCTTGCAGACGGCTAATCTCGATGTAATAGCCATGCACACGATTATAACCAACTTTTAGCGTCGAAAGCCCCGTGCGTTCACGTTCTCTCACTTCCAAATCAATTAAGTATTGACCTGCGTTCGAGCTTAAATTGCGAAGCTCATCTAATTCAGCATTATAGCCATTTGCAATCACACCACCGTCGCGGATAGTGACTGGCGGATTGTCCACTAAAGCTTTTTCTAAAAGCGTTACTAAATTCGGAAATGTGCCAATAGCGCTAAGTAAATTTTGGTTATAAATCGCTTTAGAATTACGCAAAAACTCTTGCAAATTTGGCAATAAAGATAGAGCTTGCCTAAGCTGTAAAAGATCGCGTGGACGCGCTACGCGCAAAGCAACACGAGTTATAATGCGCTCCAAATCACCGATAGCACGTAAGATTTTATGTAATTCCAAATAAGATTCATTTTGTAAAAGTTCAGAAATTGCATCTTGGCGAGCCAAAATTTCTTCCGCGTCACGAAGCGGCCGCTTTAGCCATCTTCGCAAAGCCCTTCCGCCCATAGGAGTTGCTGTATGATCCAAAAGTTGCACTAATGTAGCTTCGCTGCCGCCTTGTAAATTATTTAAAAGCTCTAAATTGCGCTGCGTAGTAGCATCTAAAAATAAATAAGCATCGTGACGTTCAACCTTGAGGCTTAAAATATGAGGCAAAGCGCTTTTATGCATTGCCGTAACATATTGCAACAAAGCTCCAGCAGCTGTTATCGCCAGTGGCAAATCGCCACAACCAAAGCCTAGCAAATCCTGCGCTTTAAAATGTGCAGTTAAAACGCGCTCAGCAGTAGAAAAAGAAAACTCCCAGGGCGGCCTTTTGCGTAGTCCTGCAATTACCGATAAAGATTCGCTATAAATAAAATCTTCGCTAATTAAAAGCTCGGCGGGTTTAAGTCTTTCAATTTCAGCACTGAGAGAAGCTTCTCCCTTAAGTTCCAAAACAGAAAAACTACCACTAGTAAAATCTAAAATGGCAATGCCAAATTGATCGTCTTTATTGTGAACAGCTACCAGTAAATTATCTGATCTTTCTTCGAGAAGAGCTTCTTCACTGACAGTTCCTGGCGTTATCACGCGTACAACTTTGCGCTCCATAGGCCCTTTGCTTAAAGGATCCCCCATTTGCTCACAAATCGCCACTGATTCGCCCATTTTAACCAAACGGGCTAGATAGTTTTCTACCGCGTGAAAAGGCACACCGGCCATAGGAATTGGCTTGCTGTTAGATTGTCCGCGCGCTGTTAAAGTGATATCGAGAAGTTTGGCACCTTTTTCTGCATCATCGTAAAAAAGCTCGTAGAAATCGCCCATGCGATAGAACAGCAAAGTAGTTGGATACTCAGCTTTAATTCGCAAATATTGCTGCATTACTGGAGTATGTTGGTTAAAGTCTTCCATACAAATAATTATGAATTATAAATATAAAATAATTATGAATTATAAATTATGAATTATGAATTAAAGAAAGAATTCTTGGACTTGGTTTAGTTTTGCCAATACCAAAATATAAATTAAATAATTCCGTTAACATTCATAATTTATAATTCATCATTTATAATTTCCCTCAGCAAGCCCCCTTTCCCCACCCTCATTATGTACACTATTTTAAGATTTTGTAAATACCGTGTTTTTCACGGTATTGCCAGCAAAAAATCAGCCTTTAAACTGCTTAGTCGCGGGATGACGAGCGTTAAGTAACATAAAGAGTTTTAAATGTTTTTATGATGCAAAGACTAGTTTCAAAATTTCAATATTCCAGTAGCCGTAGACTTCAGCTTGTTTTTAGTTTTTTTTTCAGGCTAATCGCGCTTTGGCGTGACTGCGGCTACTGGAATTTTTTTCCCTGGATTAAGTTAGGTAGTCGGAGGCTTCAGCCTGCGTTCCTACGCAAACCTTTCGATTCAAGAATACTTTGTATCAATTCTCAAAAAGATGCTCTGTTTGCTCTATATTGTTCGCGCTCAATGTATGGCAAATGCATAATTCATGCGGCTTATCGCGAAAAGTTCCCGAATAAAAATTCAAACAACCCCTTTTGGTTAGAATCACTGCTTAGAATCTATAAAACTCATCCCAACACCAGCAAAAACATAGCCCTTGCCCTACCCAATAGTTTAATTAAAGAAAAAAGTATTAACCTCGCCGCAGATCTTAATCTCAAAGAAATCCAAAATTTTCTACATTTGCAAAGCGAAAAGCAGCTAGGCGCACCGCTAACTGAACTAGCCTATGACTATAACGTAAGCAAAAGCGCTGACAAACCACACCAAACTACATTAACAATAATCATAGCACCCCAAAAAGAGTTGGATTATTACAGAAATGTACTTAGCCAAAACGCTCTAAATCTTGCTGTTTTAGATGTTGACAGCTTAGCCCTAGAACGCGGTAAACATTGGCTTCAAAGCAATTCGCACTTATTAAATTTTAAAAATAAAAGTGATGAGAAACTGTTCTCCAAACATATTACAGATTTTGTATTGTGCATTGGTTTAGTCTTAAACAAAAAGAGGTAAAAATGCAGGATTTTAATTTAGTCCCTTGGAGAGGGGAAAAACAACAACGAATGCAAATACAGACTAGTTTAGCTTTAGTATCACTTCTAATTTTCTGCTGTGTTTTCCTGTCTTTTTATCAAACCCACTTAAAACATGAAATCGCCAAAATTCGGCAGAGTAATCTTATCCTCAAACAGGAATTAAACATCCTCACGAAACAACATGCTGAGATATTGCGACTTAGCAAAGAAGAGCGCGCATTGAAAGCCAACTTGGAAATAATAGAAAAGCACAGAAAATCTAACGATCAAATTCTTAGCGTGCTTGCTGAAGTTAGTGTCTTTGCTCCCTCCTCAATCCAATTAAGTTCCTTGGAAATAAGCGACAACCAGATCCAACTAAGAGGCAGTAGCCAAACTGAAGCATCTCTTGGTAATTTCATCCAAAATTTCAATTGTAGCCAATACTTAAAACAACCGGAGATTTTAAACATGAAACTTACAGAAGATAAAAAAACAACCTTCACCTTGGCTTCGTTTTTTAATGTAAATCCAATAAAAAATCAGGAGAATTTATGAAATCAATCACATACGATCAAGTCAAAACAAAGATCGAGGTGAGATCACAAACTGTGATCTCACCTCTGGGAGGAGGAAGATCATAAAGAACAAAAAATAAACAAAACAACTAACCGCTTTCCTTTAAAAATCATGAAATTCGATCGCAATTTACCGCCAATTATGTGGCTTCTTTTCTGCTTATTCGCTAGTTTATTTACTATTTGCACTTATGCAATAGTGCAAACATCCAAACTCACCATGGAAAAACATCACCTACAAACAACTCAAGAAAAAATGCAACAAGAAACCCAGTATATAAAACAGGATCTAAAAAACTTCCATCCTGAAAAAATCCAACTGGACAAAACTAGAACAGAAGCCAATCTTAGCCAAGAACAAAGCAATATTTTAGAAAATATCAACACTGCTTTAGAAAGCTGTGGAGCTGTTCTAAACTCGCTACAACCTCTACACAATTCTTGGCAAATCGAAATTAAGGGCAACTATCAAGATTTTTGGCGCTTCTTAAAAACTTTAAACAGCTCCAATTCAGCGACTTTTGCTATTCTACACTTAAAAATTTCTTCCACAGAAAATGCGCCAAACGCAGCGTTATTAATGCAATTAGAAGCGAATTACCAAGCCTATAAGCACACAGAAACATTGCCTTCAGACGCAACTCTGCGAAACGAAGTTCTGTCTGATCCTTTTCGAAAATCAACCAGCACTGAGAATCCAGATCAAGAAACTGCTCTGAGCACTTGGCCAATAAGCTGTTTAAACCTAACTGGCACACTTATAAAAAATCAGCAAACTCTGGCTATTATTTCCGACCCCAACGGCAATATTTATTCCATACGACCGGGAGATAAAATCGGACGAGAAAAAAAGAGCATTCAGTCAGTCAAAGTCGATAAAATTACTTTTAATGATAAAGAAGAGATATCTTTTAAATCTTTATGAAAAAAAACGAAAAAAAATGGTTTGTGTTTTGGATGCTAACTTTACTTAGCTTCACAATTTTGATTCTTATTTTTTATGCAAATATTGCCCATGCGGAAGAAAAATCAGAACAAAAAACATCTCCAAAAAATCTAATTTCTTTAAATTTTCGCCATATCGCAGTACGCGATCTTTTTCAAATTTTAGCTAATTTTGCCGGAAAAAATATCGTCATAAGCGAAGCTGTTGCGGGCGAAATAAGCATAAATTTAGAAAAAATATCTTGGCAAGAAGCTCTAAAAAACATAACTAAAAGTCAACATCTAACATTGGAAGAAAATTCCGGAACTATTTTTATTTCTCCAAACCAAAATACTTTGCTAAAAAATCAAATAACAAATAATTTAAGTTCAATAAGCACCGAAACACTCTGGCATTGTCGCTTTGCCAAAGCTGCTGACTTAGCTGATTTACTACTTAAAAGCCACGGCCTAATTTCTCCGACAGGAAGCGTTGTAGCCGATCCTCGTTCTAATTCCCTTTGGATAAAAGACGAAGCACTTAAACTACAAGAGATTCGACATTATTTAGGCGCTGTTGATATTCCTTCGGAACAAGTTCTCATCGAAGCTCGCATAGTTTATGCTGATGAAAATTTTGTACGCGAATTAGGCTTAAAGTTTGGCTCTGCAGCGCATGAATCTTCTAGCAAAAACGGCGATATGAACATGGATCTGCCACTTAAACCCGACACGGGACATGCAACTATAGCTATTGCCAAACTCGGCCAAGGCGTACTTTTAGACATGGAACTCTCGGCTTTAGAAAACGAAGGCCGAGGCAAAGTTATTTCTAGTCCCAAATTAATAACTGCCGATCGCGAAAGCGCCTACATTGAGTCCGGCGATGAAGTTCCATATCAAGAAAAAACCTCTAGCGGCGCCACCAGCTTAGTTTTCAAAAAAGCAGTCTTAGGATTAAAAGTAACTCCAGAAGTAGCCAGCAACCAAAAAATCAACCTTCGTCTGCAGCTTAATCAAGACAAAGTTAGTGACACTAATATTCACGGCGAACCAACTATTCAAACTAGGCAAATTCAAACCCAAGTCTTGCTAAGCGACGGCCAAACTGTTGTGTTAGGTGGAATTTATGAGGAGTCTAGCAATCGTGTTGTAACTCGCATTCCATTTCTTGGAAGTATTCCTATTCTAGGTCTTCTTTTTCAAAATCATGAAACTCACACGGAACACAAAGAATTACTGATTTTCGTCACCCCCAAAAAAATTGACTCCATGTATAGCAAGTGATATACATGTGCAATGGATCATAAAACGGCCATCGTCAACGCTAGAATAGAGCCTAAACTGAAAGCTCAAGCAGAAAGGATATTGCAAGATACAGGACTTTCGCCAGCTTCAGCTATCCGCGTATTTTATCAGCACATTTGCTTACACAAAGGCCTACCATTTTTAGTTGGTGTCCCTAATAATTCCAAAGAAAGAAAAATACTGGAAGATGCTTTACTTACCGAGTTTGACTAGCATTTTTCACTTTACCTTTACACCAAGCTTGCCACATATCCCGATATGCACGCTCAAATGAATGAGTGAATTTGGCGTAATTACAAAACACAGAAGATTTAAGTTGATCTCGTAGGGTTTTTCGATATTGACTAATTCGATCTTTATCTTTAGCAATTTTCACTGCGATTTCAATGTATTCCTCGGGATCTTTGGCTATTAGATCTTTTAAACCTAAGTGATAATTCACATTTGCCGATTCCCTACTTGCAAAGGTTTCACCATATAGCGTCACAACTGGAATGCCCATAATTATGGCATTAAATGTAGTTGTGCAGCCTGAATAAGGAAAAGTATCGAGTAAAATATCGACGTTGTGATATTTACTTAATGTGTATATCTTATCGACAATTATTCTATCCGCGCTTATACCATAAACAGCAAATCTTCTTTTCATATCTTCTTCAGGCACCAAGTAGCGACAAATGTAAAGTTTAGAATTTGGAACAGCATGTAAAATCTTCGCCCAAACAGCGATCAGCTCCTCATTGCACTTAGAAATATTATTGAAAGAAGAAAAAGTAATGTAGCCATTTTCCAATACTGGAGCGTTGTTTACTTCTGGAATATAAGCATCTAAAGTTTTGTAGCAACGATATGGACAATCTAAATAATAAAATTTTTCGCTAAAAAACCCCTCTTCTCCCGAACGACTTAGATATTTAGTCGTCATAAAATAATCGAACGCATTAAGTCCAGTTGTATTAGGATAGCCAACGTAAGTGACTTGTACTGGAGCTGGTTTATTCTCTAACGCCAACAGTCTATTTCCAGACGTATAGCCACTCAGATCCACCAAAACGTCTATTTCATCTTTTCTAATCAGTTCTTCTAACTCCGTATTAGATAATTTGCGTACGGAGTGAAAATAATCAGCATATTTCTCAATTCTTTCCGTAGTCGCATCGGGATGTTCAACATTGGAATAGAGCGTTACATTAAACTTTTCATGATCGTGATGCGCTAATATCTCTTCCATAAAATACATCACAGGGTGTAGCTGATAAAAATCGGCAGAAATATACGCAAGATTAATCTTTTTATGGGGATCTGCTTTATTCTTGTGATGGAAACTTTTTGGCAGCTGGATCTTATGCGCATTTCTATAAGTTTCTAAAGCCTTTTGGCCTAGTTGATACATTTTTTCATGGCCATAACCAGGGATTCTTGGTAGATAAAAAAACAAGTTTTCTACAGTATCAGATAAACCAGGATCTACTCTTAAGGCTTCCCAAGAATAATGCATAGATTTTTCTGGATAACCACTCTCGCTATGAATTAAAGCCAAATGACGATAAAGATTCTGATTGTCTTTTTTTAAATCTGCATATTTTTCGTAATAAAAAATAGCGTTTATATAATCTTTTTCTGGGAGATCAAAGCTATAAATATCACCAAGCATACGATAGTTTTCTTCAAAATTAGGCACTAATGCGCTAGATTTTTTGAAATATTCTATTGCCACACCATAATTTTTTAAGCCTTTAAAACACAAGCCCAATTTATAATAAACATGGGCTAACAGCGCAGAATCAAGCTCATAGAGTAAACACTGATCAAAGCAAGACAAAGCCTCAGAAAAATTCTTATTATTAAAATGCTCCTCGCCTGCTTTTAAATTGTGAACAACCAAAGATGGCGTTATTTCTTGCTCAATCATAAAATTCCCCGATTTCAAAAAATTGGTAAATTTTTTATTTTTTTTGCTTCGTCATCCCGCGACTTGATCGCGGGATCCACAAGCTAGTCCTATATATTTAATTACACAATATAATGATAACATATTGAGATTAAAGAAGAAATAATCTTAATATTTAACCAAAACAATGCCTTGGCTGACAAAAAAAAATTGCGGATTTAAACAATTACGTGCTATCTTTAACAAATGTTAGAACTCAGCCTCGCCATTTTAAAAATTATTGCTATTTTGTTAGCAATTTCGCTACTAATTCTTATACACGAATTTTGTCATTTTATCGTCGCTAGGCGCTGTGGCGTTAAGATTTTGCGTTTTTCTATTGGTTTTGGAAAATCACTGTATACCTGGAAAGACCGCCTAGGCACTGAGTATCGCATAGCACCGATTCTTTTTGGCGGCTATGTAAAAATGCTGGATAGCCATGAGCAAAAACTACATAACAAAGACAAAAAATTCGCCTTTGATCAACAAAGTCTCTCTAAAAGAACCGCTATAGTTCTAGCCGGTCCAATAGGAAATTTTCTTTGTTGCTTAATCACATTTTGGCTGGTTTTCGTTATTGGGTTTATAACGCCAAAACCGATTATAGCTAATATTTTACAAGGCTCCCCGGCTGCTATAGCTGGACTTTTACCGGGGGATGAAATTTATAGCATTGATAAACAACACGTGAACACCTGGGGAGATGCGCTATTTGGCATGATGGCCTATTTTGGCGAAAATAAAAAAATAACTATCAGCGTGCGCCGAGGACAAGAAATCATTACCAAACCAGATAGCCTCGACATTAGTTCTTGGCAAAATAGCTATTTCCAAAACGATTTATTCAAAGAAATCGGCATAATTACTTATCATCCGCTCTCTCCTGCCATAGTTGATGTAGTGGCTAAAAACACTCCTGCTGCTCGAGCAAAGCTTCAAAGAGGCGATTTAATTTTGACCATTGGCAAAGATAAAATTAGAAACTGGGACGATTGCTTGGAATCCATAAAAAAACATCCCAAAGAAAATGTACAAATTACCCTGCAACGCGGTGAAAGAATCTTGCATATTCCCGTCGCAATGGGTTGGAAATATGGACCTGGCTGGGGAAAAGTTGGCTATCTAGGAGTAAAAATTAAGCCAGTAAGTTGGCCGCCGGATATGGTTCGCAAAGAAAAATATGGACCGCTCCTTGCGATCTTTCAAAGCTGGCAAGAAAGCGCCAAACTTACAGCTTTCAACTATCTCATGTTTAAAAAACTTTTTACGGGAAGGATCTCTTTGCGCGCCTTAAGCGGACCCATTATGATTTACCAATCCGCTGCTTCGGCATTCGATCAAGGCGGCATTGCCTATTTAAATTTTATAGCTATCTTAAGTCTGATTCTAGCCTTCACTAATCTTTTGCCCATTCCAACTCTCGATGGCGGCTATCTGATCTTCTTTGCTATAGAAGCGGTGAGAAAAAAACCAGTATCCCTCCAATGGCAAACTCTCATTTATCGCCTCGGCTTAATCGCGCTTTTAGTCTTGATGGTTCAAGCCACTGTTAATGATCTTAGTAGATTATTTTCATGACGTTGCTACAAGCCGTTCAAACGCACGCATTACCTTATCTACTGAAATAAAATATTTCCAAAACTTCTCTTTTATAGGCCGAGGATTAAGCCAACTTGGAGTTATAACAATTTCATTAGGAGCCCAAGTCGGACGCCAGCGTTTCACGGTTCCTGGACGGATAGTAATCGTAGTTGTTGGAATACCTAGATTAGAAGCCAAATGGCCAAGGCCAGAGTCATTCCCGACAAAATAATTTGCTTCACAAATTGCTATTGCAGCGTCATTTAAAGTTGGGTAAAGAGGCGAATAATCTAGGCTCTGTGTCATTTCGATCCATCTTGCATGTTCGGCTTTACTAACCACAAAACGCGGCTCAAAGCCCATTTCCTCCACACGCTTCGCCAAACTAATAAATCTGTGCGGCACCCAAGCTTTTTGATCGGCTGAACTAGTTGGATGAATCATAACTCGCTTTTTATTACTACGCGGAATTAGTCCTGGCAAAGGCTGGATGCCGTTTTCACGCGTCAGATTTTCTAGATGAAACTGCGCATCGCAAGAAACTAATTGAATATCAACCTCTGAAATCGGCAATCTACAAGCTGGCTCGTGATGAACAACTATAGAATTAGGATGCCAAGCAGCCAAAGCTAATGAAATCGGCCGTTCGTGATGATGTAATACCGTTGAATATGCAGCTAGCTTTTTCTGCTCTTCCAACTTAACCATCGGACTTATTTGCATATGCGGAAACCAATCCTTAAGCGGATAAGCATAATCGCCGTAAACGTGGACTATATAGCCATTTCGCAAAAGATTATTTACCGTAACTAAACCAATCAGCGTATCGCCCAAAGATGTCGAAGCCATATAAGCAATCGGCTCATCTTTCGAAAGCGGCTTCTTCAACAAAGTCGGCGGACAAGCATAATACTCAAGGATTTTCTTTTGAGCTTCTTTGCTGAAGGTTGGAAATTTTTCTAAAGAGATTTGCATTTTAAAATTTAACTCATTGATTTATAAAGAAAACGCGTAGACATGTTTTTTAGGATTGTATCTTATTTGGCGAAACAGGGCTATCAATAATTCAATTCCCATACAAAAATTCAGCATGAAAACACTTTCCAAAATTTAAATAATATCATAAGATGACGCAAATTCTGCGCCATCTTAATATAGGGATTTAAAATGAAAAAAAAGTTATTAATATCAATTCTAGTATCATCTGTTTTTGCTTTACAAAACGTCTCCGCTGCAGAAATTAAATTTTCAAAAGTTGATCCATTTAAACTAAAACCACTTTTACAAGCCAGCATTTACGGCGGTAGAGCTTTTTTGGTTGAAGCGCAAGGACTTTTACCAGTAACAGGCGATGTAAACCATGTTTTTTTCTTAGATGCTGAAGGTAAGACTGGCGTTAGTGGCATCGGTTGGTCTTCAGGCCTAGCCGCTGGGTATCGCCAGATAATTAATAATCGCATTTGGGGCGGTTACATATTTACAACCTACTCACAAACCAATAATCATCTCAATACTTGGCTCCTCAATCCCGGTATTGAAAGTCTTGGTTCAACTTGGGATTTTAGAATTAATGGCTACCTTCCATTTAGTAAGCGTAATTTTGATCAAACTTCAGTAACATCAAACTGGGGCTTTAATCTGGAAGATTATCAATATGTTCATTTTAGCGGAAACGACATGTACGATCGCTGGATAACCGATACTTGCAATAACCGCGAAGAAACTGGCGTCGGTCTTGATGCGGAAGTTGGAAGAACCATTCCCTGGGTAAAAAATCTCAAAGCTTATGTTGGAGGATACCACTTTGCTACGACGCATTTAGGTCCGATCAACGGCGCTTCCGCTCGCCTTACTTATGATATGAATAACCATCTAGCCTTGGAAGCTAAATACACTTACGACAACGACAAGAAAAACGTCGCTATGCTAGGACTCAGGTTAACATTAGGCGGCATTAATAAAGAAGATAAAAATTCTTTTGGTATTAGTGGTAGACTTTTAGACCCGATAGAACATAACATGGCAACCGCAGCCAAAGGAAATGCAGCACCCACAATAGCCAAGGCTGAAACTATTAGAACTGTAGGAGCAGAAACCGCATCGAGTAATAGTGTTTATTTTGTTGGAACAGGAACTACAACCTCCTCCAAGAATGTACCTCATCAAGGAACAGCTGAAGATCCGTATACTAACATTATGGACATTGAAGGTATCGATTCCCCATCTCCTATAATTTTTCTAAGCCAAGGAACATATGACCTATCCGAAATATCTGGCTTAAAATTAGAGTTACCTCCTAATTTTCATTTATTTGGGTGGCACATACAAGACACTTACGACGGGGTCCAAGGTCGTATAGCAGAGGCAAATGAAGTAAAATTGATAAATGGTAACGTGGAATTATCAGCTACAGGCGATACGTCTTTACACAACATAACTGTTGAGAACATTATTGAAGATCCGATCCAAACCCAGTCTGCTGATCGAACAATCGTATTGAACAATATTATTATACAATCTCCATCCGTAGCCCCAAGTACAACAATAAATACAGCAAAAACAGTCTTACTAACCGGCGTTAGTACGAATAGTGCCCTCGCCATAAAAAATGTTACAAGAGCGTATATTTACCAACTAACTTCCCGTAGCTTAAATGTCACTACGGCTGATTTTCTAAACTTATATTACGCTAACTTTAGCAGTTCTGGCGAAAACACGCTTGACCTACAACAAGTAAAAAATGCTAGTTTATACAATACAATAAATTTTGGAGAAAATGTCGTAACGCCAATGCATTTAACAGGAACCTCTCTTTACGTATCTCATTTATGTAACATAACTAGGAAAAGCGGGGGTGTCGAAAGTAAAATTTCTTTACTTGGAGATTCTAGCAGCTCCGTTTATCTTCACGAGGGCAATTCCACTGTTTTCTCTAGCTTAGGTGGTGTTACTGAACTAAACTACAACCAAGGTAGGGCTTTAGGGACAGCTATCTATAAAGACATGCGTGATAATATATATAGTTTGTTTAATAGCATACCAATCTAAAGCTGCACCAGCTGTTTTAATTAAACGGTCCCTAAACCCGGTGATTCATTAACGCCTAGAGAATTTGAGGCTAAACGAGAATTTACAAAACCAAACTTTAAAATATAACTTATTGATTTATAAAGAAAACATGTAGACATGTTTTTTGGGATTTTACCCTAGAATTTTCAAGAGTTCTAATAAAACTTCCCGTTGATGGATATAGCTTTTCCTAAAATGTACCCGCGTTCGACTGCTCCAAAATATCGACTATCAAAAGAATTTGGGACAAATATACTAATTAAAAAATATTGAGTTTTCCCTAATTTTCCACAAAATTTTTGCTGTGGCAATGATAAATCAGAAGAAGTCTTGTGATAAATATGCGCTACTTTTTTTCGATTAATCCAAAGCTCATTTTGGCGTCTACAGACATAATCACCAGGCACACCCAGCGCATATTTCATGATCAATCCTGAACGCGGCAACCAATGTTGTTGCTTTAAAAAATCCCGAATAGTAATTGGCGGATAGAAAAGAACTATATCTCCACGTGCGATACTTTTCACTGGCGCAAGTAAATATAAACCTCGCGGCATACTGCTTGTAGCTTGATAAGTTACAGCATAACCTGCTCTTTTAACTAAAATTATAGTGGCAACTAGCAAAGCTATGAACAGCAAAGCAAGTAGTAGCGGCAAAAATTTACGCATCGCGCTCCGCTCGCAATTCCTTCTGAATTTCATTTTGCTTTTGCAGTAGTTCACGTAAGTTTTTTTCAATTTTCTTAAAAGTAGCTAAAGAAATTCCTCGCGGCTCATCCAACTTCGGGGAATATAAGAGCGATGCTCCCAACTTTGAATTTTGAAAACTTGGTTGTGCAGCACCTATCGTAGCTATAGAAACTGCTTGTACAGAACCAGAAGAACTTGCAGATGGAGAGGCCGAGCTATCAACAGATCGAGCATCAAAACTAGTGGCTTGTTGCACTGAAGAAGGAGAAACATTTCCCAGTGTAGAAATAGACCCTACATTTGGGCTAATCGAGGCTGATACTGCCGATGTACCTTGCCTAAAATCATCGCCAACTCGCCACAATCCAACAGAACCTGCAACTATAGATGGCAAACGCATAGCTAAAATTAAAAACAAAAGAGCAGCAAAGAACAGACCTAAAATCTGATTGATACTATAAGCATGGCTTTCTGCGGCAATAGTAAACGTTGGAAAAGTATTAAACACTATAGTAGCTATACCAATAACCACGAGAAGCGTCATCATTTTGACGCCAGATTTCAAGACATTTTGCACCGCTTTTTCTAACATGTTAGCTGTTGCGGTAAAAACTCCAAGAGGCAAAAATATCAAAGCTGCTAAAGCAACCAGATAAAAGCCTACAATTTGCAAAATTATTTGGATACCAAGCAAACCAAATACCAACAAAATGCCACAACCAAGCATAAGCTCAAGCAAAACCAAACCTAGAGAACTTCCTAACACTGCTTGGTGCAGTAGGTTTATGCCAACATCATAGCCATAACGCCAAATCTGTGCTGGATTAGAAGCTAGTGTTGTTGCATCCTTTGTATTAGCTACGCTACCGGCAAGTTGCACAAAACTTTTCCCGATAAGACCAAATAGCCAACTGTAATTAACTATCAGAAAGAAAATAATTCCAATTTTAAGTATTTGCCAACAGATTTGTCCCCAAACTACATCTTGGCGCAGTGCCCAAACTAAACCAAAAATAACTAATTCTAAGGTCGCAAATAAGTAAAAAAGATTCATGGCATACTGGGTAACTAAAGCAAAAGCAGTATTGATATGCTCTATAAAAGAACTTTGGACTAAACTAAAAATTGCTGGATCAAGATTCATTTAGGTTTAAATCACTGAAATAAAGAAACCGAAGGATAATGCGTAAGATCTTTATATTCGCTATTTTTAAAACAATCAGCAACGTAGCGCTCAGCGTTACTGCTTGGGACTAGTACTACATTAGGAGCAATCTGCGGATTGTCTTGATGATTTTGATTTACTGCATCATTAACAGCAACTGACGGCATATTATTGATGGCCGTTAAACTCTGCGCGACAGTTGTATTATCTGCAGGCGATACGATATCAGCTAATACAGAGCTACTAAATAGTAAAACAACATACAAAAA
>JBAYJT010000018.1:0-29157 GCA_041664965.1 Gammaproteobacteria bacterium
CTACAAGGTCTGTTGTTAGCTACTCTTAAAGAAACAAATCTTGTTGTGGATCCAAGACTATGCCAAATGACTGCTACTGAACTAATGAGAGCATTAAATAATATAGGTCAAAAAACGGTAGTGAATTTATTGAACGAGGACAGACGTAGATTTCACCAAATTCTTATGCTTATCCAGGGAGTGCTTTGTGATAAGAGGGATAGAGGTTTGGAGATGGGTCAGGTTACAAATTCAACTACGGGTCTGACTAGACAAATACGCGATTTTATTGGCGATGAATGGTTACAAAAAACATACCTTACAGACAATCAAGATATTGGTAATGTTGCACCCCGGCAAATTTTTACATTTTTTCCGGTAAATAATAAAAAACGCCAAATGGTGATATTTGCGGATATTGCTACTGTAATGTTTGATGGTTTAAGCCTGATAAATACTACCGTGCCGCAATTAAATACTGCTTTGTCAACCAATAGCTCTGTTCCAAGTTCCAGTACTACTACCTCGTCAGGTGTTGCAAGCAGCTCTTCTACGCTTTTTGGATCGTCGGTTGTGACTGCTCCCCAGGCGTCTTCTTCGAGTTCAAGTTTGAACCAGTCTTCTGATGACAAAGAAGTAGGTTTGTTTTGTAGTACTGCAAAAAACTTGGATCGCAATTTTGGTTCGGGAAAGTCTCTCTTGGTATTTAAAAGATTTACACCAGAGCAAATAAATGCATGGTTACATAACCAAGTTTATTTTAAGCAGATTATGGATGCTGCGAAAGACTTACCATCAGAAGAAGCCTTTAAGGCTGAATTAAAAAAGATTATGGGTGAAAAAGACTATATTGAACAGGCATCTCATAGCTTACAAACGCTTAGTAAAACATGATTCTAACAAGGTCAGGTCTAACATCTAACAAAATGTGATATGTTAGACCTGACCCCAAAAATGCAAATCAATAAGTTATAAAATAAAGTTAATGTGTGCTCAATTTTTTCTTACGCAGAAGCACTTTGTGTGGATGTGGGCGCTTGTGGTTGACGGTTAAAGTATGATAGGTTGAATCGGCTTTGTAGTAATCTTGTCCTCTTTCAATAAAATGCTCATCCATTCTTTGCGGACTAAAAAACTTCTTGCAAACTTCTTTGGCCATTGCTGTTTCAAAATATTTGCAGCAGTAAATATCAATGCTTATATAATTTTTCACGGATAAGGTATGGATTACAATTGAGCTTTCGATAAGAGGCGCCCAGCCAGAAAGGCCAGCTTTAGAGGGGAATTTGGACGCGTCAGAACGAAATATGTAAGGCGGTGACTGCTTTTTCATGTCCAATTTGTCGACCATGTCATCTAGGAATTTATAGCAGAGTGCTAGATCGTCGCAGACGCCTTCTTTGCAATCATAAAGATCCAAAAGTAACTGATAGCCAAACACATGTTCACGTTTTTTAGATTTCATTCTAGAATCTCCTTGTAAATTTAAAGCGCGTGTATTTTACTGTGAAAATAGTTTTTATGCTAAGAAAAGCTAAAAAACATGTCCACGTGATTTCTTTATAAATCAAGGTGTTGCATTTTGAGGTATAGAGACAGGTTTGAAACCCGTCTCTACTTTTGCAACAATTTTTCCACCACCAAATCCTGTTCTTTTTCTGAAAGGTAAGGGTGCATGGGTAAACTTAGAACTTTGGCGGCGATGCTTTCAACGTTAGGTAAGCGCAGATTAGCATATTGTGAGCTAATTACAGGTTGTTTGTACATTGGTTCTGGGTAGTGCACAGCAGTTGGAATACCAGCTTCTTGTAATTTTTTCTGTATCGCATCGCGGTTTTCTACTTGTACGGTGTATTGCGCATAAACACAGGTGTTGTGTGGCTCTATGTACGGCGTGATCAGGTGAGAGGAAAGCAATTTTGTGTACCTTTCCGCTACTTTTTGTCTTATGCCAATTTCTTCTTTGAAGAGAGGAAATTTAGCCAGTAGAATTGCGGCTTGTATAGTGTCCATACGGCCATTGACGCCGATGTGAGTGTGATGATAGCGCCGATCTTGTCCGTGGTCGCGAATCTCAAACATTAGCCTAAAAAGATTATCATCGTTAGTGAAGCAAGCTCCGCCGTCGCCGTAACAGCCAAGTGGTTTGGAAGGGAAAAAACTTGTTGCCGCTATTGTGCTAAGATTACAAGAGTGTTTGCCTTTATAAGTTGCACCGAGGCTTTGCGCAGCATCTTCTAAAACTGCTAGGTTATGTTTTTTGGCAATAGCATTTATTGTATCAAAATCTGGACATTGGCCATATAAACTCACTGGTAAAATTAATTTGGTTTTAGGTGTAATGGCAGCTTCGATTTGTTTTACATCTAAGTTATAGGTTTTGCTATCGATATCGACAAACACTGGCTTAGCGCCCAAAAGTAAAATAGTTTCGACAGTGGCAAAAAAAGAAAATGGTGTGGTGATTACTTCATCACCAGCTTTAATTCCTAGAGCCATCATGGCAATTAAAAGAGCGTCGGTGCCGCTTGCAACTAATAAACAGTGTTTTGCTCCCGTAAAGTTAGCTAAGGCTTTTTCACACTCTTGAACTTCCGGACCTAAAACATATTTGCCATGATCTAAAACCTTCTGAATGCCTGAATCTATCTCTTTTTTTACGCGGTTATATTGCGTTTTTAGATCTACGAATTGCATATCTTGCTCCTCTTAGAATATTGTTATGTGCAAAAGAAGGAGTGATTTATCTCCTCTTTGCTGTATAATTGGCGTCCACGGAATTTTCTTTTCGCCCCCGCATTTGGATGCGACATTTTAATCACATTATATTTTTTTAACAAGAACCAGAGGGGTTAACATGAATTCAACAAATACCGCTAATTTTATTAGTAAGTTTTGGGACGATTCGATTCTCCCAAGCTTAAGCGAATACATTCGCATTCCTTGTAAATCTATTAATTTCGACGAGAACTGGGAGAAAACTGGTGACTTTGCCGCTGCTTCGCGCTTGGTTGGGGATTGGATTTTAAAGCAAGGTATTCCAGGAACTAAAGTGGAAGTTTTGCAGATTCCCAAACGCACCCCGGTTTTGTTTGTGGAAATACCAGGAGACGCACCTGGTACGATTTTATTTTATAGTCACTTAGATAAGATGCCGGAAAGCACTGGTTGGGACGAAGGTTTAGGCCCTTGGAATCCAGTTATTAAAGATGAAAAATTGTACGGTCGTGGCGGTGTCGATGACGGTTATGCACCTTATTCGGCGATTGCTGCTATTAAAGCTCTTCGCGAACAGGGTATTCCTCATGCTAAATGTTTATTTTTTATTGAATATGCTGAAGAATCTGGTAGCCCAGACTTCATGCCATATTTAGAGAAGTTTAAAGATAAAATCGGTGAGCCGAATTTAATTTTGGTTTTAGATAACGACGGAGCTGATACAGAACGTCTTTGGGAAATTACATCTATTCGCGGTAATTTTTCTGCTACTTTAAAGGTTTCTATGCTCTCCAAAGGCGCACATTCTGGAGTAGTGAGTGGAATGGTGGCAACGCCGTTTAGAATTTTACGTCAACTTTTAGATCGTATTGAAGATCAAAAAACCGGTAAGGTATTGCTCGAAAGCGCGCACGTTGAAATTCCAGATTTTTTTAAAGATCAAGCCAAAAGTGTTGCGGCAATCATAGGCGATAAAGTTATGGAAGCTTTGCCACTTTTAGATGGTTGTAAAGCGCTTACAAACAGCGCACCAGATATTTTAATCGACACAACTTGGAGACCAACTTTATGCGTGACTGGCGCGGAAGGTTTGCCGCACATTAAAGATGCAGGCAACGTACTTTTGCCGTTTATTGAAGTAAAGCTCAGTATGCGTATGCCGCCACGCGTGGATATGAAGAAAGTCGTTGCGGAAATGAAGCAGAAGTTGGAAAATGACGCGCCTTATGGTGCAAAAGTGGATTTCAACATGACTGTCGATCCGATGATTGGTTGGGATTCCTTAAGTGCTGGTGGTGCTAGCTGGGTAGAAGGTGCATTTAATGATGCATCTAAAACTTATTTTGGCAAAGATGCGGCTTTTGTTGGCACAGGAGGTAGTATTGGTCCAGTTGCTATTTTGGCAGAAGTTTTCCCGAAAGCACGTATGCTTTTGACTGGTGCTGGTACACCAGACTGCGGTGCGCATGGACCAAATGAGTTTTTATCTATTCCGCTTGTCAAAAAAGTTACCTGCTGTGTGGCGCATCTTTTGGCCGAACATGGTAAAAATCAAAAATAAGAATCATTTTTTAATAACTAATATATTGGAGATATAACAATGTTAATAGGCGTTCCGAAAGAAATTAAAATTCGTGAATATCGAGTTGGTTTAGTGCCTTCTTCTGTGCGCGAATTAATTGACAACGGTCATAAAGTGATCGTTGAGCACGATGCTGGTGCTGGTATTGGTTGTACAGATGAGCATTACAAAGCAGTTGGCGCAACTATCATTCCTACAGCAGCCGAGATTTTTGCTAAAGCCGATATGATCGTCAAAGTCAAAGAGCCGCAACCTGTTGAGTGCAAAATGCTCCGTGAAGGGCAAATATTATTTACTTATTTACATTTAGCTCCAGATCCGGAACAAACCAAAGCGTTAGTTGATTCTAAATGTATTGCTATTGCTTATGAAACTGTTACTGATAAAAATGGCAAGTTGCCACTTTTATCTCCAATGAGTGAAGTTGCAGGAAGATTGTCAATTCAAATGGGTGCGCATTGTTTGGAAAAACGTCAAGGTGGCGCTGGTGTTCTTCTTGGCGGCGTTCCAGGAGTTGGTCGTGGTAAAGTTGCTATTTTAGGAGCAGGCGTAGTTGGAACTAACGCTATGCTAATGGCTATGGGCATGGGTGCTGATGTTACTATTTTGGATAAATATATTCCTCGTTTACAAGAATTGGATACTATATTTGGTTCGAAAATTAAAACTATGTATGCCAACAATGATAATATTGAAAAATGTGTTATCGATGCCGATTTGGTTGTTGGTGGCGTACTTTTACCAGGAGCGGCTGCGCCGAAAGTTGTGACACGTGCCATGCTTAAGAAAATGCGTCCAGGTTCAGTGTTAGTCGACGTTTCCATCGACCAAGGCGGATGTTTTGAAACTAGTCGTCCAACCAGCCATGACAATCCAACTTATGTTGAAGAAGGTATTGTGCACTATTGCGTGACTAATATGCCAGGTGCAGTTCCGCGTACTTCAGCATTCGCTTTAAATAATGCGACGTTGCCGTTTAGTGTGGCTTTGGCCAATAAAGGCTATAAGAAAGCTCTGTTGGAAGATCCGCATTTGTTAAACGGCTTGAACGTATGTCATGGCCATGTGACTTGTGAGCCTGTGGCGAAGGATTTAGGACTAACCTATAAGCCGGCTAAAGAAATTTTGTGAACCGTAGGGGCGCACCTATGTGTGCGCCCTTAATACTTCTGCCAACTTCTGCCAGCTTCTGCCAACTTGTGCCAAAAATAAACTGGAGTGAAAATTCTATGCCAAATTATTTTGTAAATCGCTCTTCAGGTAAGGCAATTTCTATTATGCCGCTTAGTAAAAAAGAGCTAGCTGATTGGCTAAAAAAACAGCCTAAAGCAGTGCAGAACTGGGTTTTGGCTAATAATTTTGAAGCCAAATCCGGCAGCTTTTGTCTTCTGGCTAATTCCAAAAAAGGCGAAGTGGAAAAAGTTTTGTTAGGCGTGGAAAGTGCCGATGATTACTGGGCGTTTGCTGCTTTGCCAACTAAATTACCGCAAGGTCAGTATGAAATTATTTCCAATTGGAATGTGAAGCAATTGGAGCGAGCTGCAATTGCTTGGGGGCTTGGAACATACAGTTTTGCTAAATATAAAAAAGCACCCGCTATTAAAGCTAGCCTAGTTTTGCCTAAAGAGGTAGATAAAAAATACGTAGAAGAAATTACCTCTGTGATATGTTGGGTGCGCGATCTGATCAACATGCCAAGTCACGATTTTGGCCCAGATGAATTGGCCAAAGAAGCGCTAAATTTAGCTAAAGAATTTTCTGCCAAAGCCACAGTAATTATGGGCGAGAAGCTTCGCCAAGATTTTCCAGCTGTTTATGCGGTAGGCAAGGGCAGTGCGAAAGAGCCGCGCTTGATTGATTTAACCTGGGATAAAAAGAAAAATGCTAAGATGCTTACTTTAGTAGGCAAAGGAGTTTGCTTTGATAGCGGTGGTATGGATTTAAAACCGCCGCCATTTATGGTTACCATGAAAGACGATATGGCTGGAGCTGCGCATGCATTAGCCTTAGCGCGCCTTATCATGACTTTTGATTTACCGATTAATTTACGCGTTATCATTCCTGTTGTCGAAAATATGCTGGCTCCTAATAGTTTTCGTCCGGGAGATATTTTAAAAACGCGTTTAGGGAAGACGGTAGAAGTTGGCGATACAGATGCCGAAGGCAGATTAATTTTAGCGGATGCTTTGACTTTGGCTTGTGAGAAAAAGCCGGATTTATTACTCGATTTTGCGACTTTAACTGGGGCTGCGAGAATAGCTTTAGGCCCAGATTTGACGGCGCTTTTTACTGATAACGAAGAAGTGGCTCATGGTTTACTGACGAAAATAGCAGAAGAAAAGGAACCGCTTTGGTGGCTGCCTCTTTATGCGCCTTATAAAGAAATGTTAGATAGCAAAGTGGCGGATTTGGTGAATATTTCCAATACACGCTATGGCGGAGCGATTACCGCTGCTTTATTCTTGAAGGAATTTGTAGTTAAAGGAACTTCTTGGGCGCATTTTGATCTTGCTGCTTGGCACGATAGAGCTAAAGCTGGTCGCGCTGCTGGAGGAGATGCTATGTTTTTAAGAGGGATGTTTAATTATTTAAGGGAGTGGGCAGGGAAAAAATTATGAATTATGAATTATGAATTATGAAGTATGAATGATGAATTGTTCAAATACGAATACAAGACCTGAAAGGGCACAAAATTGTCAGGGTAGACGATTCTGAATGTGAAGCGAATAGCTCGAAGAGAGAATAGCCAGGATGGTTACGAGTAAATCTAGAATGGTTAAATAAAAAACATGTCTATAGGATTTCTTTATAAATCAATAGGTTGTGATTTAAAGTTGTATTAATCCTATTTTCTTATTAATTCATCATTCATAATTTATAATTCATAATTACTAAACGGAGGTTCTATGAAAAATAAAAAATTCGTTAAAGCACTGATGGCTGTTGTGATAGCCATGCTTGGTTCAACTACTGCCTACGCCGAAGTTGGTGAATGTTTACATGGCCAAGAAACGCTGCCTTCTTTGATCTGTTATGGTCCAGCAACGCTAAATGGAACTACTGTTACCGGAAAAGTTTTGGTTTTTGGTCCTTTAAAAGCCACAGACTCCCAAATAGAATCTTTGCAAGTAACCGGGCCAACAACATTGATTTCTTCGACTGTGCAAAACGGAGTTGTAGTGGAGGGTCCATTTAATGTAATAGGCTCAAAACTTGCTAATTTAGAGGTGCTAGGTCCGGTAACTTTCAGCTCTTCCAATGTTCGTGGAAATGTTGATATCCAAGGTCCTATTAGCGCTAACAAAACTAAATTTACTTCTTCTTTGCGCATTTCATCGGATAAAGTTACCTTTATTTCCACAACAGTAGACGGTTCTGTAATTATTAAAAGCCGCTCCGAAGGGCCGGTTTTATATTTGCAAAATAGAAGTTCTGTCGCAGGCCATGTAACCTTTGATGGCTTCGTCGGCACAGTAAAAATTGACTCTGACTCCAAAGTCAACGGTCAAATTTTGAATGGCAAGCTTGGGGCTGTTATTCTATAAAAAACTTTGATTATTGCGCGGAAGCGGTGAAGCAGCTAGTATAGACGCTTATGAAAACTGATGTGATAATCATTGGCAGCGGCGCAGCTGGTCAAGTCTTGGCTCTTAGTTTAGCCGAGAAAAATTGCCACGTTGTATTGCTTTCCAAAGGTGAGCTTAACGAATGCAGCACAATGTACGCTCAAGGCGGTATTGCGGCTGTTATGAACGAAGAAGACAGCATTGAGGCGCATGTTGCAGATACGCTAATCGCAGGGGCAGGTCTTTGCAATCCAGAAGTTGTGCGGTTTGTAGCAAGTAATGCCAAAGATGCAATTCATTGGCTAGTTGATCACGGAGTTACTTTTACACAAACGCCGAAAGACGACGGTCGTGTTGAGTATCATCTAACACGCGAAGGTGGTCATAGTTATCGCCGCATATTGCATGCAGCGGATGCAACGGGCAATGAAATCGAAAGTAAATTAACTTATCTTACGCAAAATAATTCTAACATTACAATTTTTACAGAACACACGGCTGTTGATTTGATTAAGCAAGACGGTAAATGTGTCGGCGTGTATGTTTTAGATAATAAGACACAAAAAGTTCAAACCATGCAGGCTAAATTTGTAGCGCTTGCAACAGGTGGAGCGAGTAAGGTTTACCTTTATACTAGTAATCCTGATTGCGCTAGCGGTGATGGTATTGCTATAGCGCATCGTGCTGGTTGCGCCACTTCTAACATGGAATTTAATCAGTTTCATCCGACTTGTTTATATCACCCACAAGCTAAATCTTTTTTGATCACCGAAGCTGTGCGTGGCGAAGGCGGATATTTGCTTTTGCCAGATGGCAAGCGCTTTATGCCAGATTTTGATGAGCGGGCGGAGCTTGCCCCGCGCGATGTTGTGGCAAGGGCTATAGACCACGTCATGAAGCGTTATGGTTTGGAATGTGTGTATTTAGATATTAGCCATAAATCAAAAGAATTTATTTTGGATCACTTCCCAAATGTTTATAAAAAATGTTTGGAATTTGGTTTCGATATGACAAAAAGTCCTCTCCCCGTAGTGCCGGCAGCGCATTATACTTGTGGTGGAGTTGTGGTAGATAAGAAAGCTCGCACTAATTTACCGAATCTTTATGCGCTTGGTGAGGTATCTTGTACAGGACTGCACGGAGCGAATCGCATGGCGAGCAATTCTTTGTTGGAATGCATAGTTTTTGCGAGATCCGCCAGCGAAGATATTTTAAATAATTTAGATAAAGTGAGTGATCCAAACCCAGTAAGGGCTTGGGATGAAAGCCAGGTTACGGATTCTGATGAAGAAATAGTAGTAACACATAATTGGCAAGAACTGCGTCGCCTTATGTGGGATTATGTTGGTATTGTTCGTACCAATAAGAGGCTAGCGCGTGCCGCACGGCGTATTGATTTGCTTAAAGCAGAAATTCAAGAATATTACGGCCATTTTCGTGTTTCTAAAAATTTGCTTGAGCTGCGTAATCTCGTTATAGTTGCCGATTTAATAGTCAAGGCAGCTGAGTCGCGCAAAGAGAATATTGGCTTGCACTACAATTTGGATAATTGCAAATGAAAAAAATAATAACACTTTTAGTTTTATTAAGCGTGGTTTTATTTCTCACGGCTTGCGGGCAATCTGGCGGATTGTATTTGCCAGCTAAGCAGTCAAGCCCAGACCCTAACTTAAAAGTAGAAGTCCTTGATAAATAAAGAGTTCATGTAGACATGTTTTTTGCAAAATTATGATCGAATTCTCCAAAATGCAAGCTCTAGGCAACGATTTTGTTGTTATAGATGCTATAAATCAGCAAATCAATCCAAATACTTCTTGGATTAGGCGCATAGCTGATCGACATTATGGCATTGGTTGCGATCAAGTTTTATTTTTAGAAAAAGCGCGCGATGCGAAAAGCGATTTTTTCTGTCGTGTTTTTAATGCTGATGGTAGCGAAGCAGAGCGAAGTGGCAATGGCGCACGTTGTTTGGCGAAATTTATTCAGCAGAAAAATTTAAGCCAGAAGCAGCGCATCTTGGTTGGAACGATCAAAGGTTCATTCAAGCTGGTTTTAGAAGATGATGGTAGGATTAGCGTTAATATGGGGGTGCCCTCTTTTGCAGATTACAAAGCAGAAGTGCAAAGTTTGGCTGTCTTTGTAGGAAATCCACATGCTGTTTTATTAGTTGATAATTTAGAAAATGTTGATGTTACAAATTTAGGGAAAAAAATTGGCACGGATAGTTTTTTTCCAGAGGGCGCTAACGTTGAGTTTATGCAAGTTATTTCTAGAAATCATATACGTTTACGCGTTTATGAGAGGGGGACTGGGGAAACTTTGGCGTGTGGTAGTGGAGCATGCGCGGCAGTAGTAGCAGGGCGGATTTGGAAGATATTAGACAGCGATGTCAGAGTGAGTTTTGCGGGAGGAGATGTGGTTGTTAATTGGGAAGGAGAGAACAAGGATTTGTGGTTACGCGGATCGGCTATGCATATTTTTGATGGAACTATCGTGAGAAATTAACGCTTTTTACTAGGAATAAAAAGAAAAAGTCGTATATAATACGCGGAATATTTTTTAATTAGTTTTAGCAGGATGTACAAAATGGCAAGAAGTAACAAGAAAAGCCTAAAGAAACGTGCGTTTAAGATAATGGCCAAGCTTAAACCTAAGTCAAAGGTAAAGAAAAAACCTATGAAAGCTAAAGTAAGTAAAAAAATAGTCCAAAAGATACGCAAGATATCAAGTAAGAAATCCGTGGTTAAAAAGACCAAAAAGGTTCTGCTTAAGAAAAGTCAGCCCAAAAAAGTAATAGGGAAAAAGGTGGCCTTAAAGCCGAAGACAGTTAAAAAAGCCAAAGTAAAAGTTGTGGCTGCTAAAGCTCCCGTAAAGCGGATAAAAGTGATAGAAAAGAAATCCGTGATTTCACCAAAAGGTTCTGCTACTGGACCACTGGGGATTTCACCATATAAACTTCAAAAAGATGAAGAATATATGGGTGAGAAGCAATTGCAGCATTTTGAACAAATACTCAATCTTTGGAAACAGCAGTTGATGCAAGAGGTTGATCGCACTATTTACGACATGCAGGGTGTTGTGAATTATCCAGATCAGGTTGATCGGGCAAGCCAGGAAGAAGAGTTTAGTTTAAAATTACGCGAACGCGATCGTGAACGCAAATTATTAAAAAAGATTGATGAAGCTTTGCTTCGAATTAAAAATGGTGAGTATGGATATTGTGATGAATGTGGTGCTGAGATTGGTATTCGTCGGTTGGAGGCGCGTCCTATAGCTACGCAGTGTATTGAATGTAAAACTATAGCTGAACTTCGAGAAAAGCAGATTGGTGGCTAGTTGTCTGTCACTATACAGTTTTTCATGGTTTTTATTTTTTTAATTTTAGGAGATTAAATAATGTGCAAAATTGGACATAAACTTATCGTCATAGTAACAGTTTTGATTGCTCTTGCGGCGGCTTTATTAGTTACTTTGTGGCACGAACAAGGATTAGCCTACATCGTGTTTATCAGTAGATTTTTTGATATTATGCTACCGGTCTTGGCAGTTGGGGCTTTGCTCAAGTATTTATTTACTTGCCCCTATCATCATCGTTGTAATTGTGGTGACAATTGCTCTTGCAAATCTGGAGATGATAAATGCAGCTGCGATTCTGAGCCAAAAGTAGCTCGTAAAGGCCGTCCGAAAAAGAATCCTGCATAACGAAGAAGCAATTTCGTTATATTTTTTAGAAAGCACTTGAACTTTATGTGGTTCAGGTGCTTTCTTGCATGTGAGTGTATGGTATTTTAAGTGAATAATAAAAATAAAATTCATAGCATGACTGCGTTTGCTCGTCTATCCGAGCATTCAGCCTTTGGTACTTTGACCTGGGAAATACGCGCTGTCAATCATCGTTATTTGGATTTGAATATCCGTATACCGGATCGTTTTGGTTTTTTAGAACAAAATGCACGGGAAATTTTACGACAACAGCTGCAACGAGGGCGAATCGACTGTTATTTGCGTTATCAAGCTGATCAAAAAAGCAATGCAGAGTTAACTGTGGATGAAAATTTGGTCGAAGGAGTGATCAAAACTTTAAATTCAATTAGCAAAAAAATTTCTACCCCAACTTCTATAGATCCAGTCAGTATCTTAAATTTACCTCATGTTTTACAAGAAAAAGAAGTTAACGAAGAGGAATTTAGCTTACAGGCTTCTTTGTTACTGAAAAAAACAGTTCATGAGTTGGCTAAGTCGCGGGAGCGTGAAGGGAAGGCTCTTCGCCTAGTTTTAGAGCGTTCTTTAGGCTTGGTAGAGCAGGAAATTTCTCGTATTCGTGAGAATTTCCCTTTAGCTGTAAGTAATGAAAAGCAAAGAATTGTAGAGAAACTCGCGGAAATTAAAACGGAGTTAGATAGTAGCCGCTTCGAACAAGAGATGATATTTTTTGCTCATAAAATCGATATTCTTGAGGAGATAGACCGTCTTACGATTCATACTCAAGATTTTCAAAGAATTTTAGAGGAAGGTGGTAGTGTTGGCAAACGATTGGATTTCCTATTACAGGAGATGCATCGTGAGACCAATACTATGGCCTCTAAGTCTACATCTGTAGCAATTACACAGGCGACTATTGAGCTAAAGGTTTTGTTAGAACAAATGCGTGAGCAAATACAAAATTTGGAGTAAAGATGAAATATTTTGGTTCAATATTTATCATTGCAGCAGCTTCTGGAACTGGCAAAACAACCTTGGCGACTGCTGTCAACGAAGCTATTCCAGATACTTTAGTTTCTATTTCGCACACAACGCGGCCTATGAGAACTGGAGATCGAGAGGGTAATACTTATTTTTTTGTCGATGATAAAACTTTTGCTAATATGGTAGATGCGGATAAATTTTTAGAGCATGCTAAAGTTTTTGGGTATAGTTATGGGACTTCGCGTGATTTTGTTTTGAGAAATTTAGAACAGGGTAAAGATATAATTTTAGACATAGATTGGCAGGGTGCTCAAAAGGTGCGTAAAGCCTTGTCCGATTTAGCGGTAAGCATTTTTTTATTACCACCTTCGCGTGAAGCATTGCAACAGCGCTTGATGACACGTAGTCGTGATCCGGAAGAGATAATTGCAGATCGAATGGCTAAGGCTCATGGTGAAATGGTACATTACAAAGAGTTTGACTATTTGATTATAAACGATAATTTTGAACAAGCTCTGCAAGAAATTAAGAGCATTATTCAAGCGCAAAGGCTAAAATGTGAGCGCCAAGCTAATAAATATGCCTCACTCATTAAAGAACTGTTGCAAAATCAATAAATTGCAGATAATATCTAGATATGATTAAGTTTTTATAGAGGTTTTTTATTATGGCTCGAGTAACTGTTGAAGATTGTTTAGAGAAAATCCCCAATCGCTTTGAATTGGTCATTTTGGCTGCAGCGCGAGCTCGTCAGCTAATTAAGGGCGGTCAAGATGCTTTAGTTCCCGAAGAAAAGGATAAACCAACTGTGTTAGCTTTACGCGAAATAGCAGATGGTTTAATTGGTATGGATTTTCTAGATAATGATCGCAAACAGAAGCAAGATATTAGCGAGCTTTTCGCTGAGGCTGCAGCTGACTTAGCTATTAATACGGAAAATAGTAAAGCAGAAGATATAGCTGAAATAGAGCTTGTTACTACACAGACTGTGGATGAGCCAAATAAGACAATAGATAATGGAGAGAGTGAAAATTCTGAGGAATAGTTTGTGTCTCTATTCGATGGACTACAAGAAAAGCTTACCTACCTAGATAAAAATCAAATAGAACAAATCTACCGTGCCTATCTGCTCGCAGAGGAAGCTCATTTTGGGCAAGAACGAGACAGTGGCGATCCTTACTTAGGTCATCCTATAGCTGTTGCTGGTATTTTAGCTGGCATGCATCTAGATTATCAAAGCATTATTGCTTCTTTACTGCATGATGTTGTGGAAGATACTTCCGTAAGTAAAGAGGTCATCAAGAATAATTTTGGTGAAGTTGTTGCGGCTTTAGTGGATGGGGTTACTAAATTATCGCAAATAGAATTTTTAAGCCGTGCCGAAGCCCAAGCCGAAAGCTTTCGCAAGATGGTTTTGGCTATGTCGCGCGATATTCGAGTTATTTTAATTAAGCTTGCTGATAGGTTGCACAATATGCAAACTTTGCAGGCTTTGTCTAAAGAAAGGCGTTGTCGCATTGCTCAAGAAACTTTAGATATTTATGCGCCTATTGCTAATAGACTCGGCATGCACCGTATGTTTACAGAACTAGAGGATCTTAGCTTTAAGGCCTATAATCCTTGGCGTTATAAAATTATCAGCGAAGCTGTAGTAAAAATGCGCTCTGGCTTACAGGATAGTTTACAAAATATCCGTTCCGAAATAGAAAAGGAGCTTCTAAAAAATTCCATAACAGACGTTTCTATTCTTAGCCGCGAAAAGCATCTTTACAGCTTGTATAGGCGTATGCAGAAAAAAGGTTGTTCTTTGGTAGAAGTTGCCAATATGTATGCTTTTCGTGTAATTGTGCCAAATAATATATCTTGTTATATGGCTTTAGGCCTTATTCATGGCATTTATAAGCCTATAGTTGGCAGATTTGAAGATTACGTTGCTTTGCCTAAACTTAACGGCTATCAGTCGTTACACACTGCTGTGTTTGGCCCGCAAGGAGCCGCTATAGAAATACAAATTCGCACCCCAGCGATGGATCAAATGGCAAATTACGGTATGGTTATGCATTGGCTGCAACCAAGAACTAGTGATGCTGGAGAGCAACATGTTGTTTCTCCTCTAAAAACTCAGCGTTGGATCAGTAATCTTTTGGAAATGCAGCAACACACGGACAGTTCGCTAGAATTTATCGATAACGTAAAAACAGATCTTTTTCCAGAAGAGATTTTTGTTTTTACGCCGCGAGGAAACATTATTGAGTTACCTAAAGGCGCGACTGTGGTTGACTTTGCTTATGCGGTTCACACGGATGTTGGCAATACTTGTGTTGCAGCCAAAATTGATGGGCAGTTTATGCCGCTTTCTAGTATGCTAAAAAGTGGTCAAACAGTGGCTATTATTACTATGCCCGAGGCCAAGCCCAATCCTTCTTGGCTCGATTTTGTGACAACTGGTAGAGCACGAGGCAGTATTCGTTCTTTCTTAAAAGGACAAAAACTTTCAGAAATAATCGAGTTAGGAAAGCAGCTTTTGGACAAAGCTTTGACTAATCTTGGCTCTTCTCTTAAGAAAATTTCTTCCAAATCTATAAGGAGCGTGTTAGCTGCCAATAAATTAGAATCAGTAGATTATCTTTATGAAGAAATAGGTCTAGGCAATTCTGTACCACTATTTATTGCTTATCAGTTAGTAAACCTGGATCCTAAAAATATTGCAGAGCAAGATCTTAAAGAAGCTGCTTCTAAAACTAAGCCTCTCATGATTAAAGGTGCGGAGGGTTTAGCTATTCAATTTGCTCCTTGTTGCCATCCTATCCCTGGCGATCCAATATTGGGATATTTACAGATAGGGCATGGACTGCAAATACATCGTACAGATTGCAGTCATTTGATTAAGCTAAAAAAACGTCCGGAAATGTGCATTCCAGTTTTATGGTCGGATGATATTAAGGAAACTTTTAGTGTTGCCATAACAGTGGACGTAGCAGATAAACGAGGTGTTTTGGCCGCTTTAGCTCAGGCCGTGGCGTTGGCGGAAGCTAATATTGAGGATGTAAATATCAAAGAGAGAAGTTCTGCCTATTGTTCTATTCGCTTGGTTATCAAAGTTAAGAATTTAGATCATCTAGAGCGTATTTTGCGTCATATTGCTGCTATTCCGACAGTGATAAACGTTATGCGAGTCAAAGGTTAATTACATGAACAAAGATATTATACGTGGTGCTGCAGAAATTCTGCTTACTTCTGAATTAGAAGAACGCTTGAAAGAAGGTCGACCTTTAAAAATTAAAGCCGGGTTTGATCCAACTGCGCCAGATCTGCATTTGGGACATACCGTTGTCTTTAATAAGCTTAGGCAATTTCAAGATTTAGGCCACATTGTTTATTTTTTAATCGGCGATTTTACCGCCATGATCGGTGATCCGTCGGGCAAAAATGTAACAAGACCGCCGCTTGCACGCGAAGAAGTTGTAGCCAACGCTAAAACTTACCAAGAACAAGTTTTTAAGATTTTAATTCCGGAAAAAACCAAATTAGTTTTTAACTCAACTTGGCTGGAAAAACTTAGCTCAGCTGATTTAATTAAATTGGCAGCGACGCACACAGTGGCGCGCATGCTAGAGCGCGATGATTTTAAAAAACGCTTTCAAAGTCAAACACCTATTGCCATTCATGAGTTTTTATATCCGCTTTTGCAAGGTTATGATTCGGTGGCTCTAGAAGCAGATGTAGAACTTGGCGGAACCGATCAGAAATTTAATTTATTGATGGGAAGGGAGCTTCAAAAACATTTTGGTCAAAAGCCACAAATTGTAATGATGTTGCCGCTTTTGGAAGGAATTAGTGGTGTGCAAAAGATGTCGAAATCGCTCGGTAACTACGTTGGTATTAATGAATCTCCGCAAGATATTTTTGGCAAGTTGATGTCAGTATCTGACACACTTATGTGGCGCTATTTAGAGCTTTTAAGCTTTTCCTCTCTAGACCAGATCAATATTTGGCGGAAAGAAGTGGAAGAGGGCAGAAATCCACGCGATATTAAAGTGTTATTTGCTAAAGAAATAGTAGCGCGTTTTCATAGCGCGAAAGCAGCGGAAGATGCTGAGGCTGATTTTGTGCAGCGTTTTAGTCAAAACACTTTGCCAGAAAATATTCCAGAAATAACTCTCACTGTAGATGGCAAAGATAGTATGCCAATTGCGAATTTGCTTAGAGATGCAGGCCTAGTTCCAAGCACTTCTGACGCTATGCGCATGATAGAACAAGGAGCTGTTAAGATAAATGGCGAAAAAATTAGCGATCCTCATCTAAAAATACCCAAAAATACCGAACAGGTTTATCAGGTTGGGAAGAGGAAGTTTGCTAGGGTGAAAATGTAAAAACATAACATATGAATCATAACTTATGATTCATAAACTATGGAGAGATTTTTTTAAGTTTACCCAGCCCGACGTTTAAAATACGCCCTGAAAGGGCAAGTTTAGAATAGCCCAGTCCAAGTGATCACGCGGAACGCGTGAGAACGTCGGGCTGGGTAAACGAATACGTAATAATTCCTAGCCCTGAAGGGGCGTAATAAAAAACATGTCTACACGTTTTCTTTATAAATCAAAGAGTTAGAAAATGAAGTTAGGTTCTGCTAATTTAAAATCAGTAAATTATGTTCCCTTTGAATGCAGGCTCGTTTCCGTGACGGCGCTGACGAAACTAGAAAAGCTATTTCGCTTTGAGCGCCTAGACGCTAAGCCGTTTGGCCAACAACCAGGGCAGTTTGTGCAAGTTTCTATTCCAGGATTTGGTGAAGCGCCTATTTCAGTTTCTTCATCGCCAACTCGCGGGAATTATTTAGAACTCGGTGTGCGTAAAATTGGCGCTTTGACTGGCGCTATGCATGATTTAAAAGTTGGTGATAAGGTTGGCATGCGCGGTCCATTTGGAACTTTTTTTCCCATAGCTGACCTGCAAAAGAAAGATCTTGTTTTAATCGCTGGAGGGTGCGGCTTGGCTCCGCTTCGTTCTTTAATTCAATATGTAGAAGATAGAAGGGCGGAATTTGGCAATGTAACTATTTTGTACGGCGCGAAATCTCCGGAAGATTTAATGTATCAAGATGAGCTGCAAATTTGGAAAAAATCAGCTGATATTATTTGTCAGGTTACAGTAGACAATAAAACTGAGGGGAGCTGTTGGGATGGCGATGTGGGGCTTATTACGAAACTAATTCCACCTTTAAATATAGATCCGAGCTCTACTGTGGCTGTAATTTGCGGTCCGCCTATTATGTATAAATTTGTAATTGAAGAGCTTAGTGCCAAAGGCTTAGATTCTAAAAGCATAGTTGTGTCGTTGGAACGTCATATGAAATGTGGGGTTGGCAAGTGTGGGCATTGTACTATTGAACATCTTTATTGCTGTTTAGACGGACCAGTTTTTTGGCTGCACGATGTATATAGGGTGAGAGGTGCGCTATGAAGAAAGTGCTTACCACTTGTCCCTATTGCGGTACTGGTTGTAATTTTTATTTACTTGTTAATGACAATGAAGAGTTAGTCGGTGTAGAACCGAGCGCTAATACACCAGTTTCAAAAGGCGGTCTTTGCATAAAAGGCTGGAATTCCTTTCAGTTTGTGAATCATCCAGAAAGATTAACCGAGCCACTCATTCGCAAAGCTGGTAAGTTAGTTGAGTCTTCTTGGGAAGATGCTTTAAGTTTAATTGTAGAAAAACTTTTAGGTATACAGAGCAAATACGGTAATGATGCGTTGATGTTTTTATCATCGGCAAGAGCTACGAATGAAGAGAACTATCTTTTGATGAAACTAGCGCGAGGTGTATTTCACACCAATAATATCGATCATTGTGCGCGTCTTTGTCATGCTTCGACTGTAACTGGATTGGCCGAAAGCTTTGGCTCAGGAGCGATGAGTAATTCTATTTCTTGCTTTGAAAAAAGTGACTGTTTTTTTGTTATTGGATCCAATACTACCGAGCAGCATCCGCTTATTGGAACTCGTATCATAAAATCTAAGCAAAGTGGCGCCAAGCTTATTGTTGCGGATAACAGAACTATTCGTTTGGCTCGCATGGCAGATTTACATATTCGACATAAAAATGGTACTGACATCGCTCTACTAAACGGCATCATGCATGTCATTATTCAAGAAAAATTAGCCAACGAAGATTTTATTTCTAAGCGTACAGAAAATTATGATGCTATGCGCGATGTGGTTTTGCGTTATCCCCCAGAAAGAGTTGCTGCTATTTGTGAAATTAGTGTGAATGAGATTATATTAGCAGCTAGGATTTTTGCTGAAGCCAAAAATGCCATGTTAGTTTATTCGATGGGGATAACTCAGCATGCGCATGGTGTGGGTAATGTGAAAAGCTGCGCCAATTTAGCTTTATTAACTGGCCAAATTGGACGAGTTGGTACGGGAGTAAATCCACTTCGCGGTCAAAACAATGTGCAAGGCGCTTGCGATATGGGGGCGTTGCCTAATTTTTATACTGGCTATCAGAAAGTTATTGATTCTAATATACGAGATAGGTTTGCCAAAGCTTGGAATGTAGATAATAACTCTCTTTCAGATAAGGTTGGCTTTAGCGTTACTAAAGCTATGGATAAAGCACTAGATGGCACACTGAAGGCTTTTTATATCATGGGCGAGAATCCGGTAATGTCTGATGCTAATCAAGAGCATGTAAAGAAGGCTTTAGAAAATTTAGATTTTGTGGTTGTACAAGATATATTTTATACGCCAACTTGCGAATACGCTGATGTTATCTTGCCAGCGGTCAGTTTTGCTGAAAAAGATGGAACTTTTACCTCGACTGAGCGGCGAGTTCAGCTAGTGCGAAAAGCTATAGAGCCAATAGGCGAGGCGAGAGCAGATTGGCAAATTATTTGCGATTTGGCTAAGCGCTTAGGCAGTGCAGAATTTAATTATTCCAAGCCTGCAGAAATCATGAAAGAGTTAGCATCTTTAACGCCAATTTATGGTGGAATTAGCTATGATCGCCTAGGCTTTACTGGATTGCAGTGGCCTTGTCTGGATATCAATCATCCGGGTACTCCCATTCTACATACAGAAAAATTTAGTCGTGGTTTAGGCAAGTTTAGTCCAGTTGAGCATATGGGAGCTGTGGAGCCACCGGATGCAGAATATCCTTTCGTTTTATCAACTGGCAGATGCTATTTTCACTATCATACGGGCACTATGACAAGACGTACGCGGCTTTTAGATCGCGAGGAGCGTTTTCCTTATGTGGAAATAAATCCGATCGATGCTAAGAAATTAAACATTAAAGATCGCGACTTTGTTATGCTAAAAACAAGGCGTGGTATGATTAAAGTTATGGCGCGTGTAACAGATGTAATACCCGTGCAAGTGTTATTTGCGCCTTTCCATTTTGTGGAGGGAGCAGCCAACGCCTTGACTATCAATACATGTGATCCGGAAGCGGAAATTCCGGAATTTAAAGTTTGTGCAGCGAATCTATGGAGGGCAGAATGAAAATTTGTTCTCTGAGTAATCTTCAAAATTTGTTTGCTTCTTTGGAAGAAAAATATGAACTTCTGCTGCCTGTTCGCTTATTGGATGGCACACGTAGTTTAGGTCGTCTAAAAGATGGCGATTTACATTTAGAAGGCGGTGCTTTGCCAATGCGCCCGGCAGCGCTTTTTATGCCTTACCTAGATTTGATTTTAAAAATTTCTAAAGAAGGAACAGCGAAAGCAGCGCCGAATCTTGCCAAGCCGCTTTTTATTGTTGGGTTTACCGCAGAAGATTTAGCGTGTCTAGAATTTACGGATAAATTTTTTAGCACTAATTTTTACGATGAAATTTATTTTAAAAATCGTCAAGATGCAGTTGTAGTTGGGGTTTCTGGTTATTTGGGTTCGGATGGAGAGTTTCTTAAAGTTGCTGGTGGAAAGTGCGATCTAGAAATTATAAAGCTGGAAGATGGGGGTTTTATAATAGAGGCTTATAGCGAAAAAGGCAGTGAAATTTTAAAGAACCTAAATGCGAACGAAGCTGATTCTCAAATTTTAGAAGTTTTAAAAGAAAAATCTGCGAATTTAGTTAGTGAAGATGAAATATTACTTCGCCAAGCTTCGCAACTTCTTTTAGAAGGCCGCGTGCCAGATGAATTTTGGCAAGATATAGCCAAGCGCTGTATTGCTTGCACGGCCTGCACTTTAGTTTGCCCAACTTGCACTTGTTTTGATGTTTTTGATCGCAAGACCAGAAATTCTGATATCGAAAGGATGAGGCTACGCGACTCCTGTCAATTAGATGGTTTTATGCGTGAAGCCAGCGGCCATAATCCAATGGCCAAAGAATTTTTGCGCACTAGGCGCCGTATTCACCACAAACTAGTTGCTGATGTTAGGCGCTTCGGGCATATCACATGCTATTTTTGCGGTCGATGTGACCAAGCTTGCCCAACAGGTATTGGTATAAAAAGCGTTTGCCGTGAGATGGTGGCTAGGTATTGGAATGTTGTTTGATGTGACTCGGTAAATGCCGACTCGGAAGTTGTCGAGTTGACGTTTACCGAGTTAATGAGGATCTTGCGCCCGTCTTGATTTTGGTGGTTTTTCTAATTAGAACTCGGTCTTATAGGATTTGAAGGTTCTATGTTTTGAGCTGTGGAGCTGGATCCTCCCGTGCTTGCGCTAAAAAAACCATGTTTTGTAAAAAAGGTTTTCGGCGATTCTTGGTGTGTTAGTTGTGATTGAACATGAGCACAGCATCTAAGAGTATCTGGGGCATTTGGAGTGATAGTTCGCGCTTGCTTGAAGTTAGTTAATGCTATCGGTAATAGACCAAGTGTGGCTGCAATAACGCCCCGGTTATGTAAAGTGTGAGCTTTTGTTGAGCCGATAGGGTTCATGCGTAAAACGATAAGGAAGTGAAGCGCAGCGTTATAATATCTGCCTAGTTTTGCTTCTGCGAGAGCGACATTATACAAAACTTCGTTAGGATTATTATGGGTTAGGGTGTTGTATTGTGTCCAACTTTTTATGGCTTCTGGGTAATTCTCGGCCACAAACATGCTTTCGGCAATTAGAAGATATATGTCGGGATTGTTGACAAGGCTATGTAAAGCTTCTTGAGTTTCTTGTTGGGTAGAAAACAGGGTTTGATAGCCCCGGTCATATTGTGTTTGTAAGTGGTTTAGAGACTGTTGCATAATCGGTGATACTGGTTCGTCGAATAATCCTTTAAACTCTCTTTCGTTTATCTGAAATATGTTATTTACAAATGTGGCTACTTTATCGGTAGTAGTTTCTGCGAGAGGCAGTAATCTTACTGTTTGTATGAGCATATGCTGTATAAAATTTTCAATAACTTTGATTTGTTCTGTGTTTAGCATGGTATGGCTTCTCCAGTAGGATTTGGAAACAATCTAATAAAACACAGAAGATTATACAGGACAAAAATTAAGCATATATTAAGAAGACAAGGAAAACATGTCTGCATGATTTCCTTTAAAATCAAAGAGTTAAGAAAATAAAGTAGGGGTAGGTTTTATGCCTGCCCCATTTCGTGGATTTTGTGCTTGCAATTCTTTGTGCGGTCGAGATTAGCTCTTCTTGATATCCAAAAGCTCAACTTTGAATACCAAAACAGAATTAGGGCCGATAAGCGGTGGAGCGCCGCGCGTGCCGTAAGCGAGTTGAGATGGAATGTAGAGTTCCCAAGTAGAGCCAACTGGCATCATTTGTAAGGCTTCTACCCAGCCTGGGATAACTGCGCCGACAGGGAAGGAGGCTGGTTGACCGCGTTTATATGAACTGTCAAATTCTGTGCCGTCAATTAGAGTTCCGGCATAGTGCACGGTGACAACGTCGTTGGGGCTTGGTTTAGCACCTTTGCCTTCTTTGATAATTTTATATTGTAGGCCACTTACTAAAGTTACTACCCCTGGTTTGGTTTTATTGGCTTCTAAAAAGGCTGTACCTTGGGTCTGGTTTTTATCTTGAGTTGTTTGCATTTGTGTTGGCTCGTTTTTTATGGGTTGTTGAATATTGCTATCTAAAGCATAAACACTGGCGCAGGATAAGGCAATTGTGAGACTTAATAAAGATTTTTTTATCATAATTTCCTCCGGGTGGGCAGGCATAAAACCTGCCCGTACATTAGTTTATTTTTTTGCATTTGCGGCAAGAATATCTCATATGAAAGATTTTCTTATCGTCGGATTGAATGAGAATGTTGATAAGAAAAGAGATAAAACTGTACAGCAAGGCGGCCCAGAACGCGCTCCAGAAGCTGGCTACGTAAAATCCATGCACTAAATGCGCGGCTAAATAGAACGTCAGTGCATTGATGATTAAAGTGAAAGCTCCCAGCGTAAATACTATGAAAGGCAAGGATAGAAGGCAGAGAATTGGCCTTAAAAAAGTGTTCAAAAGTCCTAAAATTAGCGCCATAACTATGGTGGCTAGTATGGTATCAGAAGATACACCAGAAAAAAGGTGTAAGACAACTATCAGCGCCACAGCGCTGATCAGCCAATTTATTAAAAATCTTGGAAGAGGTTGGCCGAGTATCAGTGTTTGTTTGTTTTTTGACATATTTTTACTCCTTCTAAATTATTATTTATACAAACGCCAAATAATCTTGAAATTTAGGATTTGTATGTTTTCCGCGCACGAGGTCAAGATAATTTTTTTGTATGTTTTTAGTAATTTTCCCAGCTTCACCGCTTCCGAGTAGTTTATCATCGATAGAACGAATAGGCATTATTTCAATTGCTGTTCCGGTTAAAAAAGCTTCGTCTGCTGTGAAAATATCTTCTAATTTTAGATTTTTTTCTTCAACCGAAATACCCATGTCTTTAGCTAGTTCTATGGCTGTTTGGCGAGTGATGCCAGCTAAAATGGAGCCGAGACGTGGTGTGTAAATTTTATTATTTTTGATGACAAAAATATTGTCAGCTGAGCCTTCGGCTAAATAGCCATCGATATCTAAAAATAAAGTTTCGTGATAATGCGTCCCCTTGATTTTCAAAAGACCCAAAATACTGTTTAGATAATTTCCGGTTAATTTAGCATCAGCGATAGAAACAGAGCGGGGAATACGTACATATTCGCTGACTTTTAAATCCACCGAAGGGTGGGCAATGTAAGAGTCCCAAGCCCAGCAGGCAATAGCTATTTCAGGTGGTGCGCCTATTGGATTTACTCCCATCTTGCCATAGCCATAATAGGCAAGCGGACGAATATAGCACTCTTTCAGTTCGTTCATGGCAACTAGTTTTAAAGTGATCTCGCATATTTCTTTTTCTGTATATGGAAGCTGCATGTCGATACAAGATATTGAGTAAAATAGGCGTTTGATGTGTTCCGGTAAGCGAAAAATCGCCGTGCCTTTGTCGGTTGCATAAGCGCGAATGCCTTCAAAAGCCCCTGAGCCATAGTGCAAGGAGTGAGTTAGGACGTGGGTCTTGGCATCATCCCACGGAATGAATTTATTGTTTTGCCAGATGTATTTTGTTGTGTTCAATGTTTTTCTTTTTGCAATGCAGAAACTGCATTTTTAGATAATTCTGTCAATTCTGCTACTTCTTCTGGTGCAAGGCCTTTGGCTAAAAGTCTTCTTGCTAACGCGCGTGTAGCTTGCGTTATGCCCTTAACAAGGCCAATTCTTTCACCTTTCTCTAAGCCAATTTTTTCGCCCTCAAGCTTGCCCTCTATTCTACCTTTCGTTTCGCCTTCATAAAAACCAGTTTGGATTTCATTGGTTTGAATGCGACGGATTTTGATATAGTTGTCATATTCCCATTTTTCAGCGTCGGTCATTTTTAGGAGGCTAAGGCGATCTTTAGCTTCTAGTAAGCCTTTAGCGTGAAAGTTATCTTTGATTTCTTCGTGTTTTAAAAAGTAAATCCACTCATCAAGAGTGTTTTTGGCAACATCGTTAAACTTATTGAGTTTAATTAGATAATACTCAGGATAAAGCTCGTGCGGACGCTCTTTTACGTATAGTTCTTTTTGTTTTTCGCTTAGAGATAACTCATCTTTTTTATGCAGGCCAACAAACTTTGTCGTACCGTGGTAAATGTAATCTTCGCCATGTCCCAAATCGAAATATAAAATATTTATGGAATAAACTTTCTTGATTTGGTCGTAGTGCGCACCAGATTCCATATAATCGGTGATTATTTTGGATGATCCATAAAGCATGCGGTGGAAATAATCGAGCTCGGCACTTACTTGCACCTCGATTAACACTACTTCGCCACTTTGCAGCTTAACCAAAATATCGACACGATTTTGCTTATCGTCGTGATGATTTTTATTGCTTTCACTTTCTAATAATTGCAGAATTTTTAAATCTTGTTTCAAAAGTTCGCTCAAAAAGCCTTCCAGAATGCCAAAGTTGGCCTTACTTCTTAAAAGCTTTTTCATCGCCCAATCGAAGCTGATTAGTAAGTGTTTAGTCATTGATAATATCTCATTTGAAATGTCACTCTAACACAGAAATTATTTTTTTGCAAAAATAGCAGAAAACATGTCTATATTATTTACTTTGAAATCAATAAGTTATGTTTTAATGTTTAGTTCTTGTTTTTTTTGTAGGCTGGGGAATTACAGTAAACCGGCAAAATATTTTCCCGGCTGCCTTTTTCTCCTTTTGCATATTTATGCATAGCAATATTAACTAAATCTAGAGCATTTGGATAGCGCGCTTCTGGATGAATTTTAAGCTGCAGATTTTTTTCTTGATACTTTGCGGCCAATGTTTCTTGATATGCTTCCCAAGCTGAACCAATGCCAATCCAATTAGTTTTTAGCATATTGTTTTGTATGGGCGGATTGTCTGTTTTACCAACTGAATCTACAAATAGTGGTTGCATGATATTTTCTACATCGAGGCTATAAGCGCCAAAGTAAATTTCTTGCATACGAGCATCGTTTGCAACTAAAACGTTTTTTTCTTGGTATTCTCGATACGTGCCTTGGGCCAGAATTTGTAAAGTGGAAACTGGAATTACAGGAAGATTACTTCCAAACGACAATCCTTGCGCAATACTAGCGGCTAATCTAATACCAGTAAAGCTTCCCGGGCCTTGGCCAAAGGTGAGGGCAGAGCATTCTTCTAATTTTAAATCAGCTTCTTTTAAAAGTTTATTTAGCATATTTAAAACTAATTCACTTTGTTTTTGCTTGGCGATCACATGGCGCGTAAGCGCAACTTTGCCTATACGGAGAGCCACAGAGCAGGCATCGGAAGATGTATCGAAAGCGAGGATAATTATGGCCATAATTGTTTCAGAGTTGTTCTCTGTCCTCAGGAGGATGATCTTCTCTATTTTTTAAAAAATCTTTCAAGCCGTACATGGAACGATATATTTTTTTCCAGCTGTTATTTTGGTTCGCTCTGCAGTGATTTTTTCTGTAAGCAATAATTAGTATTGTCACAGTTCCGCAAAACAAAAGACTCAGAAGAAAGCCGAAAAATAAAATGTAATCTTTGGTGATGTAGGCGTGTAAGATGGTGAAAATTTGTAAGACGCTAAATCCCGCAAAAGTAAGTAGGGATAAGCCTTTGGCGCTTTTAGTGCGTAGTAATTTTACGATTTGAGGTACGAAAAGCATGGCATTAAAAAACAGGCCAAGGCTAAACATGACCTCAATGAAATTTTTGATTTCAGTGTTGAAAATCATGGCTATTTAGTACTTTGAATTACTGCTGCCGCTAATTCTTCAGCCAGAGCTTTAACTAAGTCAAGATTATCGCCCTCTACCATGACGCGGACTACTGGCTCCGTTCCAGATGGACGAATTAGAATACGTCCGCGCTTGCCTAAACGTTTTTCGGCAGATTGGATAGCATTGGATAATATTGGAGATTCGTCTAAGTTGATAGAGCGCTGAATTTCAACGTTGACCAAAATTTGTGGGAATTTGTTTACTTGAGATTTTAAGTCGAAAAGCGTCTTTCCGCTATTGTACATTATGGAAAGAACTTGCAAGGCGCTAACTATACCGTCTCCTGTGGTGGTGAGACCTAAGTTAACTATGTGTCCGGAAGATTCACCGCCGAGTAACCAATTATGATTACGAAGTCCCTCTAGAACATGGCGATCGCCAACTTTTGTGCGTTTGAAGGGGATGGTTAAATCGGAAAAGGCCAGTTCTAGGCCAAGATTGGTCATACTGGTACCAACAACGCCGCCTTGTAAAATATTATTTTCTTGGTAGTGTTTGGCCATAATAAACAAGAGCTCATCGCCGTCGACTATTTCGCCTTTGTGATCTACCATGATTACTCGATCGCCATCGCCGTCAAAGGCAACTCCAACGTGAGCTTTTTCGGCTAAAACTCTGCGAACTAAATTTTCCGGGTTAGTTGAGCCACAATGTTCGTTAATATTAAAACCATTGGGATTGTTACTAAGTTCAATAACTTCAGCTCCAAGTTCACGTAATACTAAAGGTGCTGCTTGATAAGTGGCTCCATTCGCGCAATCTACAATAATTTTCATGCCAGTAAGGCGGCTACCTAGTCCCAGTGTGCTTTTACAAAATTCCACATAGCGCCCAACCGCATCGATAATACGTTTGGCTTTACCTAAGCGTGCTGGTGGCACCATTTGCATGGGTTTTTCGATTTCTAATTCGATAGCGTTTTCGATTGCATCAGAAATTTTGGTGCCATCTGGACCAAAAAATTTGATGCCATTATCGTAATATGGATTATGCGAAGCGCTAATGACAATGCCAGCTTCAGCGCGTAGTGTTCTTGTAAGGTAGGCAATACCAGGTGTTGGCATTGGACCTAGGAGATTTACATTCATGCCGGCGGCGGTAAGGCCTGCTTCCAAAACTGACTCCAATAAATATCCAGATATGCGCGTGTCTTTACCAATTAAGACACGACCTTTGCCATTGTTTTGCAAAGCCATGCCAGCTGCCCAGCCTAGTTTTAAAACAAACTCTGGATTGATTAAAGACTCTCCGAGCCGACCTCGAATGCCATCAGTTCCGAAATATTTGCGCTTTGTTGTCATATCGGTTCCTCTTGCGAAATTGCAATGCCGACAAATTTAGCACATCTTGTTAGCTATTGCAAAAATAGCTAAAAAACATATCTAATGATTTTCTTTGTAAATCAATTAGTTGATGGAAGCTTCATCACCACGCGACTTGACCGCGTTATTGTATTAGTTATATGGGGTGACAGCGTTAATCTTTAAAAAGATCATCTAATGTTACGCATTTCGTTATCATTTTTTCAGAATGGATCGTTGGTTTTAATCCATTGGCGCTAATTATGGCAATAAATATTTGTTTGTTTGTCCTGGTTTTGCGCCTAAACACCTCAACTTTGTTTAGTAAGCTGCGGGCATACTGCTTGTCTATTTCGAACGGCTTATCTGTATACTTGATTTCACAAATAGTAATAGCATCATCGTCGCGTTCGAAAAGTAAATCAATCTGTGCACCTTGTTCTTTGGATCCTTTTATTGGAACGTACTTCCAAGTACTTGGCATTGCTGTTGCACTTAAACCAAGTTTTTTTCTAATTTGAGTCAAATGTTCGTAACAAATAGATTCAAAAGCATATCCAGCCCAACTGTGCCACGCGGTCGAAGCTTGTATTTTTTCCCAATAATCCCTCGACAGTCCTTTCTTCAATAAAGTATCTTTAATCGGTTCAATCCAATGAAAATAAAATAATGTATACTCATCTATGACTTTGTAATAAATGCCTTTTCTTTTGTGAAAGAGAGGCTTAAAACTAATTATAAAATTCGTGTCTTGCAAAGATTGGAGAATACTTTTGCCTTTTTTACCGTGTAAGGCTTTTCCCATGCTTTTTAATAATTCTTCTTGTCCAATACCATACCTGCGTCTAGCGATAGTACGAATTACTTCCACATAAATATCATCTCTGTCAAATAACGAGGAAAATAAATTATCAAACTCCTTCATTAAAAAACTATTGCTTTTGAAGGCGAGGTTTCCCACAGACTGTACTGCTGATAAACCCTTTTCTATTTTGGATAAATAATAAGGGACACCGCCTGTAACCATGTAAATTTGTGTAATTTGCTTGTTAGTTAAATTTACACCTTGTTTCTGTAAAAACTTTTTTGTATCTGAAAGGGCGAATGGCTCTAGAGAGATATCTCTAGTTAAACGATTATGCAGCCCTCCCTTGCTATTCACTATTTTTTCTATTATCCAGGATGCAGATGAGCCGCAAATAATCAGTTTTATTTTGCTATTTTTCGACCAGTGTTGGTTCCAGTAGTAATCAAGATGTTGTATTAATCTTGAGTTTTTTGTGGCCATCCAAGGAAACTCATCGAAGAAAAGCACAATTTTTTTATCTTTGGGGGTTATTGCAATGGCTTCTGTCAATATTTCAAACGTGTTGTCCCAATTTTTACCAACTGCCAAGCTGGCACCATTATAAAAAACATCACCTATTCGCTTAGTAAAATGTTTTATTTGCTGAGATAGTGTTCCTTTCTTAGCTCCCATCACATCAAAAAATATCAAATCCATTTTTTCAAAAAAGTTACGAATTAAAAAGGTTTTTCCAATCCTGCGTCTGCCATATATAGCCATGAATTCAGGTTTATTTGAGGTGAGCATTTGCTCTAAAG
>JBAYJT010000019.1:0-28103 GCA_041664965.1 Gammaproteobacteria bacterium
CCCAACCGCTGTGCCACCCAAATTGGAATATTGTAAATTAGAAAGCGCTTGATCCAAACGCTCTCTGGACCTTTCCAAATATCCAGCATAGGCCATAAATTCTCGGCCTAAAGTAATCGGCACTGCATCTTGCATATGCGTACGACCAGATTTAGCGACAGATCCAAACTCCTCTCCTTTTCGCTTTAATTCATCCGTCAAAAGTTGCAAAGATGGCAAAAGTTTTTCGGATAGTTTTAAAATCGCTACGCGCATGGCAGCCGGAAAGGTATCGTTAGTCGACTGACCACGGTTAACGTGATCATTGGGACTAACTAATTTAGAATCGCCCTTCTGTCCGCCTAAAAGTTCGCAAGCGCGATTTGCCAAAACTTCGTTAGCATTCATGTTAAAAGAAGTACCGGCTCCAGCTTGAAAAGCATCAACAACAAAATATTTGTCGAATTTTCCACTTAAAGCCTCTTCCCCAGCTTGCACTATGGCCCTTGCGATTTTACCGTCTATAGTACCTAATTCCCCATTAGTTTTAGCTGCGGCGATTTTAATCCACAAATAAGCTGTAACCATGATGGGATGTAGTTTAGTGCCACTTATAGGAAAATTTTCCACAGCTCGCGCGGTCTGAATGCCATAATAAATATCATCTGCTAATTCAATAGTCCCAAGCGAATCTTTTTCTATGCGCATATTTGCCTCTATTTGTCATTATCTAATCGCAGTTTTAATAAAAATAGTGTCTCTGTTCGCAACTTAGTTTTAACCCAATCTTTTTGTTTATTGGATAAAAATTCACCAATACCATTTAAAATGTGCTTATCATTCATTTTCTCTAAACTAGAAATACAAGTTTTTAAAAATTTTTTCCAAGGCATATCAGTCCGCTTTTGGACAATTTCTTTGTTGATCGGCCAATTGTTTTGTAAGAAAAACCAAACATCAAAAATATCGCGATTGCTTTTACCCAAGCGTTCATACATTGCTACCAATTTATGAGCAAACATATCTTCGCGCACCATAACCAACATGGAAATACCAAGATAAGTTTTCACTTCATAATGAGATCCGAAAACTCTTCTATTAATTTCCACTTTGATGTTATGAGCTTTGTCTCGATAAGAAAGCAGAAAAAACAAGCTAAAACGCTTCTTCCTCGCCTCTTTGATTTCTCCATAATTATGCAAAATCTCTTGAACTTTGGCAAAAACTTGATCTTCTTTTGCAGTCTCCAAAAGATCAAAATCAAGATCAGTGGAAAAGCGCTCTAAACCATAAAAAATAAATGCTGCTGTACCACCTTTAAAGCCTAAAAAAGATGAAATAGACGTATCAGAATAGATATCCTTAAGTATTTGTAAAAGTAAATTTTTATGCAAAGCATGATCTAACGGTGCTGTCATTGGTTCTCCTGAAAATGCTTATAAATTTCCTTAATCCTAAGATCCATTCTGCGATTGTGATACGTTGGCAATAATTCAAACACCTTATCCCAATTTAAAGGCGATAAGTTATCAAAGTGATAGTCTTTATTTACGTAAAGGATGTCCAAAAACGCTCGCTCTTTGGTGGCAATAGAATATTCCTCTTTATTTTCTATACCAAGATGATTTGTAATTAACAGCTGGTTCAGTCTTCTGAACGAATAAATTTGGTTGTCACACTTAATGTCGCGAGTTAAATACGAAGCCACAAAAATTCTATCGTAATGTTGAAATACTATGCCTTCTTGAACTAATACAGTTTCAAAACTCACATAAGCAGGTGTGAAAATTTTCGTCGCTAACTCAAGTCTGTTGTAATTTTTATCTTTAGCGTAAATACCGCGACGTAAACGAATCAACCGACCTGTTCTAACATAATAACTAATTCGTACCCGGGAAGCATTATCGCTCGCCTGCCCCCAAAGTAACGTAACATCCTTAAACGTGAATACCGTTTTTTTGGAGTTTAAAATTGCTGTTATATAATCGCCTTTTTCCATAAAAGTGAACCAAATGTTAGCTTTAACCTCACGTTTAGTTCAAATTATACACTAAACTGCCATTTGAAGCAACTTTCTCTAGCTAACCAAATGCATCAAGCCAAGCTTATCTAATCCAACATAAATCATAGTAACAGCGCCGATGGCAAAGACAATGTAACCAATAATCTGAGCTAATAAGCCATATTTGGCCGGAATAAGCTTCTTTCGCACCATTCGAACTAAAATCAAGCCAGGGAGAACACCAAAGAGCATGGCCTCACCTATCCCGCCTACCAAATCTAATGCTGTTAAGAAAACGTTGGGATAAATTAAAGAGATAATCAAAGTCGGCCCGAACGCTAAAATGCTGCTCAAAACCACACTCTCTTTGCCGGCATATGTATAGAGCAAATCTTTAATAAATCCAAATAGCCCAGAGCCATTAGCCATATAAGACGCTGTGATAGCAAAAAATGCAAATACCAAGCCAACTACAGTAAAAATATGCGAATTAAGCAGAAGTGACATGGGAACGGTTGCAGGAATCCCTTGAAAAAAAGCCTGCATAACTTGGCCATGCGGCAAAGTTCCAAGTACTGCCGTCGTCCAAGCTAAATTCATGACCAAGCCTATTCCAACGCCAATAAAAATCACTTTGCGAAGCTGCTTTAAGTCATGATCAACACAATTTGAAACCGTCGGAATTACATTATGAAAATGAAAAGCTGAAATTACAACAGGCAGACCTATTGGCACGTATTTCCAATTGCTGGATGCCAACAATTTAACATCGAAGTGGCTACTCCCCATAAAAAGCAAAATCAAAAAGCAAATTATAATCACAGTCAAAATTAATGTACTGCTCTTGCGTAATACACCGCGACCAAAGATGATTAAACTAGTCGCAAAGCAAAAATACAAAATCATGATAGCTGGGCGAGGTAAATGTAGTGGTAACAGAGAATAGATGATTCGCGATATTCCACTCAAATAGGCAACGATAATACCGTACAAAATAATCAGATTACAAATTATTGCAATCCACTTACCAAAAACACCCATTTCTTGCTGAAAAAAAGATGGCAAGTCAAAAACCTTTTTGCCACGCGGCAAGCGCTCGGCAATAACCAACGCACTCACCACCATAGCCAAACTGATGACAATAATGTCGACCACCGAAGGCAAGTAACCACTTATACCCAGCTTGACGGGCAACGCTAACAGCCCAATTCCCAAAACATTCCCCGCCACCAAAAAAGATGGCGGTATAATTTTGATTAATCCTGAGCGACTATTTGTACGACAAAAACTCATGAAAAAAAATCTCCTGACATGTTCAACAAAATTCATATGATGCTTCCTTTTTCCCCAGGGCGACTCTCGCTAACGCTCGCTTGCCCTGGGCTATTCTAGATTCGCCACGTTGTGGCTATTTTAAAACAAAGCCTTGAAAAGGCGATTTAGAATAGCCCAGCCCAAGTGATCACGCGTTTTGCGTGAGAACGTCGGGCTGGGTTACAATAACGATTTTAGCGTTTCCCTTTGTCCTTCTCAATTTTATCCGCAATAGTCAAGTAATCGAGCGGCTTGGTCATATTCATAGGCAGTAAAATCATATCTACTTCTTCATCAGTCAACAAACCAGACTTACGTATCAAGTCATAGACTGTCTTGTCCTGATCTTTCATAACTTCTTTAGCTATTTTTGCGGCAGCTTCATAGCCAATATATGGAGTAAAAGCCGTAAGTAAACCAGCCGAAAGACGCACGTCCATATTGCAGTGCTCTACATTAGCTGTAATTCCATCCACACATTTTTCTTTTAGAATTAAACAACCGCGTTTCAGTAAAATAATTGATTCTAAAATGTCATAAAGCATAACTGGCTCAAAAGCATTGAGCTGCAACTGCCCTGCTGAAGCCGCCATTGTTACAACTAAGTCAAAACCAATAACTTGGAAGCAAATTTGATTTACAACTTCTGGAATAACCGGATTAACTTTACCTGGCATAATAGAAGATCCAGGCTGACGTGCCGGCAAATTTATATCACCTAAACCAGCTTTTGGACCAGATGATAAAAGACGCAAATCATTACAAATTTTAGTTAACTTAACAGCAAACCGTTTCAACACTGAAGAAATAGAAACAAAAGCTGCCGTATCACTAGTGGCCTCCACTAAATCCATAGCATTGTGTACCGGAAGATTTGTAATCTTGGATAAATATTTACAAACTAAATCGGCATACCCAGGCAAAGTGTTAATACCAGTGCCTATTGCCGTCGCACCCATGTTAATAACATGGCAAAGTTTAAAAGAATCTTGTAAATGATGAATATCTTCGTCGATAGCCACTCCAAAAGCTCGAAACTCTTGCCCCAAAGTCATGGGAACTGCGTCTTGTAGCTGTGTGCGCCCCATTTTGATGATATCTTTAAATTCTTCGGCTTTAGCAAAAAATGAATCTCTCAAGGCTTCTAAAGCAGAAACAATATCACTCTGACAGCGCGCTATCGCTATTTTGGCAGCCGTGGGATAAACATCGTTAGTAGACTGTGATAAATTGAGATGGTTATTGGGATGAATGTATTGGTATTCGCCTTTCTTATGTCCCATGATTTCTAAAGCGCGATTACAAATAACCTCATTAGCGGCCATGTTAGCGGAAGTACCCGCTCCGCCTTGGATCATGTCGACTGGAAATTGATCAAACAAAGCCCCATCGTAGATTTCGCGTGAAGCCTTTATAATTGCCTCAGCAATGTCTTTGTCTAGCAAGCCTAAATCACGGTTAGCACAAGCCGCAGCTTCTTTAACTGCAGCCAAAGCATGAACTACCTTCGGCCGATCCGACATCGTAACGCCGGTGACATGGAAATTATCTATGGCTCTTTGCGTCTGTACGCCGTAATATTTATCAGCTGGAATTTCTAAAGAACCTAAACTATCAGACTCAATACGTGTTTTCATAAATCACCTCATTTTAAAATTCAGTTGTCGACATTTTGTCGACAACTCAATATCACTCCACCTTTTTTTATTTCGCTCCTTCAGAGCTAAAACATTATTTACATCTTTACCCAGGGTTTCCGGCGCGACTTCGTCGCTAGGTCATCACGCCCTGGCGTGATGAGGAAACTACGAAGTAGTGACGTAACCCTGGGGAAATGAAGCAGAATCCTAGCCCTACAGGGACGTAATAAAAATTTGTCGTGTACAAAGTACGGAAACATGTCTACGCGTTTTCCTTTAAAATCAATCACGCCGAGGCGTGAGTTATGTTTTCAAATTAGGTTTTGGAATTTTCCACCGCAAAAATCTCTGATTTTTTACCTAAAATTTTCTTCTTTTCACCATAAACTTGAATCTCAATCGGTTCGGCGGATTCGTTAGTTATTTCCACCTGTTTCTTGTCCACTTTAATCTTCAACAAATTCTTACGAAAAATAATCTTAAAAGCATAAGAATCCCAATTGGGAATAATCATGGGCGAAAAATGTAAAGTATTATCTCTCACTCGCATACCGCCAAAACCTTGCACTATAGCGAGCCAAGAGCCACTCATGCTGGTAATATGGCAACCTTCCTTAATTTCGTGATTGTAATCGTCTAAGTCGAGACGCGCTGTACGCAGATAAAGCTCGTAGGCTTTTTCAGCATAACCCAGTTTCGCCGCTAAAATCACGTGGATACAGGGTGATAGTGACGATTCGTGAAGCGTACGCGGTTCATAAAAATCGAAATTGCGCTTCAAGGTCGCTAACTCATGACGATCTTCAAAATAATACAAACCGTGCAAAACGTCTGCTTGTTTCAAAAAGCAAGAGCGTAAAATTCTATCCCAAGACCAATGCTGATTAAGTGGTCGCTCTTTTGGATCCAAATCCGCCACCATTCTTTGTTCTTTGTCCAAATAACCATCTTGCTGCAAGAACACGCCAGATTTTTTATCGAATGGGAAATGCATATTGCCCATGATCTCGCGCCACTTCGCACTTTCTTTTTCTTCGTGGAATTTTGTTTTTTCCAACAGCTTTTTATATTTAACAGCATCTTTGCTCTTGACATAAGCAATGCTTTCTAAAGCAAATTCCATTGTCCAGACTGCTATGGTGTTGGTATACCAATTATTATCGACGTTATTCTCATATTCATTCGGCCCTGTGACGCCCAAAATAACATATTTTCCTTTCTCTTCCGAAAAGCTAGCGCGACCAGCCCAAAAACGAGCTAAAGCTATAAGCGATTCCAAACCATAATCGACTAGATATTCTTTATCTCCCGTATAATTAACATAGTTGTAAATCGCATAAGCCATAGAGCCATTGCGATGAATTTCTTCAAAGGTAATTTCCCACTCATTGTGACCTTCTTCCCCGTTTACTGTCACCATTGGGTAAAGAGCAGCGCCGCCATAAATACCGATATTTTCCGCTAGTTTGATCGCTTGCGGTAATTGATGATAACGATACAGCAACAAGTTTTTCGCTGCCTGCTGCCCTTCTGCTGCCATATAAAAGGGAAAACAGAACGCTTCTGTATCCCAATAAGTTACTCCGCCATATTTTTCGCCAGTATAACCCTTGGGACCAATATTCAAATCTGCATCTTCGCCGGAATAAGTTTGCGTAAGCTGAAAAATACAAAAACGAATCGCTTGCTGCGCTGCCACATCACCTTCGATAACAACATCACTATGCTCCCACTTTGCAAGCCAAGCAGCTTTTTGTTCAGCCAAAAGCGCATCAAAACCAATTTTTTCTGCTTTTTTAGTCAATTCATCGGCAATATTTTGCAGCTCATTTTTTGGATAATAAAGCGAAGCTGCTATCGCTGCATATTTATAGACAAGAGTTTCTTCCCCCTCTTTACAATCAATCTTAACACTATTGGCCACATATTTTTCTTTAGAGATCAATTCTGGATTTAAAACTAACTTCTGGCCATTTTGTTCGATATGAAAACGCATAGCGGTACAAACTAAGAAATTGGTCTTGCAAGTTTCAACAGTGATATGTGCGTAATTTTTATCTGCATGCCGCTCCACAACTTCCGAAAAAGAATTGCCATAGTTGGACCACTCGTTTTTCATATCGGCATCAAGATAAGGCGTGACAGTAACTGCGCCAGAAAAATTAAGCGGGGTGAAGGCATAGCGGATAGCGCCAATTTCTTTGTGTATAACACTTAAAAAACGTTTAGCATGAACTTTTAGTTTTTTACCACTTGGAAACTCAGCAACAAAAGATCTCTCTAAGTAGCCTTCATGCATATTAAGAATTCTAACAAAATCACTGACCTTACAATGTGCTAAATCTAATTTTTCGTTTTCTATTTTAATACCGATTCCGATCCAATTTGGCATATTAACCAACTTAGCAAAATACGCTGGATAACCGTGCTTCCAATAACCAACTTTGGTTGGATCGGGATAATAAACATTGCCGATATAATTGCCGTGCAGCGACTCGCCGCTATATTCTTCTTCAAAGCTAGCGCGTTGCCCCATGCGCCCATTACCAATGCTGAATAAACTTTCGGAAGAGCGATGATTGCTCGGTTTAAAACCGTTTTCAATAATGTGCCAAGGATGCAGAGTTAGATATTGATTCATTTTTATAACCTATTGATTTACAAAGAATTCACATAGACATGTTTTCAAGAATAATTATGAATGATGAATTATAAATTATGAATTTTAAAAGAATTTAGATAACTTCGCTAAACGAAGACAGTCATCCAGTGACTTGGACGGGATCCAAACTCTTCAATTTATCATTCATAATTCATAATTTATAATTATTTTTTTCTATCACGAATAAAAAACGTAAATATAACCGCGATGATCATAGCAAAACCACCGAGCTCTACTACGCTCATAGCGTGATTAGAGAAAAATGCTTTGGCTATACCGCCCAAGGTTAAAGCCGCTAAAATTTCTGGCACGCAAATGGTAATATTTAAAAGCCCCATGTAAAGACCCATTTTATCTTCCGGAAGCGAACCAGCCAAGATTGCGTACGGAATAGTAACTATGCTCGCCCAAGCAGCGCCAAGACCGATCATACAGATAAAAAGCCCCCAAGAGGAATGCACGTGATTCGAAGCAATTAAGCCTAAAGCGCCGAGCGTTAAACATAAAGCGTGTGCACCTTTTCGAGTAATCAACTTGGAAATTTTAGGCAATAAAGCGGAAACGATAATGCTAACAAAAGTGTAAGTAGCAAAGCACATGCCGCCTAGCGCAATGCCGTCTTCTAGCATTCTATGATAAACCGGCTGCCCTTCTACTTGCGCATCTGGCGGCAAGCCAAAAATACTTTGGGCAACACCAATTCCATAATACAAAAATACGCAAAACATACCGAGCCAAGAAAAGAACTGCACGTAGGAAACTTCGCGCATAATCTTGGGGATTTTTAAAAGCTCACCAAAAGATTTGAGATAACTAAGAATAGCCTCTCCCAATGATCCATCTTTTTTGAAATGCAATGCAGAAGCGACTTTTTCGACTACAGTTGGTGGATATTCTTTGCTAGCAAACACTGTCCAAAGATTACTTAATAAAAACACTCCTGCGCCAATATAGAAAGACAAGCGTAAGGTGATAGGAATAACATTGCTATCAGCAGGATTAGATTGTAAGCCAAACACATGCAAGAACATCCAGGGCAATATGGAAGCTAGCGTTGATCCAACGCCCACTAAGCAAGTTTGAATGGAGTAGCAAGTAGTATGTTGCTCAGAAGGAGAAACGTCAGCAACTAAAGCTCGATATGGCTGCATAGCAACGTTAATGCTGCCATCTAACAACCACAAAAGCGTTGCAGCAAACCAAATCGAAGGCGAATTAGGCATTAAAATTAAAGCCAAAGTTGAGATAAGTGCGCCAGCTAGAATGTAAGGCCTACGGCGCCCTAATCGACACCAAGTGCGGTCGCTGAAATATCCTAAAATTGGCTGAATGATCATGCCACTTAAAGGCGCCGCTAGCCACAAATAACCCATATTGCTAACGTCGGCACCCAAAAATTTATAGATACCGCTCATGTTGGCCATTTGCAGAGCCCAACCGAATTGAATTCCTAAAAACCCGAAATTCAAATTCACCATTTTAGCGAAACTTAAGCGTTGCTTCTCAGCCATACAACCTCCTTCCAAGTATAAAAAAATAAGCCCGGGGAAATTATACAGAATAAAGACCGCAAGACAAAGAAATCGATTACATGTTTCTCGCGAGGAAAGAGCAAATTTCGTCTTCCAATTGGCGATATTTTGGCGGTTTGCCAAGAAAATCATTGATCATAATAGCAAACCCGAAGACCTTGCCGCTTTTGGTAACCACATAACCAGCCAATGATGAGATGCTAGTCATAGTTCCTGTCTTTGCGTGCACTCTGCCTCTCAAATCCGGGGCTGATAGCCTGTATGCTAAACTGCCATCAATACCACTATTAGGAAGCGCTTGGTAGAACGGCTCGCGAATATTTGAATTATGGTAAACAGCATACAAAAGCCGCTCCATAGTAAGCGGCGAAACCAAGTTGTAATGCGAAAGACCAGAACCGTCGACAATGCGTGTATTGTGCGCTTCAATGCCTATTTGCGACTTCAAAATCGCATAAACAGCCTTAGAACTAGAGTGCCAACTGGCAGTTTTGTGAAAATAATCAAACCCAATTTTTTTAAAAAGCGCATCGGCAATTAAATTATCAGATTTTTTTAGCATAACACGCACTAAATCGCGAAGCGGCGGAGAATCGTGGCTAGCTAAAACATTAAGATTATCACCAGTTGGTGATTTGCCTATTTTAATTTTACCATTAATTTTAATGCCCTGTTCGGCAAAAATACTACTTAAAACATTGATCGCATAAAGGCGAATATTTTTTACTGCGACAACCAAACTCACAGTTTGAGAATTGGGCCAAATGCATCCCGTTAAATAATATTTATTATCATCTGTAACACGCAGATCCATCGGACAATCATCAGCTCCAGCGCGCCTTGTAACCAATAAGCTTGTTATCTGCACAGACTGGTTGCCAGGGGAATTCTTCACTACAGCTAGATGATCCTCTTTTGTGCCGGGAGTCACATGAAAAGGAAAACAATTTTTATCTAACATAATGGCGTTAGTTGGAGCAGCATAACAAAAATTTTTCTCATCCCACATCCAGCCTGGACCATAACTGCTTTGATCAAATATGCTGTCGTCTATGTACACATTACCTTGAATGTTAGTAACACCAGATTGTTTAATCCGAGCAACCATATTTACTAAATCATTGCGGTGCAAGACTGGATCGCCATCAAAATAAAAATAAAGATCCCCTGGCAAAGTGCCATTCGCATTAGGCTTTACATGTGAAATCGCTTTTGTGGTAAAAACAGTATCAGCGCCTAAGCGCTCTAAAGCAGCTGCTGCAGTAAAAATTTTCAGTGAACTTGCTGGTTTAAAAAGGCGTGCAGCATTTTGTTGATAGATAATTTTTCCATCGCTCATGGACTGCACAATAATGCCAATATCTACATTGGGGTCGTATTTAGCTAAAATATGCGCAACTGCTGCATTTAATTGCGAATTTTGATTAACTGCAAACTGCGAAACTTTATTACTCGTTAATGCAGGAATACTAGTTTTGGCATGAGAGACTTTAGCTTTATGATGTTTTTTTGCTAACGCACCGTCAGAAAATAAAAATAAAGAAAAAATTAATGTTAATGAGAGAATACGAATTAAATTCTTCATGTTCTTATTTACCAACTACTTGAAATAGAAAAGTAATGGTGGGCGATAGTGGGATCGAACCACTGGCCCCTGCCGTGTGAAGGCAGTGCTCTACCGCTGAGCTAATCGCCCAACATTTGAATTTTGCATGGTAGTAGAAAGAAGGCGTCCTGTCCAGCTGATCATTAGGCTTCTTGAGAGTAAAAGCGCTCATGCTTTTTTAATGCTAAAAAGCGAAATCTTGCCTTTGGGGTCTTATGCACAATTGGATATTCGCCACCATCCGTAGGCAAGGTAAAATTATAAAAATCCAAATATTGCTGAAAATCAAGAGCTGTTCGCTTTGCCAATAGCTCTTGATGCTCTATAGCGAAAAGATTTTTTTGGTACCCTGGAACAACAACGCCGCTAAAAAACTCACCAGTGCATCCCGAACCATAGCTATATAAGCCAATTCTTTTACCGCTTAAATCTTCCACGCAATTTTCCAGAAGCGATGCAATACCAACGTACAAAGATGCCGTGTAAGAATTGCCAATTTCGCGGCCATACCACAGAGAAATTCCAACTTGCCGCTCAATTTCCTCTGCATCTAAAATTATTTTTTCGCTTTTTGCAAGGCGCCTGTGTGCCATTTCAACTAATTTTGGAACTGGAGTATGATAGCAAAAATAAGCATGATCTTGAAACTTACGACCAGAAGCAGCAGAGTAATCCTTCCAACAAGATGACAAAATTTTTAAGTAAATTTCGCAAGAATATTTGCCATCAACCAACGGCTCGCGAGAATAATTTGGCCGCCAAAAATCCATTACATCTTCCGTATAAAAAGCGCTTTCCTCTCCAATAGCCAACAACTTCGGATTAGCTGTCAAAAGCATTGCCACTGCGGCAGCTCCCTGCGAAGATTCTGCTGCGCTTTTTAAACTATAACGTGCAACGTCAGAAGCAATAAGCAAAATTTTACGTTTAGGATTTTGTTTAAGAAGCGCCAAACCTAGCATCAAACCTGCTGTTCCACCATAGCAGGCTTGCTTAAGTTCAACCACACGCAAGCGCTTAGGTAGGTTTAGTAACGTTTGTAAATAAACTCCGGCAGATTTTGATTGATCGATGGAACTTTCGGTAGCAAACAAAACTGTATCGATAGCAGCAATTTCATCGGCACTCATCTTATTAACAATGCGCCAAGCTGCAGCAGCGGCCAACGTCACAATATCTTGGTCCGGCGGTAAAATCGCCATCTTTTGCTGGCCTAGTTCAAGATAGTTTTCTGGAGGTACATTACGCTCCGCAGCCAAAACTTCTAGGTCCAAATAATAATCGGTTGTTTGTAAACTTATTGCGTCAATGCCAAATGATGTTTGCATGGGATTATCTCTTTTAATTATGAATTATGAATGATGAATTATAAATTTTTAAGGAACTTAGTTGTATTTATATGGAAAAATTTCCTAATAATTCACAACTCATAATTCATCATTCATAATTTATAATTCATAATTTCCCCAAAACATGTCTACGTAAATTTCTTATAAATCAATTGGTTATATTTTCAAGTTACGATCCCTCGCCCACCCAACTCCAAAATAACACCATTTTTTTTCTTTTGCAATACCGTGAAAAACCGATTATTACCCCGCAAATTTTATATTCAAATGGATTCTTATGGTATAATGTCGCTTTAGTTAATCGATCAGGTGACGCACATGAGCAAGAACATAGAATTCAAAATGAATTATCAAAAGGCAATTGAGGTCATTTTGTATATTCTTAATAAATATAATAAAGAAGGAACTAACATGTACAATTTGATTAAGATGATATTCGCAGCTGACAAATATCATCTTAATAAATATGCGCGACCAGTAACTGGAGATTGCTACATTAGAATGCAATATGGTACTGTTCCCTCTACAATATTAGATTACTTAAAATTTAGTGAATTGACATTGCAATCTATAGATGACAAGGAGTACCCATTTAAGAATGATGGCCATAAATTTTATGCAACTAGAACCTACAACAATGATTTATTATCGGAAAGTGATATAGAGGCTATAGAGTACGGAATCAAAGAATACTATGGTCTATCATTTGCCGATGTTGAAAGTAAAAATCATAAAGAAAAATGCTGGATAAATACTAGCCCAAATGCCGTAATATCATTTGAATCAATGATAGACAATCATGATGTTTGTGAATATTTAAAAGAAAATTCTTGTTGCATAGTAATATGATTGTAAAAACTGGCGATATAATTCATTTGGATAATTACCCTGTTGAACACAGAAAAACAAAGTGGGCTGTTGTTATAGCAAGCGAAATGAAGTGGTGTTTTTGCATAAATACGAATAATCGATCCATTTATGCGTGTTTGCCTATTAAAAAAATAAAATATAGCTTTTTGTTAAATGATGAGCATTACATTGCATGCAGCATGGCAATAGAATATAACGAAAAAAATATTACAAAAAAGTTCGGAAAATTAGATTTGGAAGATTTGAAAAGATTACGAAATCATATCGGAAGTGTTAAAACATTAGCCATTAAATATCGTAATATCATTGTCTCAAATATTCAGAACGAAATTAAGCCTTAGAAAATATAAAGTTGGTGTTCCATAACCCCATTATAAAACACCGCTCCCTTCAATCAACAATCTAGGTTTTCAAACTGAGATACTACCAAAATCCCGCTATTGCGCAGTGTGAATTTAGGCGGCATAATGAACTTGGGTGGGAGCATGGGGGCCCCTAAATGGACAGCAACAAACCGCTAGCAATTGACGTCAAAAACTTAAAAAAAAGTTTCAATGGAAAACCAGCTGTACGCGACGTTTCCTTGAGCGTTCGCACTGGGGAAATTTTTGGATTTTTAGGCCCAAACGGCAGCGGCAAAACCACAACCATTCGTATGCTCTGCGGACTTCTTACTCCTGATTCAGGCAGCGGCACTTGCCTTGGCAAAGATATTATTCGCGAATCACAAGCTATAAAACTAGAAGTGGGCTACATGGCCCAACGCTTTGGTCTTTACGACGATTTAAGTATAGAAGAGAATTTAAGCTTCATCGCCCGCCTCTACGGAGTTTCTAACCGCAAAGAAGTTGTAAAATCTACTATTGAAAATTTAGGGCTGACGAAGCGAGCCAAACAACTTGCAGGCACTCTTTCCGGTGGCTGGAAACAACGTCTTGCCTTATCTGCTGCCCTTTTACATAAACCAAAACTACTTTTACTAGACGAGCCAACCGCTGGCGTCGATCCAAAAGCCCGCCGCGATTTTTGGGGAAAAATTCATAAATTAGCAACTCACGAAGGCATAACAACTTTAGTCAGCACACACTACATGGACGAAGCCGAACGCTGCCATCGTTTAGCCTACATAGCTGATGGCAAAATATTAGTACGGGGAACGGATCAAGAAATAATACAAAGTTCTAACTTAACTACTTGGCAAGTACGCGGCGAAAATCTATCTTCCTTAATGGAAAAGCTGCAAAAATTGCCTGGCGTAGATCAAACTGTACTGTTTGGCAATCTCTTACATGTCAGCGGAAAAAATGCTGATCTTCTAGAAAAAAATATCGCCCCATTTAGATCTTCTTATCAATGGCAAAAAGTAGAAGCCACCTTAGAAGATGTTTTCATAAGCTTAGTTCCAAACAATAATTTCGATAATCATACGGATTAAAAATGATATTAATATCTTGGCAACGCCTACTCGCTGTAATAGTCAAAGAGTTCATTCAAATGCGCCGCGATCGCGTAACTTTCGCCATGATCATAATGATCCCTCTGATTCAACTTATGTTATTTGGTTTTGCAATCAATACAAATCCGAAATACTTACCAACCGCCGTTTTAGCCGCCGACCAAAGCGATTTTACTCGTACTATCGTTCGATCATTAGAAAACACAGAATATTTTCGCATCAACCCCAAAATCACAACAGAAAAAGCTGCTCATAAAGCCCTAGCTCTGGGTCGTACGCAATTTATTGTAAGTATTCCACCGAATTTCACACGTGATCTTTTACGCGGGGAGCGTCCACAAATTTTATTGGAAGCCGATGCCACTGATCCAGTCGCAACAGGCAGCGCTATTGCGGCGATAAGAAGTTTGGCGCAACAAAATATTTTTTCCTCACTACTTACCAGTAACCTACAGTTTACGCAGTACTACGCTGCAAAATCACCAATAGAGCTAGTTGTCCACCCAGCTTACAACCCAGAAAATATCACTCAATACAACATAGTTCCGGGACTTTTAGGCGTGGTTTTAACTATGACCATGGTGGTGATTACCAGTATGTGCATGACACGCGAGCGCGAACGCGGCACGATGGAAAATCTTCTTGCAACACCAGTAAGACCCCTAGAAGTTATCATCGGCAAAATAGCGCCCTACATAATCGTCGGCTATATTCAGCTTGTTTTGATTTTACTGGCTTCACGTTTTATTTTCCAAGTGCCAATGCAAGGTAGCGTCTGGCTTCTCGTCCTAGTTTCCTTACCATTTATCGCGGCTAATTTAAGCGTGGGACTTACGTTTTCCAGTCTTGCAACTAATCAACTACAAGCAGCGCAACTCGCCATGTTTTTCTTTTTACCATCGCTCCTCTTGTCTGGCTTCATGTTCCCTTTCTACGGCATGCCGCAATGGGCACAAACGTTAGGAAGCATCTTACCGCTTACGCATTTCTTACGCATCGTCCGCGGTATTGTCCTCAAGGGTAATGGCTTTTCATTGGTATGGCACGACCTTTGGCAAATCCTCACCTTTATGGTCGTTGCTGTTGGTGTTGGTGTTAAGAGATATCGCAAAACTCTGGATTAAAAATGTAACTCGTTGATTTATAAAGATTTCATGTAGACATGTTTTTACGCGCGATCACATACACATGATGCCTATATCTCTCCCTCAGGGCGACGCTCGCTACGTTGTAGCTCTCTTGCCCTGGGCTATTCTAATCCGCCACGTTGTGGCTTTAAGATTTCTTCGCTATAGGAGCAGAAACAGAACTTGACGGTTTTGGCGCTGAACTACTGGAGACACTTCTACTCTGAAACAAGCGCACCCTATCAGCAAAACTCATGGATTCAGTTGAGACAGCACCGCTACTAACTGTTGTCGCACTTTTAACTGCTGCACTAGGGACAGAAAGAGCGCTAGTTGGTTCCGCTGCGGGTGAAGTAGTTGAAACAACTGGCTTGACAGCACTAGCACCTGAAGTTGGCAAAGCAGCTGATCCCTTAGGAACGACTGGAACAGATGCAGAAGGAGCGCTAACTGGTTTAGAAATACTAACAACTGGAGTTGAAGAAGTAGAAACAGTTGTTGCACTGGGTTTGGTTTGAACTGCAACACCAGCAGTCGAAACATTGGAAATGGATGTGACAGAAATCGAAGCGGCTGAGGTTGACGAAACAGCTGGCACTGTCGGTTTGGCTGGAACAGTTGTTGTGCTTGCAACTGGAGGAAGACTCGAACTCGCCGGTTGCAACGTGCTCGGAGCAATCTTTGCAGCTGCTGCGCTTGGTGAACTGGATACTGTAACAGGTGCAACAGAAGTTCTGGCTGGAGCTGTACTTATCGCAGTGCTAGAACTCGCTGCTTTTGGCGCCGAGGAAGATGAACTAGAGCTACTGCCAACTGATGAAGCAGTGCTAGCTGGGACTGCTGTGCTTTGAGAACTTATTAAGTTGGACGCACCAAAAACCCCTACTAGTTTAGCTTCTATTGCAGCTTTTGTTGCTAAATCTCTGTTTGGTTTTACTTCACTAGAGCTACTAACAGAAATTTTCTCTAATAAACGTGCTACTTTAAAGAAACCTTTATCAGATGCATATTTTATATTATTACATTGTTCAATCGAGCGTAGAACGTTAACATTTAAGCCTCCTTGTATTAAAAGAGTAATGATTTTTTCATAGGTTAAACTATCCAACGTAAAGAGATCACTTACAAGGTCTTTAAACTGTGGATTTACTGTTCGCTCGGATAGTTCAAGCGCGCACATTTCATCCACTATGTCGCAGAAAGTTTGATTACAATACTCTTCTGCAAGTTTTCCGTTCTTTGAAAGTAAAAACTGTATCTCTTTTAGCTTCAATGTTAAGAGACTTTCAGAACCTGTGGCAGCAGACGGTAAAGGAGCGTTGGTATCAGCCCCTAATTCACCCAAAAATTTTGCTACACAAAAGCACTGCGACTTAGATGCATACTGCCACGCAGTGTAATTATCGCTTGAGCGTATAGCATCAATATTAGCGCCGTTATCTCTTAAAATCTTAATAAGTGGTCTATACTTTTCTACGTCTACCAACGTGCTAACCATATTTTCTTTGTCAGTTGCATCTATAAGCTTGATATTATAAAACGATTCATCGTTACACATTTTCTGTAATACTTCGCATAAAGTTTTGTTGCAGTAAGTCTCCTTTACAGAGATTTCTTTAGCTGAAGCTGAATTCAAAAAGCTCTGTACCTCTTCTAATTTTAGTTCTTCAAAACTTTTTGTTGGCGCCCCTCCACCCCACATATCTGCAAAAGGCGACGTGAGTGTATTACTTTGCGACCCAAACATAGCATGGCTTGTGGTTGCAGACTGTAAAGGAGCAGCTGTAGTCACTACTGTGGATGCGATACTACTAATCGGCGCTGTAAATTGCAAAGATACAGCAGCGGTCGCACTCCCACTGCTTACTGATGCTGGAGAACTTAGCAAAGTCGCATTAGTTTGTTCTTGCGGGTCTTCTATTATTAGCGAAACGCCCGGCTGCCCTTGCAAAAACTTAATTACTTGCACATATTTATCATCAACCACAAATTGCAATGGCCCAGTGTTAGAACCTCCTAGATGGTTAGAGTTAAGCTCTGCGATTGTGCGCAATAACTCAAAACCTATCTTAAAATAATTTTCAAGTTTCTCACTTTGCCCTCTCGTCTCCTCATCGCACATATCCACTACTAAAGAATAAATTGTCATAGTAAGGTATTTCTTAGCTTCCAATTTATTTTTCATCGCCTCAACAGTTGTTATAGCAACATCAATCGCTCCACGTTTAATTTCATCCCTCAACTCTCTGAAATCTTCTTCTGCAGATGTTTCCTCGTCAAAGAGACTCGTACCACTTGAAAGCGGCATGAAACGAGGAGGCCTAGGCTTGGTCGTAGAAGCGGATGCAGCTGATTGAGACAAAGATGGACTGGAACTACTACCAGAACCAGAAGCAACTGACTCTGCACCAAAAATATCATCTTCAGTAAAAACAGAAGCAACAGAACTCGAAGTAGCCGTCATGGAGACGAGAGTAGCAGTGCTGCCAACACTAACAGAAGAGCTTGCGGGAATAGTTATGGAAGCAAATGTGGTTGTACTTGAAGTGGTCGATGTTGCATTTTGCTGTGCTTTCGGTGGTTCTTCTCCACTAAAAAAAGGGAAAACAGCATTAAGATTTGCGCAGTATGGACTAGAAATATATCCTTGCAACCCCTCCCGCAATGTTTTGCCCACCACTTGATGATATAAAATAGCACTCGGAGGAACTTGCAAAGAACCAGGCTGAAGCCTACGAGCTTGCTCTTTCTCTGCTCCATCTTCAAGCAAAGAAATCAACTTAGTAAGTTCTTTCTTAACATTTTTATATAATTTTTCTGATATTTTCTGCTTAAGGCTATTAGTTAAAGCTTGATAGGTAGCGTTTTGATAAGTCAAAACAACTGCAGTAACATCCTCTTTACTGTTCAAAGTTTCATTTAGTCTCTTGACCAATTCTTTGTTGAGAAATATTTCTCCATTCAATAAATCATAATCTGTAAAAACAATGTATTTTGGCATAACTTCTCCCCTAAAATTTAAAAACCCGCATTATAAAACTAAAGCATAACACAGCAAGCTTAAAGAAGTCTTAATACCAAAAACTATGGAAAAATGAATTTATTTAAAAAAAGGATTAGCAGCAATAATTTAACCTAAAAGCTTCAAAACAACCTTACTAATATCCGCATCGACGTGCACGTCTAGCATTTCGCGGACTTTACGAAAGTCCGCTAACATTTGTTCACGATAAGAAGTATTGCTGAAAATGGTTTGGATTTTATTGGCTATGGCTGCTGGCGTAACATCGTACTGCCAAAGTTCGGGGATAACTTCTTTGCCCATAATCAAATTACAAAGTCCCAAAAATGGCACTTTGATTAGGCGCTTGCCCAAGGTGTAATTAAAACGCGACGTTTTGTAGATTAGAACTTCTGGAATACCTAAAATCGCAACTTCTAACGTAGCTGTCCCAGAAGCCACGATCATAGCCGAGCAAACTTGCATAGCATCGTAGTGATTTTCCTTAATGATTTTTATTGGGACTTTAGCGTTGTCTAAATAAGGCCTAATCTCACTTTCGTGCAAATTAGCCGCCAAGGGCAAAATAAAAGTAGAGTTAATGTAATGTTCGTGGATGATTTCTGCAGCTTCAATCATGACTGGCAATAAATAACGAATCTCGCTTTTACGGCTGCCCGGCATAAGACCTATAACTAAATCATCATCGTCTATGGCAAAATATGTACGTGCTGCCGTTTTGGTCATACTAGGCTTTACTGTTTTTAAAAGCGGATGACCAACGAAGGTAACAGGAACGCCATATTGCTGATAAAACGCCGCTTCAAAAGGCAAAATCACAGCCATATGGTCAATGTAATTTCTAATGAGACGAATACGGCTTTGGTGCCAAGCCCAAATCTGCGGGCTAATGTAATACAAAACTCTAATGCCAAGTTGTTTGATTTTTTTAGCCAAGCGCAAATTAAAACCAGGATAGTCGATAAGAATAACCAAATCTGGCTTACTTTCGCGGATCGAATGCAAAACTTTGTGAAAAATTCTGCGCAGCTTAACAATATTTTTTAAAACATCGCCAAGACCCACAAAAGCTAAATCTTGCGAATTGATGACTAGTTCAGCACCTGCATCTTGCATACGATCTCCGCCCATAGCCAAAAAAAGCAAGTTTGGATCGTGCGCTTTTAGATCGCGAATTAAATTGCTACCGTGTAAATCCCCAGAAGCTTCTCCCGAAACTAAAAATATAGTCTTGGGCTTTTCCATTAATGTAGTCATGGTTATTTTTTATCCTGTGGTATAACACTAATCCCAAGTTCCTTGCACTGCTCTGCACTTACTAACGATGGCGCATCGGTGAGTGGACATTGAGCCGATTGCGTCTTTGGAAATGCGATAACATCGCGCAGAGAATCCGCGCCAACCATTAACATAGCAATGCGATCCAAGCCAAAGGCAATGCCACCATGGCGCGGATAGCCATATTTAAAAGCATTCAGTAAATGTCCAAATTGGGCATAGGCTGTTTCAGTACTCATGCCTAAAATTTTAAAAACCGCGCTTTGCAGTTTTTCATTACAAATACGAATCGAACCACCGCCTAATTCAGTTCCATTCAAAACCAAATCATAAGCTTGAGCTAAAGCCTCGCCAGGAGCTTGTTCTAGACGCTCTGGATCTTCGTCAATGGGAGCAGTAAATGGATGATGCATAGATGTAAAGCCGCCCTCCACTTCTCCAAAAAGCGGAAAATCGACAACCCAAAGCGGTGACCATTTAGTAGCATCAATTAAATTTAAATCTTCGGCTATCTTTAAACGCAAAACGCCCATTGCAACATTTACTATATTGGAATCGCCGGCTGCAAAGAAAAGCAAATCGCCATTTTGTGCTTTCGTTCTCTCCAAAATCTTTTGTGCCAAATCTTCTGTCATAAATTTTAAAAGTGAAGACTGTAAGCCAGCTAAACCAATCGCCTTGTCATTCACCTTCAAAAATCCAAGCCCCTTTAACCCCTGCTTGCCAACTAACTCTACGTAAGCATCAATATTTTTACGGCTAAGCGTACTTCCACCTGGAACGCACAAAGCCACTATACGCTTTTCCGTACTTGCTGCAGCTTCCGCAAAAGCAACCAAGGCGTTGTCTTTAAACAAATCTTTTACTTCAATAAACTCACAGCCAAAACGCAAATCTGGCTTATCTGAACCATAGCGCGACATAGCTTCCGCATAAGTCAAACGTGGAAATGGATTAGGTAACTCAACTTGCAAAAGCTCGCGGAAAATATGCCGCATCAAATTTTCATGTACATCTTGAATATCACGCGCTGTCGCAAAAGACATTTCAACGTCAAGCTGCGTAAACTCTGGCTGCCTATCGGCTCTTAAATCTTCATCACGGAAACAACGTGCAATTTGATAATAACGATCAAAACCCGCCACCATCAAAAGCTGCTTAAATATTTGCGGAGATTGCGGCAAAGCATAAAACTGGCCTTTGTGCACGCGGCTTGGTACTAAATAATCGCGGGCGCCTTCTGGTGTGCTCTTGGTCAAAATAGGCGTTTCTACTTCGATAAATCCTTGGCCACTTAAAAACCTATGAATCTCTTGCACTATTTTGGCGCGCAAGATGAAATTCTGCATAATTTCGGGACGGCGCAAATCTAAATAGCGATAGCGCAGACGCATCTCATCGCTAACATTTTGCTTTTCGTTGATTTGAAATGGCAGAGCTTCAGCGCGATTTATTATATCTATTTTGCTAGCTAAAACTTCCACTTTTCCAGTTTTCATTTCTAAGTTAACAATACCTTCTGGACGAGCCCGCACTATACCAGTAATGTCCAAAACATATTCGTTATGTAAATTTCTGCCAATCTCAGCTAATGGTTTATTTTCAGGATCAATAACAACTTGCACCAAGCCCGCTCTATCGCGTAGATCAAAAAAAATAATCCCACCCAAATCGCGCACACGGTGCACCCAGCCACAAAGCCGCACTTCTTTGCCAATCAAATTTTCTTCAATGTCACCACAATAATGAGAACGCATGTTTACCTCGAGGTTAGAAATTTTTTACTTTCTTTTGTAAAGTATATATTGTACGAGAAGTACACTAAATGTCGATATACTTCCTGATCTTTCCGTCATCCCGTAATCCAAACGCCAAAAACATCCTCCTTCGCCAAGGCTACGGAGGATAAATGTCTACAAGTTTTCTTTTAAAATCAACAGGTTAGTTGGTAGGTTGGGTCAAGAACGAGCGTGCTCGTTCGGACCCAACTACTGCGTCATTTTAGGCAGCGAAGTTGTTGTAGAACTGGAACTAGAATTACTGTTAACCACTGGCGTACTCGCAGAACTTTGACTAGCAAAAACACCTAAGCTATTTAAAGCAGGTCCGACATGGCTACCGGAACCTGGTGATATTGCTTGAACTTGGTTAATGGCTACTTGCTGACCGATATTTCGCATCATGCCGCATTGCAATGCCACTCCTTCCTCAATTAACCCTTCGACTTTGCGAATTTGTGCGGAAAGAGTTGGCTTGGGAGCTGTAGTCGTAGTAGTGCTGCCTTGCGGTATATTCTTTTCTATTTCCATAACAACTTCTTCGATGGTCGGCCTTTTTTCCGCGAGCTGTGCCCAGCAGCGCGTAATTAAAGCTGCAAAAGCTGGAGGCGTGCCTTCGGGAATATCCAAACGATCGCCACTTTTTACACCTGCCCGAACTTCTTCCAGTTCAACACCTTCATATGGTAGAGCACGTGCCGCAATCTCCCAAAGAATCATAGCAAAACTGTAAACATCTGCGGCTTTACTTGGTTTGGGTTTAAAACCAAAAAGTTCTGGAGCAGACCAAAGCAACGTCCCGCAAGAAGCATTTCCAGCTTCCGTTTTGGTGCTACTACGCGTTTCTGTTTTAGCTTTGGATAAACCAAAATCGCTGACTTTTGCTACGTAATGCTCATTAAGTAAAACATTGAGACTTTTTAGATCGCGATGCAAAATTTCTGGATTATGTTGATGAAGATGCAAAATACCGCGCGCAACATCATACGCTATTTGCCAGCGCTGCGGCCATGGCAATGGCTCGCTGCTATTATGCAAAACCTTATACAGAGAGCCTTTGGGCATATATTCCATAACTAAACTATAGTGCCCCGGATCTAAACAAGCGCCGCAAAGATGAATGACGTTGGAATGGTGCAAACTTGCCATCATAGCAACTTCTTGCTCAAAATTTTGCAGTACTTGCGGGTCCATCTGCTGCATAATTAATTCTTTAATAGCCACATCCATGTGTTGCCAGCGTCCACGCCTGACGATACCAAACGAACCTCGGCCTAGTTCTGCTCCATACTCTAAATCTTGGTAGCGAATTTGATAAGCTGTTTGCTGCAAGAATGGGCTTGGTGTAGGCAAAGGGTTAGGAGGAGGCGGCGGTTCGGGCTCAACTTTTTTGGGTAAAGCAAAGCCGATGATTTGCTGCAGATGCTTATTACCTTGCAAAGCATTCTGCAAGCTGTTTTTCAGTTCGGCAGGAAATTGAGTACCAGTAAGATTGATCGAAACTAACATTTTGCTACTAAGTATTTCGCAGAGCGTAACTATAGCTGCAGCATTTAAATTTGTGTTGCTTAAATCAAGATGAATCACTGATAAGTTATTTTTGAGAACACCAAGCAGTTGTAGAATTTCTGCGGCATTGAGCGCACGAGGGGCAGGTTGAGTTAAAATGCGAATATCAGAGAGGTTTAATTTTTCAGTGCTATCTTGGGTGATTTCTTGCAAAGCTTTTTTGAAGAGTGCTTGCTCAGCCTGCACTCGTTCTTTTTCTAAGCGTTCACGTTCAGCATTGGCGCGTTGTACTAAAATAATTTTAACCAGAGGAAAATCCTCGGGACGAGGTAGGATAACAAGATTAGACCGTGCTAGAATTAAATCAGCTAATTCATTTTCGACGCCTGAGAGAAGAGCAGGGTCGGTTTTAAGTTGTAATGTTCTAACCGAAGTATTGGATTTAAGAGAAAGAAAAATGGTTTTGAGTTCTTCTGAAGACAAACGTAAACCACTTAAAACTCTATCCGAGAGACCTGATTGTGGTTCAGTATGAAAGATATTATTTAAATCAAGATTGGTTAGAGAATTTTGTTGGATTTGCTGAATGGCAAGAGCAAACGAAGCTTGCCGCATGCGCCACATATCAGGCTCTAATCTTTGTAAGCTGCCCTCGCGCTCGATTCTGGCAAGATAGTTGGCATCGCGCTCTTCCATCCATTTTTTATCTTCCTGCCCTTCTGTGTAGCGGACTTTTCTTTCACTTGCATTAGGATTAGGAGGAGTACCCCAAGTATAGATCCCATCATACGGTAAAGGTCTCGAAGGATTATCAGCTTCTGTACCATTGGCCCTCTCTTGCTTATAACCTATCGATCCATCATAAGTTTCATCCCACCCGTTGATGTAGAAGCTTATAAATTCATCCTTCTTTAAGTTTCCCGCGGAAAGGCGCGGGTAGTGGCGTGGTTGTTTTGCGGCCGTTGGGTGAACGGAATTGCGGCACGCCGCGCTCTCTCCAAAAGTTTGTTTCTTCATTGTTAACATTCCGTTAATAACACACGAACAAGAAGAGAAGCGCTCACTTGTCGTGTTGGGTTAAAAGCAAATATTGTTGCAAAGAGGAAGGATAAGGGATTAATAATCCGCTACCCAACCAAGCGAGAAGCTTCATTTTTTCTCGCATCTTTGCTCCATTCTAATATTAAATCACTTACGCTCAATCTTCACGCTTTTCTTCGGCAAAATTACGCCTAAAGAAATGATGAATTTCAAGGCGGCGTCGACGCTGATGCTTAGTTCTTTGACGTCTTTTTTGGGAACAAAGAGTAAATAGCCGCCGGTGGGGTTAGGAGTGGTTGGTACAAAAACGGTAAGCATTTCTTCGCCAGTGTTTTCATTGATTTCCGGCATGCCAGAACCAGTTTGAAAAGCCATAGTCCAGGCGCCTTTGCGCGGATATTCGATCATGACAACTTTGCGAAATGACTGGCCGCTTGGCTTAAACATAGTGCTTAATATCTGCTGGACGCTAGCATAAATAGAACGTACTAGCGGAATTTTGGCGAGTAACGCTTCACCTAAACCAACTAGATATTTGCCGATAAAATTAGTCACTAACATTCCAGTAAAAAACACAATAATCAAAACAACAAGAAGTCCTAAGCCTGGAATGCGAAAGCCTATGAAAGTCTCGGGACGATATGCCGCCGGCACAAGCGCCATAATATTATCGAACTTTTCGATCAAATAGCTGATCAAAGATACGGTTACCCAAAGCGGCGCTAAAACTAAGCATCCTGCAATGAGATAATTTTTTATCCTGTTTTTTTTCATAGGTGGCACCTTAAGATTTTGCATTTTTATCACTCTTGGCGGTTTTTTCCGCTGGTTTTGTTTCAGTTGTTTTAGGATTTGCTTTAGCGTCTTCTTTTTCTGGTTTTTTAGAAGGATCTTTATCTGTAGACTCAGCTTTAACTGGCGTAGGTTCTGGCTTCTTCGTGTCTTTTGTGTAATCCGTTTTATACCAACCGCTGCCCTTCAATTTAAAATTAAGCGGCGTTATTAGTTTTTGCAAACCTTTTTTACTACATTTGGGACAAGTTTTTAGAGGAGAATCGCTCGGTTTTTGCAATTCCTCAAATTGATGTCCACAAAATTTACAACGATATTCATAGATTGGCATTGTTCTATCCTAAAATCCAAAAAAAATTATGAGTTATGAATGATGAATTATGAATTGAAGAAAAAAAACATTGCAATGATTTTATATAAAAGAAATTCCTTAAAAATTCATAATTCATAATTTATCATTCATAATTACCCCGAAAACATGTCTACAAGAAATCGTTATAAATCAACGAGTTATAAAATCAAATTTATTTCCCCAATAATTCATCATCCATAATTCATAATTCATCATTCATAACTTATAATTTTCCCATACTAAACCCCCGCCGCATTGCGGAGCAAATCCGCCTTATCCGTCTTTTCCCAAGTAAAGTCTTCTTCTTCCCGACCAAAGTGGCCGAAGGCGGCCGTATTTTGGTAAATCGGACGAAGAAGATCTAAGCTTTTGATAATTCCAGCTGGCGTCAAATCAAAATTTTCGGCAATTAATTTAACCAAAACGCTGTTTGGCACTTTGCCTGTTCCAAAAGTATTAACACTAACTGAAACTGGTTCAGCAACGCCAATGGCATAAGCAACTTGAATTTCGCACTTATCAGCTAAACCAGCAGCCACAATGTTTTTGGCCACGTAGCGCATAGCATAGCATGCCGAACGGTCAACTTTGGATGGATCTTTTCCGGAAAATCCGCCACCACCATGACGTGCCATACCACCATAAGTATCGACGATAATTTTACGTCCAGTCAAACCGCAATCAGCAATTGGTCCACCGCTCACAAATCTTCCAGTTGGGTTTACATAAAACTTCGTATTTTTAGTAATAAGATTTTCTGGAATAATCGGCCGAATAATTTCTTCAATAACCGCCTCGACTAAGTCTTTTTGTTCAATATCAGGATGGTGCTGCGTAGAAACCACTATAGCTGAGGCTTCTATGGGCTTCCCATCAACATAGCGCAAAGTCACTTGGCTTTTCGCATCTGGCCTGAGCCAAGGCAAAACTTTTTTATGCAATAATTCAGATTGACGCTGCATTAGACGATGCGCATACAAAATTGGCGCTGGCATTAACACATCAGTCTCTGTGCAAGCATAGCCAAACATGAGGCCTTGATCGCCAGCTCCTTGCGCTTTTTCTTCGCCTTCATCTACACCCTGCGCTATATCGGGTGATTGCTTGGTAATAGAAGATAAAACAGCGCAGGAACCAGCTTCAAAGCCAATACTAGCATCAGTGTAGCCAATTTTACGAATTGTTGCTCGGGCAATTTCATCAATATCGACCCAAGCATTTGTTGTAACTTCACCAGCTATCTGTACCATACCTGACTTTACAATAGTCTCAATAGCTACACGGGCACGCGGGTCCTGAGCAATAATAGCATCTAAAACGCCGTCAGAAATTTGATCAGCCACCTTGTCTGGATGCCCTGGAGATACCGATTCAGATGTAAATAAAAATTCGTCTTGCATAATATTTTCTCCGCTAAAAGCTATAGTAATGTTTTTGATTTTTCCCCAGGAATCTCCTGCACCAAACGTGGCACCAAATAACCTGGCAACAAGGATCGAAGTTTACGCTGCAAAGTTCGCGCTTTAGTGACACTCACAGCAAAATATTCCGCACCCTCTACCTTGTCAAGTAAATGCAAATAGTAAGGCATAACGCCAATTTCTGCTAACTTTTCGCTCAAATTTACTAAAGTTTTAACAGAATCGTTCACGCCATGTAATAAAACCGATTGGTTTAATAAAATAATACCGGCTGCACGTAGACTCTCTGCTGTTGCAATCACTTTCTCGTCTATTTCATCGGCGTGATTACAATGTATAACCAAAACTGGCTTAAAACGCGTTGAAATCAATGCTGCTATAAGCTCAGCATTAATGAGGCTAGGATCAGCAATTGGCAAGCGAGTGTGAATGCGTAAGCGTTTTAGATGATGAATTTCAGCTAAATCAGCCAACACTTTTGCTAAATATTCTGCCTTAACAAAAAGCGGATCACCACCACTTAAAATCACTTCGCTGATATTGTTATTTTGTCGCAAATAAGCGTAAATTTTATTCAATTCAGAAAGAGAAAGCTGTTTTTTGTCTTTCAAAAAATGTTTACGAAAACAGAAAGGACAATAAGTCGCACATTCATTGGTGAGCAAAATCAGCGCGCGACCATAGTATTTATGCAAAAGACCAGGCAGAAGCTCTACCTGCTTTTCTTTCAAAGGATCTAATGTATATTTTTCTACCATTTATCTGTATCTCATAAGGCAGGCACAAAACCCAATCGTACGTAATATAGCCATTGTCGTTAACTTCTGCAACACTTAAACCCATGATTTTATTGACTTCATCCAGTATTTGCATAGTATTGCACATACTAAAAATATTTTTTTGCAATTTTTAATCGAGATACAACATGGCAACAGTCACAACTAATGATTTCAAACCAGGCTTAAAAGTCATCATGGACAGCGATCCTTGTAGCATCGTGGAGAACGAATTTGTCAAACCCGGCAAAGGCCAGGCTTTCAATCGCGTTAAAATTCGCAACCTAAGAACTGGTCGCACCATCGAAAGAACATTCAAGTCTGGCGATGGCCTTGAAGCTGCTGACATTGTCGATCTAGATTTACAATATCTCTACAACGACGGCCAGGCGCTACATTTTATGTCGCCAGAAAATTACGAACAGTATTCTTTCAACGTCGACAAAGCCGAAGACATTATCAAATGGCTGAAAGGCGAAGACATGTGCGTAGGAACTCTTTGGAATGGCGTGATAATTTCTGTTGCTCCTCCCATTTTTGTCATGCTAAGAGTTACCGAAACTGAACCAAGCATTCGCGGCGATACCGTTACAGGCG
>JBAYJT010000020.1:0-27968 GCA_041664965.1 Gammaproteobacteria bacterium
ACCAGTAGTTTTTTTAAAATATGTTTAAAGATCGGCTTGCACTTTTACGAACTAGGTAAAGGAGCGTCCAGCCTAGCTTACGGGGCTGTTTTATGAAAGTTTGTCGTGTACAAAGGTTTTTTGGGTTTTTTGTAAAAAATCTGAATCCATGCTATAAGCATCGATATGAAAATAGCATTGGGTATTGAATATCAAGGAACTAATTACCACGGATGGCAAAAACAACAAGGTCTTGTGACATTGCAAGGTACTTTAGAAGAAGCCTTAAGCAAGTTAGCCGATCAGCCTATAGCTGTACAATGTGCAGGCCGTACTGACGAGGGAGTGCACGCTTTTGGGCAAGTGGTGCATTTAGAAACAACCGCAAGACGCTCCATACACGCCTGGGTCTTTGGTGGAAATAATTTTTTACCGCGCGATATTCGCATTCAATGGGCAAAAGAAATGCCGGAAGACTTTCATGCGCGTTTTTCGGCTGTGGCGCGGCATTATCGCTATATTATTTACAATCACAACGTGCCAAGCGCACTTTATCACGAACGAGCAACTTTTTATTTCTATAAATTAGATGAAAAAAGAATGCAGGAAGCGGCGCAGTATCTTATCGGAGAGCATGATTTTTCGGCTTTTCGCGGTGCGTATTGTCAGGCGCAAAGTACTGTTCGCAATATAACTAAATTAGAAATTTCACGAAGTGGTCGCATTATAACAATAGAGGTCGTTGCCAATGCTTTTTTGCAGCATATGGTGCGAAATATTGTTGGCGTTTTATTAGAAATAGGCAATGGCGATCGCGAACCAATTTGGGCGAGGGAAGTTCTAGAAAGCAAAACTAGATCTCTTGGCGGCATAACTGCTCCATCTACAGGTCTTTATTTTATGCAAGTTGACTATCCGGAAAAATATGGCCTTAGTTCTTAAACGCAAATGGTGGATTTTAATTTCTGTTGCGCTTTGTATTTCGATGCTCTACATCGACCAGACTGGGATCTCTGTCGTTTTACCACAACTTAAAATTGCTTTTGCATGTAGCGATGTAGAAGGAAATTGGGTAATTAACTCTATGTTGCTGAGTATGGCGATTTTGATTGCCATAGGAGGTAATTTAAGCGATCGCTTTGGAACTAGGCGGTCTTTTTTGTATGGTACTGCCGGTTTTGCTTTTGCTTCTGTGCTTTGCGGTATGGCGCCAAATGTTTCTTTGCTTATTGCTGGTCGGGCTTTGCAAGGTGTGTTTGCCGCTTTGCTTTTGCCATCAACTTCTATCAGCGTTGTGAACGCTTTTCCCGAGCGTCAAGTTGGAACGGCTATGGGAATCTATATTGGCAGCGCTTCTATTTTCTTGATTTTAGGTCCGCTTTTAGCTGGATTTTTGACTGAATATATCAATTGGCGCTGGGTGTTCTATGTCAACGTGCCTCTAACATTGCTTTCTTTATACATTGCCAATTTTAGCATGCGCAAAACTGAGGCTAAGATTTTTTTAGCTAAGAAGAAAAAAAATATTTCTTTTGATTGGTTAGGTTTTTCTACTTTAGGCATTGCAAATACCGCCTGCGTAGTTGCTCTTATGGAAGGAGGGTATTGGGGTTGGCGTTCGCCTATTATTATCGGACTTGTGCTTTTAGCTTTCACATCTTATTTTTTCTTCCTCAAGATTGAAAAGAAGCTAAAAAATCCCTTGATTGATTTTCAAATTTTGAGACAGCGAAATTACGCAGTTTGCGCATTTATCATGTGTGCGATGCAGTTTTGTTTAATTACGCGCATATTTTTGATCATCATGTTTCAAACTATAGGGAAGCAAGGTCCGGTGGCAGCGGGTCTGTTAATTTTGCCTTCTACCTTGCCCATTATGTTTGTGGCGCCGTTAGCGGGTTATCTCATGCAGCGTTTTGGGCCAAAACTGCCAATTCGTTTGGGAACTATTTTGACTGCGATAAGCTTAGTGTGGCTTGTAGTGTTTATAACAAAGGATTCTTATGCGCTGCTTTTTGTTGGCTTACTTCTTTTTGGCGTTGGAGTTCCATTGGCGTTGAATCCTAGTTTGACTACGGCTTTGTCTAGCGTTGGTCGTGAACAGCGAGGAACTGCTTCGGGAATTATTCAACAACTGCGCCAGCTTTCTGGTACATTGGGTGTCGCTGTTATTGGCTCTGTGATTGATAATGTGAGTAAGCATAGTTTTTCTCATTATTTGGGAAGATTAGGTGGCAATTTTGCAGAAGCGTTACAGAATATTTCGACAAGTGACATTTTGCTTTCTACTAACAGCGCCAAGGCTGCTTTAAAACCTTATGCGATCTCAATGCAAAACAGTATAGATAACTTTGCCGAAAAAGCTTATCTTCTAGCTTTCCGCTTTGGAATGTTAGTGACTGCTTTGGTGGTTTTGTTGGCTGTGATATTGGCTTTTACGAAGATTAAGCAGCAAAAAATTGAGGAATAGTTTATGATTACAAATCTTAATCATATTACTTTAGCAGTTAGCGATATTGATATTTCTTTTAAGTTTTATCGTGATATTTTATGTTTGAAGCCATTATGTCGCTGGGATAAAGGCGCTTATTTTTTAGTGGGAGATTTTTGGTTTTGTCTAAATCTTGATAAAAACGTTCGGCCCGACCCTGGCTATACGCACTATGCTTTTTCTGTAACACAGGAAAACTTTCAGACTTTTTGTGATAAACTTATTGCTAATAATGTAAAAGTTTTTAAAGAAAATACATCGGAAGGCGATTCTTTCTATTTTTTAGATCCAGATGGGCATAAACTGGAAATCCATGTCGGTGATTGGCGTTCTAGGGTTGCGACAAAAAAAATAGAAAATGGTAATTGGCAGGATGTGGAGTGGTTTTAAGGAGAAATAAGTGTGTTTATAAAAATAAAAAACTTAAATATTCATTACAAAATACTGGGGCAGGGAGCGCCGGTCGTGATGATTCACGGCTGGGGGACGAATCTTAAAAATCTTTCCTCTTTAACTGAAGTGTTGGCAAAAAGTCATCAAGTTTTCGCTTTGGATTTGCCTGGTTTAGGTCTGAGTACGCCGCCTAGTAAACCTTGGGGAACGCCGGAATATGCTGAAGTTGTGGCAGAATTTATTCATGCATTGAAAATTAAAAATCCCGTTTTGATTGGGCATTCTTTTGGCGGCAAGATTTCGCTTTATTTAACGGCCAAAAAGATGGTAGATACAGAAAAGCTAATTTTGATCAGTAGCTCTGGAATTCGTTTAAAACGCAGGAAAAAGTTTGATTTTTTGCGTGTAGCCTATGTTTTTAAAGTTCTCAAAATTTTAACGGGACTGCCAATTTTACGCCTATTTTTCCGTGGAAAATTTTGGCAAAATAAATTGGCTGAATACCGTAATCGCTTGGGCTCGGAAGACTATAAGGCTGCGAGTGGCGTTATGCGCGCCAGTCTAGTTAAAATTGTTAACGAAGATTTTCGTAAACTTTTGCCACTGATTCATATTCCAACTTTGCTTTTGTGGGGAAGTAAAGATCCCAGCGTCTCGCTTACTGTTGCCGAAATGATGCGCGACTTGATTCCTAAAGCATCTCTAGTGGTTTTCCCTAACACCGGCCACTTTCCGCATTTTACTAACAAGGATGAGGCTGAGGCGAGGGTTTTGGAGTTTTTGGAATGCTTATAAGTTTAAAGAATGGTTTTACAAGTTCGGTAGCCGCAGACTTTAGTCTGCGTAAAGATCGAACGCAGTGGTGGCAATTGTGCAAGCGCCTCTTGCATAATTACACATTTCACTGCCAAACCCTCCGCTCCGCCTTAATCGAATCCGCAAATTGATTGTCTTGAAGCAAAGTTTTTATTAAAGATTCTGGCCAAAACTGCGTGGAATTTGCGTTGTAAATTCCGAAAGAGTTCAGTGGATTTTGCGAGGAAACGTTAAAAGTGTTTTGGGTTATATTTAGTGCTTCCAGGTTTATGCCTTGTAGATAGATTCCATAAGCATTTTGATTGTTACTACTGATATTAAAAGTGGTGTTTGAGATAGACAAATTATTGTCGAAACTTCGTGTGCTATTTTGGGCAAAATTTAGTCCGTAAGAGTTACTGTGTTCGCTATTGGAATAGCTGCCTAGCGTTGAATCAGAGAGGTTTAGTTTGTTATTTGTAATTTCTAAAAAGCGTTTTCCAGATTCAGAGCCTCCTTCACTGGAAGCATAGCCAAGCAAGATAGAATAGCCATCACTATTGCTGTTAGCGCTGAGCGCTGTTGTTGCGATGTTAATTGTATTGTGGTCGATATTAGATGAAACAATGCCGTCTTGTCTGCCTGTGCTTTCGTTAAAGCCGAAACCTAGCGCTAAAGCATAGCTGTTACCGCTGTGTTTGCCATATTCTCCGCTAGATCCTGTGCTTTTTAAATTGGATTTACTAATGTCGATATTGTTTTGTGAAATATCTAGATTTACTTTGCGATACGAAGTTCCATAAGCCGTTTCGCCTTCCATATAACCATCACCAACTAAAATCGCGAAAGCGTTGCCGCCAGCCAAAGAGGCGATAGCTACTTTGCTTATTGCGATGATATCGCTATTTTCGATTCTGAGCGAGTTATAAGTCGTAGCTAAAGAATTTGGCGTATCAGTACTGGTGCCACTGCCCGCCGCATAGCCGATTAAAATCCCGTAAGAATTTCCAGCTAGGAAAGTACAATCGGCGAGATTATTAGCGTTAGCCGTTAGGCTACTTTGCAATAGGTTTACATTATTTCGAGTAATGTCTAGGTTTTTATCTAAGGCATAAGACCAGCCGAAGCCATAACCAACCAAAATGGCATATGCATTGCCTGTGTCATCGGCTGTGGATTTGCCATTGCTAATAGCGCTTATGCGGCTATTGTTTATGATATTTATATTATTATCATGTACAGCGTTAATATTACTGAAATCATTTTCGTAATAATCATATCCCACTAAAATTCCATAAGCATTTCCGCTGTGTCTTTTTTCATTACTATAATTACTAGCTGTAGCCTCAATGGAACTGTGGTCGAGAGTTAAATTATCCACGTGATGAACATAAATGCCATAAGCATTGTCAGTATTAGATTTTACGTAAATATTGGAATCTTTAATATTTAAATTTTTAATGCTATCGCCGAGAATACCAGTGCTGTATTGATTTAACGCTTTTTTGTCGCCTATATTACAGTTTGAAATATTTACATTATTGGCGTTGTTATTAAGAAAAATAGCTGTTTGATCTTCGCGATCAGAGGGCAAAAGTTCTATTGAATCTAGCCTATTATTGCCGCTTAATTCTAAACTGCCGAAGAGAAGAGGGCGTTGATCTAAGGAATTTATCTTTGTGTAATCGCTATTGCGGCCCATTAAAGACACGCCTTGCGGCAGAAGAATCCTAGAAGTGTAGTTATTGGGAGCTAGATAAATTCTAGTTTCTGGCATGTTTGATTTGCTAACAATGTCGATATTTTCTTGGGTGAGATTTGCCCAAGGGTGTTCGTGCGATCCATCGCCATCTTGTTCTCCGCCAATAAACCAAACCTTGTCGTGCGCTAATACATTTTCTTTGCTAATAGTAATCTTTTTTTCTCTACTGGTTTTGCTGAAAGTAGCGTAGCCATTTGAGATTACTGAATTATTGTTTTCTATTGGATCTAGCAAATGTGCACTTAATCCCCATGCTTTTTTTGCATTAGAATCTAAGCCGCTTAAAGTAAAATTTAGACCAACTAAAATGCGATTGTGTTGCCAGTTGTCGTAACTTTCACGTACCTCGAGAGAGACATGATCGTTTAGTTTATAGCTTAAGTGCGCTAAGGCGCCATGGATGTTTCCATTGTGTTTAGTCGTAAAGTGATAAGCGCCGAGAGAAATTTTGAAATTTTCTAAATTAGGGAAAGAGTATCCCAGTGTGAAATCTAATCCAGTTGCAAAGTCAGTGTGGCTGGAAGTTTCGAGAGTTGCAGGATTGTCGAATTCTTTATGTTCGGTAAAAGACAAATACCTATTGTGATTGTAATCGCTGGCAAAGCCTTGTGAAAAAGTTTTATTTTCTACGCTACTTTGAGATGGGAAATAACCGTTTAGATGCAAATCCCAAATGTTTCCGAGCATTTCCACGCCAGGGTTAAAAATCCAGATTTTGTTGTGCGACGGTGTAGCGCTGTAATCAGCGAAAAAATAGGCGCCGAATATTTTTTCTAGGTAAACTTTACGCAAGCCACTGCCAAGGCCAAGCATCCAGCCGTTATTGTTTAATCCTATCTTGCCATCTAAAGCGGTAAACCAGATTTCTTCAGTATTTCCAGCCAGCGGCAAGAGACTTTGGAGTCTTGCTATGGTCGCATCTCCACTAAGCGTTTCTAGAGTTGCTGTTGGTTTTAGTTGAAAACGTTCTAGATGCAAATCGGCAAAGGTTATCGGCGAAAAACAACAGAACACCAGGATGAAAATTTTATGTAATATTTTTTGCATTTGCGCAGTGTAAATGCGCTTTTAGCGGATTTCTATACCGTGTTTTTTACGGTATTGCAAAAAATTGTGAATTATGAATTATAAATTATGAATGAGGAGTTATGTGAACAACAACGACAAATTAATTGCTTTAATATTTTTGGTTAAAGCGCCGACGGAAATGTAATCAACGCCAGTTTTTGCAATTTTGCGGATATTTTTTAAGGTTACATCGCCAGAAACTTCGAGTTTAGTTCTCGCGGTTTCTTGGTTTAATTTCACAGCTTTTTGGATTGTTTTAAGGTCGAAATTATCGAGCATAATAATATAAGCGCGGGCGGCGAGAGCTTCTTTGAGTTCAGCTAAATTTTGGACTTCTATTTCTACTTTTTTATGAGGATGAGCTTGGCGCGCTGCCGCTATTACTTTGCTTATAGACCCAAAAGCTGCGATGTGATTTTCTTTGATCAAAAACGCGTCGTATAAGCCTAAGCGATGATTTTTGCCGCCACCGCAAAGAACTGCATATTTTTGAGCTAATCTAAGTCCTGGAATGGTTTTCCGCGTATCCAGAAGTTTTGTTTTAGTGCCTTTTAAAGCATCTAGAAAAATACTTGTTTGTGTGGCTGTGGCTGATAAAGTTTGTAAGAAATTTAAGGCTGTTCTTTCAGCAGTTAAGATGGATGCTGCCTTGCCTTCGATTTTGGCGAGTTTTTGCTTGGGTTTAACAAAATCGCCATCTTGTACCATCCAAGTAATTTTGCAGTCTTTATCGAGTTGGTGAAAGGCTTCGTCCGCAAACTTAATACCGGCAATAACAGCTTTTTCGCGGCTGATAATATAGGCCTTGGCTTTTTTGCTTTGTGGTAACAGGCTGGCTGTTATATCGCCACTTTGAATATCTTCATCTAAGGCATTTTTGACTAGGTTTTTTATGTAATTACATTGCAACATAATTCATCATTTATAATTCATAATTTATAATTTTGTTTTTTCTTCCCCAGTTTTTTTGATGTTTTGCAGATGTTGCCTACGTTCATGTTTTTTCTTACGTAGTTCCAAAATAGTTCCAACTGGGCCAGATAGGGCATACAAAATACTTAGTGCTGCCAAAATGTAAGATGGCGCAAAAGAAATGAAAACTATGATGAGAACTATGATGAGAATTATAGTAAATGGCACGTGATCGCGTAAATCTAGATCTTTAAAGCTACGAAAGCGTATGTTGCTGACCATCAAGACGCCTAAAAATATGGACGAGCAAGCGATAAGAATTTCTACCCATTGGCCAGACAAAGATAAATCTTGAGTCACCCAAATCATACCAGCGAGTACACCAGCAGCCGGTGTGCAAGCAAGGCCTTGAAAGTAGCGTTTGCTTTTATTGACTTGTGTATTAAAGCGAGCGAGGCGCAGCGCCACGGCTGCTGCATACACAAAAGCTGCCAGCCAACCAAATTTGCCAAGTTCAGTAAGTCCCCAAATATAAACAACTAAAGCTGGTGCAATACCAAAGGCTACCATGTCGGATAAGCTGTCTAATTCCGCACCAAAAGGCGTTGTTGTGTTGGTAAGACGCGCCACGCGCCCATCTAAAGAATCCATCAACATGGCGATAAAAATCGCAATAGCCGCATTTTCATAATGCCCTCGCATGGCAGCAATGATGGCGTAAAAGCCGGCAAAGAGGGCGCTTATAGTGAATAAATTAGGCAGTAAATAAATGCCACGTTGGCGAAATGTAGGCTTGTTTTGTTCTTCCATAGTTGATTTCCGGATTTAGATTATTGGAATTTAAATATTCGACATATTGTAAAGGATCGGAGGTTTATTATGAAGTACATTGCGAAAATGGAGGGTGAAATTGTGCACATTTTCGAGATCCTTCTGCTATAATTTTCTCGATAAAGAAATTTGCGCGAAAAAACATCCCCCTACGCTAAAGCTATGGAGGATAAATGTCTATATGATTTTCTTTAAAATCAATAAGTTATAAATTTAATGTAGAGACGCGATTAATCGCGTCTGTACTTTTGGTAGTTTGCTTAGGGTCGGGTGTATGTTTAGCGAGCCTTTGTATCAACTTGATGATTTATTTCCAAGTTTGGATGATATTTCTTTACTCTCATATTTACCGTTAAGAAGCGAAATTTCTAGTGGGTCTTTGCAAAGGGCGGCTGTTCAGAGTGAGTGGCTCGAGTTTAGTGCAAAGCTGGTTTTTTATGAACAAAATGCAGTGTTGCAAAAATATGTTGAAAGTATTTTGTTGTGGTTATGCAAATACGATAAACATTTTCCAAAGTCTTTCAAAATAAGGGAGCTGAAAGAAGGGATTTCAATGTTGGCTAGTAAGGAGCATTTGCTTGATTTTTTAAACGAGGCAGTAATTCCTCACTGTATTTGTTACCTCAAAGATAAAGAGCATCTTAGCGAGGTGTTTTCTTCCATTAAAAACTGTAGGTTAACGGGAGCAGAAGCAGAACTGAAAGAGGAATTTTTTGAAGGAGATACTAGCTCAAATGCGACGTGGGTGAAAATGCCTTCAAAAGATTCGGAAAAAACATTTTTAGCTTTACCTGCAGATGAAGATGCTCTTGTTATGAGTGATTTACATGGAGATATAGACGGAGCAATCTATTTGTTAGTAACCGAAGGCTTTAATAGCGATGGAACAATGCGCAGAATTATTGTCTTGGGCGATATGATCGATAGGGGTGTTTTTGGGTTAGGAGTTTTATATTTTTTTGTTGTTTTAAGACACATTTACCCAGATAAAGTTTTTTTGCTTGCCGGCAACCACGAAGAGCATTTGGCTAAGGTATTAGAAGCTTTAGCTAAGGGGGCTTCGGCTGAAAAAATAGCATGGCTTCAAAAATTTGTTTCTGCACCGGATGCTGAAGTTATTAGAGCATTGCAAGAGCAACCTGCAGATCTTCAAGAGATTGCGGAGGCTATAAGGAAATTGCCGCTTGCTCTTTTTACTCCAGATGGAACTATGTATGCACATGGTAACTTAGCCTGGCCTTATGATATGGAGAGTAAAGGAGACTTTGTCCAGCCCACTGTTGGTACATTTGTTTTTTCTCATACCAAAGAAAAGAGTTATCATATTTTGTGGTCGGAATTTGCTATGTATGGTACGCAGCCTGGAACAAATTCGCGAGGAGGCTCCGGTCCTGGTTTTTATAATGGGGAAGAAGTGTACGTAAAGGCTTTTCAAAGCGGAATCGAGCGTATGCTGTTTGGGCATACCCATACGAGCTATGTTCTTGGTATTGAGGTCTCGCCTCATTCATATTTCCAAATAATCAGCTTGGTTTCTTCTTGGCGTGCTAGTAAAAATAATCATAGTTCTTGTGCTGTAGTTGGAGTAAACAGGGAAATTACACTTCACCATGCTGCTAGTTCAACGAACACATGGAAAGATATTGTGTTTCCATCTGGTAATAGTAGTGTTCTGCCTGGATGTTTATCTTCAGCATCGTCTTCTTTGTTTTCACAGACAAAGCCATCATCGTCATCATCTTCTTCTACTACAACTGTTTCTCCTGGCCCTTTTTAATTAGTCTTAAGCATAACTTATTCTTTCTTAAGGTAAATTTAAGGTTAAGGGGTTGGCTGTGTGCTAAAATACGCTATATTACTAATGTGATATTGCTGTTTTTATGGCTACAACTATAACTCGAGAAATTAAAGCTGATTTTGCAAGCGAATTAGAACGCTGTACTGAAATCAAGCCTCTTTCTCGTAAGCTGCGGGATAAGTTAATAGCTTGGTGGATAGCTCCGAATGGGGTGGATATAAAACCCATTTTTATTAGTCTCATACAAAAAGACAAATCAGGCGAGTTGCTTTTAGGAGCTTTGTGTAATCAAGAGCTCATGAAAAAACTGTCATTAAATGAGCAAGATATATTGGAAATTTTGGATCTTTTGCAAGAAAGATTGCTGTATAAGACAACTGAACAATGTCCAGAAAAATATTTCCTACCTTGGCTATCGATTTTTGATAAATTGCTTAGTGCGCTTGCTTTTGGTGCTTCGACGTGGCCATCTGTAAAAGAAAAAGCACGGGAAATTTTGTGTTCTCTATCTATCAAGAAGGATAAAGAAGTTGAAGATTTACGTAAGATTATTGATGCCAAAATCGGGGATCCATCGGCCGCCCAGCAGTTAGTGACTTCAGTTTCTTCTGCTACTTTGCAACCGGTCACCTCCCAACCAGCAATTATCGTACAACAGTCGTTGCGCTATGTGGTTAATTTTAATGGTACTGCTTTAGATACTGGTGTTGCAAACATTTTAGATGCCAGAACAAGACATTGCTATGCTTCAGGGCAAAAGATTCTACAAATCACTGGACCGGGTGGATTAGGTAAAGATGCAATAAATATTGCTAAAGAAGCTTTTGAGCATTTTAAGGCACAACTTATTCATGATTTAAAGCAAAGAACAAAGCTGTCGAGTGATGGTGTAGAATTATCTTTATTTGGTTTTAGTAGAGGTAGTGTGAATGCGCTTAGGTTTAGCAATTATTTGCAAGCGTGGGTGGAAGATACTGGTGAAACAGGAGCTAGAGCTGAATTGTCGAAAGAGTGTCCGTTCTTAGCTACAGCCGACTTGCAAGTATGGCTAAATCAACTGTCTATTCATGCAACCTTATACGATCTTGTTGCGGGGCAACAAGTTAAGTTAGCAGGTATTCCTGTTTCTGCCGATGGTTATGCGGATGTTGAGGGACATACTATACCAAAATGTGTAAAGCGTGCGCACATCATATATTCTCGAGATGAGCTTAGGAATATGATGGAGCCATTACCTCCATCAAAAATTAAAATTTCTGATGCGACATCCACAAAAGTTATTTACGATACAACTCCTGGCCCACATAATTTTGGTTCTTGCTATGCAGCTTTTACTCCTGAAAGAAAAAAATTTTTGCAATTGCTAGATGATATTATAGGTTCTAAGACTGGTAATGCTTTAGACTTAGTTATCCATGCTATACGTGAATTTGGTTCTCAGCCAAAAAACAAGAAATTCGCTTCTGAGTTGCTTGGTCAGATAATTCCGCAGTTGATGGAACACTACAAAACCTTAGAATACAAAAATGGCAATACCCGTTTGTTTTTAACCGCTAACAATAGAGACAAAGAAAATCCGCTCCCTCAATGGCGCAGTGAAATTATTTTGCCACAAACTCAAAATAGCATGTTAAGCTCTATTTTTACATGCTTAAATTTGGCTCGTCTTTGGCAAAAGACATTTGAAAATTCTACTCCAAAAGATGCAACTACTAATGTTTTAGGTCGCTGTAAAAATGGCAGGCAAATTGCTGGTATTTACGTACCGCCTAATTCTTTTTTTCAGAATGAGTTTGAAGCGAATTTGATACTAGAGTTTTTTCCAAAACTGCATAAAGCTGCTTACGATTCAGTGTATTTTGAAGATAAAGTGCTATGTAAGTGGCAATGCGATCCAGAAAGAGCTGCATTTTTTCAAGAAGCCATTGACTTGGCTAAATTATCTCCTGACTATTTTCGTGGATTCTGTGCAAATTTTATGCAACAAAAACAAATAAAAGATCCCATTGTTGCTACAAGGTGGATAAATTGGATAGAAGATGTTATAAAAGCGGCGACTACGCCAAGTATGCTCAATAGCCGGTCGTCTTTCTTTAGTAAATGTACAACAGTTCCTAAAGAGATTAGCGCCGAGAAGCATCTAATACCACAGAAGATGGGAGCAATGTAATATGCCATTTTTTCCTAACACAACAATCACTGAAAATAGTGCCATAATTATTCAGCATGATGCCAAGCTCAAGCTAAATGTCGCAGAAACAGAAAAAGTTTGTCAGTTCGCTAAAGATCAAGGTGGCGGGCAAATCGTGTTGGTTGCCTTTGGGGATGAAAGGCAAAAATGGTGGCAAGACACTAAGAATTACCAAGTGCAAGCTGTGTTTATACAAGATAATGATTTAGTTGGTCTAGAAAAAATTATACGATCTTCAGCGGCTTGTTTGATTTTTTCTGAACGTAATTCGAATGCCAATCAAAGAGATTGTGTATGCATTAAGTTTGGCATTGGCGATGTAAAATATTTTCCTATTCAAAATAAAGTTGTCAATGCTTCTCCTTGCTGCACGTGTATGTGAGTTTTTAACTCATTTTCTCTTAAGCTAATTCTGTTATAATTCTGCTTGCGCAAAAAAACTCAGGGAGAATAGAAAAAACATGTCTACAGGATTTTGTTATTTATCAAAGAGTTATGTTTTTAAATCATGGTGTCAGTTAGATACGAATGCTTATGACTGTTTCTCCACCCAAAAAAACAACAAAAGATCCTTTTGTACATCACCCCTCATTTCGAGGTCCGTCACTTTTTGATGATCCAGATGAATCTGCAAGTCCATCTAGCGCATCCTCCAGTTCTTCGGGAGCTTCCTCGTCCGCATCTTCTTCACCTGCAAGTTCCTCCCCCGGGTTTTTAATAAAATATTTTGAAGATATTGCTAAGAAAATTGCAAAAAGTAATTTGCCAGAACTTTATAGGAATGAATTGGAAAAAGGGTTTAAAGAAATCCAAACGCCAGAGGTTATGGTAAGTAAGCTGGAAGAAGCGTTTAAACCAAAACTTACTTGCTTTATTCAGGATCAAAAAACGTTAGATGGCGTTTTTGCTGCTATTGAAAATTGTAAGAGGGGAGGAAGGACGTCAGCAACAAGCCAAGGTTCGTCTAGTTCTACAACAGCAACTATTCCCAATGGTTTTATAGAGTGCTGCGAAGGAGACCCTAAATCAACTTGTACATGGGTTAGAAATCCTGATAGTAAAGATCCTTCCGGGGCTACTTCTAGAACTTTTATAACTCTACCTAGTGGTGAAGAAACATTGGTTTTGGGAGATTTACATGGAGAATTAGATTCTGCCATTCTTTGGCTACAAAAACATGGTTTTGATGAGAAAGGCGAGCTTCGACGCATAATTGTTTTAGGTGATATGGTGGATCGAGGGGAGTATGGTATTGGAACATTGATGTTTTTTGCTCTTTTGCGCTCACTTTATCCTGACAAAGTATTTTTGTTGGCTGGCAATCATGAGGATTATTTAGCTCAATCTTTGTCGAAGTATATGTCTTCCGGTTTATCGCAATCTTTTCTAAGGTTTCATCAACTGGGTATTTCGCAATGGGATATAAACGTTATAGATAGTATGCGACAAAATGGTTATTTGAGGCGTTTTGTTGCTGCTCTTGAGCAGCTTCCTTTAGCTGGATTTTTAAAAGATGGAACTATGTTGGTGCACGGCAATCCAGCTTGGCCGTATGAAATTTCTTTATTAGGCAATCCAGTACAACCATCCATTGGTACGTTTGTGTTTTCTAAAGACTACTCTACAGGTGGCTATCATGCTTTATGGTCAGATCAAGCTTTAGGGCCTAAAATTATAGGTAGCAGGTCGCGAGGTTCTGTAGAAGGACCTGGGTTTAACAATGGTTCGGAAGTATATTTAGCAGCTTGTTTTTGCGGTATTAGCAAAATATGTCATGGCCATTGCCATAAATTTTATAATCAAGAGATTTTGCTTGTGAATGGCAAAAAATGTTTTATTACGAGCTTAATCAGTTCTGCGGTAAATAATTTGGATGAAGGTAAAGCTCTTTCTTATTGTGGACTAGTGAGAAAAGATGGAAAACTTATATTACATAAATATAGCTCAGAAGCGAAGGTTTTTTTTGCTGTAAAAGACAATCCAATTATAGCGGCTAATAGTGTTGCTACGAGTTCATCCCATCCTAAACCCAAGGTTTCTCCTATTAATCTACCTGTGTCAACATGCTTGTTGCCTATTTTAGCAACTAGCTCTTCTCCCTCGATGTTTTCTTGTCCAACTTCGCCTAGTAAGCCAACCACTTATTCTCAAAGCTCTACGAGCTCAACGGTGTTGGCATTTAGCGCCGCAAATTCCGCTAGTGATCCATTAGCAGTATTGCCGCCAAGTTTGCTTAAGCTTTTTGAGCCTCCATCAACGACATTGACGCAAAAGCCTAAGTGAGATATATAATGTCTCATTATGAGCAAAAAAATCGCATTTGTTTTTCCAGGTCAAGGTTCGCAATCTGTTGGCATGCTAGCCGAATTGGCTGGATCTTATCCTTGTATCAACGAAACTTTCACTGAAGCTAGCACTGCTTTGGGTTTTGATTTGTGGGATCTAGTAAAAAATGGTCCGGAAGAAAAACTCAATCAAACGACTAATGCTCAGCCAGCTTTATTAGCGGCGGGATATGCTGTTTGGCGCGTTTGGCAAGAAGCTAGTGGAACTATGCCAAGCTTTTTGGCAGGTCATAGTCTAGGAGAATATACAGCTTTAGTTTGCGCTAAAGCTCTAGATTTTAGTTCGGCAATAAAATTAGTGGCGGAGCGCGGAAGATTAATGCAAGAAGCCGTGCCAGAAGGCAAGGGCGCTATGGTGGCTGTTGTTGGATTAGATAACGATAAAATAATTGAGATTTGTAAGGAAGCAAGTCATGGTCAAATTTTAACTCCTGCCAATTATAATTCTATTGGCCAAACTGTTTTAGCGGGCGAAAAAGAAGCCGCTTTACGCGCTGTGGAATTAGCCGAAAAAGCGGGAGCCAAACTCGTTAAGCTTTTGGCTGTTAGTGTGCCGTCGCACTGTTCTTTAATGCTTCCAGCAGGGGAGAAATTAGTAGAACTCTTGGCCAAACTAGAAGTGCGATCTCCCAAAATTCCGGTATTGCAAAATGCTGATGTTTTGTTTTATGCTGAACCTGAAAAAATTAAAGACGCTTTGGTTCGTCAGCTATCTCATCCAGTGCGTTGGGTCGAGATAGTACAATATTTCGCCAAAGAAGGCGTGGAAGCAATTTTAGAATGCGGTCCGGGCAAGGTTTTAACGGGATTAAATAAACGTATTGCGCCGAATATTACAACGATGTTTTTGGGAACATCAGGGAATTTGCAACAAAACGTTGTTAATTATAAATTATGAATGATGAATTATGAATTATGAATGGAAGAAAGGGAATTGAACTTGAAAATGCAACTAATTGATTTTAAAGGAAATCGCGTAGACATGTTTGCGGAAAAATTATGAATGATGAGTTATGAATTAATTGAAATATATTTTTGATAAAATTACAAAAAATTCATCATTCATAATTCATAATTATTTATAGGAGTTTTGTGTATGAATTTAAACGGCAAAATCGCTCTAGTTACTGGCGCCTATCGTGGTATTGGTTTGGCGATTGCAGAAGAATTGACACGTTGCGGCGCGCGTGTGGCGGCTAGCGACATTAGTCCGGAATTTGCTGCTAAAATCAGCGAATATTTCAAAGCGCAAAATCTTTCTGGTCAGGGTTTTTGCTTGGATGTCACTAGTTCTGACTCAATCGATACAGCCCTTAAGGAAATTAATGCAGCTTTTGGCGGCGCTCCACAAATTTTAGTCAATAACGCCGGTATTACACGTGATAATTTACTGATGCGCATGTCGGATGCTGAATGGGATCAGGTTATTGCAACTAATTTAACTTCCGTGTTTCGCCTTTCGCGCGCTGTGATTCGCAGTATGATGAAAGAGCGTTTTGGCAGAATTATAAATGTTGCTTCTGTCGTGGGTGTGACAGGTAATGCAGGTCAAACTAATTATACCGCTGCTAAAGCCGGCGTGATTGCGTTTACTAAATCTTTAGCAAAAGAAGTTGCTTCGCGATCTATTACGGTAAATGCCATAGCTCCTGGCTATATTGCAACCGAAATGACAGATAAACTGACAGCAGAACAAAAAGCGGAAATTTTAAAGACGGTGCCACTAAATCGTCCTGGTACGCCTTTGGATATAGCGAAGGGTGTGGCGTTTTTGGCTTCAGATGATGCATCTTACATAACTGGAACTACGCTCCATATTGGAGGTGGGATGTTTATGTGATATGTTCCCAGCCCTGCGCGAGCAAGCTCGCTTAGGCTGGGCTACCATATTTCGCCCTTTCAGGGCTCTTGATGGAAAAAGAGTAAATAAACATCTTGCATCTTTAGAACTTTTGAATAAACTGTGAAAATTAAGTTTTTTTATTAACCTTAAAGAGGAAATAGCAAATGGCAGAAAATATTGCATCTATCGAAGAACGCGTTAAGAAAATCGTCGCAGAACAGTTGGGCTTGGCAGAAAAAGAAATCGCCACCGATGCCTCTTTTGTTGACGATCTTGGTGCAGATTCTTTAGATACTGTTGAATTAGTAATGGCTTTAGAAGAGGAATTCGGTATGGAAATTCCTGATGAAGAAGCTGAAAAGATTACAACTATTCAGCAAGCTATCGATTACATCGGTGCTCGAACCAATAAAGAGTAATTTAGCTCGAGGTGAGTTGTGACAAAGCGACGCGTAGTTATAACCGGAGTTGGCATGGTGACTCCGTTAGGATTAGATACAGAGTCGACATGGAAAGCTATCTTAGACGGTAAAAGCGGTATTGGTCCGCTTACGGCCTTCGATACGTCGCAATTTCCTGTTCAAATTTGTGCGTCTGTGAAAAACTTTGATCCATCTCCCTATCTTGATCCAAAAGAAAGCCGCAAAGCTGATATGTTTATGCAGTACGCTGTTGCGGCAGCCCACCAGGCTATGACTGATTCCAAACTTTCTATAAATGCGGAAAACGCGGCTCGTATTGGTGTTGCTATTGGTTCTGGTATGGGCGGACTCCCACTTGTTGAAAAAAATCATGATCTTTGTGTACAAAAGGGAGCAAAATGGATTTCTCCCACTTTTATTCCCAATGCCATTATTAACATGGCGGCCGGCATGGTTTCTATTAAGCATGGCCTTAAAGGTCCTAATATTTCCGTTGTAACAGCTTGCGGAACAGGCGCGCATAACATAGCTTGCGCAGCCCGTATGATTGCTTATGGCGACGCAGATGCTATGCTTTCTGGTGGCAGCGAAATGTCTATGACTATGCTTGGTGTGGGCGGGTTTGCTTCAGCGCGAGCCTTATCTACACGTAACGACGATCCAGAGCATGCCAGTAGGCCTTGGGACAAAGATCGCGATGGCTTTATCGTTGGCGAAGGTGCCGGTGTTGTTATGCTAGAAGAATATGAACATGCCAAAAAGCGCGGCGCTCATATTTATGCTGAGTTAATAGGCGTTGGCATGAGTAGCGATGCTCATCACATGACAGCTCCCGAACCAGAAGGCGAGGGCGCAGCTTTAGCAATGCACAATGCTCTAGCTGACTCTCAATTAGCAAAAGAAAAAGTTGATTATATCAATGCCCACGGTACTTCTACAGGCTTGGGCGATATTGTAGAAGTTAAAGCTATCAAAAAAGTTTTTGGCGAGCATGCTTATAAATTAGCTGTAAGTTCCACTAAATCCATGACCGGTCACTTACTTGGAGCTGCCGGTTCCGTGGAAGCCATATTTTCTATTTTGGCTCTGCGCGATCAAATTGCTCCTCCCACAATGAATCTTGAAAATCCTGACGAAGGTTGTGATCTCGATTTTGTCCCCAATAAAGCGCGTCCAATGCGTATCGACTATGTTCTTTCCAACTCCTTCGGCTTTGGCGGCACGAACGTGAGTTTGTTGTTTAGGAAAATTATGAATTACGAATGATGAATTATGAATGGTAAAGTATGAATTTTTTGTAATTTTATCAGAAATATTATCCGATCAATTCATAACTCATAATTCATCATTCATAATTTCCCAGAAACATGTCTGCGCGTTTTCCTTATAAATCAACGAGTTACATTTTAAAGTTGCATTCTGAAAATTTCATACTGTTTTAATACAACGTTCCCTTTCTTGTGCTATAATTATAACATACAGATTTGCTTAAGGATTCTAGCAAAAGTTACTAATTGACTTGAATTGCTAAATCTTGCTAAAGGATGGCTCAGGATGATCGCTTTAGTGGTTTAAGTTGTTGAAATGAGGGGTGATTTATATGACTACTGCAACTCCCACAAGACCGAGAAGTCCAAGACCTGGTCATGCAGCTAAAGCAAGAAATAATGTACCTATATCTGTTAGTACTTCAACTGGTATGCAAGTTGCGTTGAATGCTAATACTTCCCCTTCCGAGATTCTGAAAAACAAGACGACCAAAGATAATGTTTCTTTGTTGGATAGCTTAAACTCGATGATTAATGTAATTTATGGGATGTCGCTAAAGGATATCGCGAGTGGCCAAGTTGAGGCGCATTGGAGAGACATGCGTGCATACTTTACTCCGACGCTAGGTAAAAGCCTCCCTATACATATTTTATTTGAGTATATTCTTACTTTTCCAAAGGAACAAAAGCAAAAAGTTATAAATGCCTTATACCAGAATTTGAATGAAGCTGAAAGACGTGCGTTGTTTATAGGTAATCCCAATGCCTCAAAACTTTATTATGATTTACTTTCGTTGATAAAAGAAACTCGTGCCAGAGGAGCTTTGATGAAGGCGAGTAACGTGATAGAGTTTATTGGCGCGAAGAAAGAAGATCTCTCTCATTCTTCAAGTCCCGTCGAAACAGCTGTTACCACCGTTGTTTCGAGTAATAGTGCTTCTGCAGTAAATTTCATACCTATGTTAGAACGAGCCCCATCGCCTGTTGGTCAAAGCGTGGGATCAGTCAACGAAGTAGCAAATAGGTTGATGGCGCGCGCATTAAAGAGAGTATTCCAAAATATTTCTACTGAAATAATTCGTGAACCTTTATCCGCACAACTTATTAAGACTTCGGATACTCCAGTAAGCTCAGTTCAGTCTATAATTGATTCAATGGATAATTTTCCTACTGAGATTGGCCTTGGTTCCGAATATCCTGTTTTTTCTATTGCACATCCATCGATTTTGAATGCAGCGATAAATTACGTTCGCAAGTATGGGGGCGATGGAGACAATGAAGCTAGTGAGCAAGAAATATTAGATAAAACAGAAGATTTAGCCAGCAGTATACAGAGCATGACCAACCTTCCCTTAGATAAAAAAGCTCAGTTTTTTGCAAGTTTATCACCAGAGGAAAAGAAGTCGTTGCAGGGATGTTTTACTGAAGAAGCAAAAGCAAAGATACGAGATAACCCGCAAATATTTTTTGGATTTATACAAGTCGTTTCGGAAGTCCCAACTACGGCTAAAACACCTATTTCTGAAAACGAAGGGGCAGTTGGCCTATGTAGCCAATACAAAGGACTTGCAAAGCGATCTCAGAAACTAGCTCTTTTGAAGAAGGTAAGCCAAGGGGTTTTAGCAGAATTTTTTGTTCAATTAGCGGAAGCTGATCCAAAGGAATTTTTAAAACTAATTAAAGATAATGCTAGCATGAAGGTTGTTGGGTTAGGATTAGAATTTTCGCATCTGAATAGGGCTGCGGAAAAATTGTTAACACATACAACCAAGGAAGCAAAGGATGCTTTAATGAGAATGTTCGATAATAAAAGCCATAAGCTGTTTGGTTTTAGTACTGGTTTTGATTTTAGAGCCCCTCTAAGAAATAGTGATGATTTTAGCAGACGTAATTTATATTCATCTTTGCAGTCAAAGCTTCCTAGTAGGGGAAATCCGTGGATTTTAGAGGCTGGTTTGGCTTTGAAAATTCCAGACTGCCAAAAAGAGGCTTTGGCTATGCTAACCAAAGACTTGGGTTTGCCTAGTAGTGCCTCCTACGAAAATATAGGTAAGGCTACAGGGGTATCATCTCCGCCGCCTCCTTACAGTGCTGGTATTAGTGTTGTAACTAGTGCGTCGACTAGCGTTGAACATACACAAGGCCAGCCGCCACAATCACTTCCTCTGTCTCCAAAACTGTAGAGCCTGCATAACCAACCTAGCAATCATCCAATTCTTGTAAGGGCAGACACATAGGTCTGCCCTTATGTATTTCTTGCTGGTCAGACTATTGTGCACGTCCTTCAACCCTGGCTTCTACCAAACTTGGTTCTAGATTTAGATGAAAGAGATTTTTACAGCCGGTGAATATGTTTAGCAATGCGCTGCAAAATATTGCTAAATGTAGGTTGCTTGCCAAAATATATTGCAGATTTTCTTTGAAATTCTTGGTCAAATAATTTTCTGGCTTGTATATCAGGTACGGTGAAGGCTGGGTTTTGAGCTATGTTTCTTTCATCTAGAGATCTAAATCTCTTTTCTTTGTGTTCATAATATTTTTTAGAACCAATGAAATTTAGTACACGATCACTTTCTAGTAATTTATAGACATCATAATAATGACGGGGAAAATTTACAGGCATGGTCGTGTTTTCTTGTTGTAATCTATATTTGGTTGAGATTGTGTGTAGCTTTTCTACGAAAGTATATTCTGGGCAATAACAGTGCACATTTTTTGCTCGATTGTCAATGATTGGTAAACGTAAAGAAAAGGCTTTTTCTAGTGCCCACGAAGTTATATCGCAATTTACAAAAGGTATAGTTTGATCAAAACCCAGTTCCAAAACCAAGCCTTCTTTTAAGCCAGGAACAGTGGAAAAGAGGGAAGGGTATTCACCCCTTACACCAGCTCCGCGCATTTTAAGTAAATCATCGAAATTATGATCGCGAGAAAATTTCATTTCCGGTATATTTAGTTGGAGAGCTACTTTGTCAAAGAACTCTCTACGGTTTTGGATGTGGGTAGGCTTATTTTGGTTTTTTCCTACTTTAAGAGTGTTTGGTTCTAATGGATGAATTTGAATGTCAATATCTTCGCTAAATCTTTCTATGATTGCAAAACCTTTGGATAGAGATGTTCCGCCTTTGAGTTCGAATTGAAATCCTTGCTGCTGAATCCCCCATAGGCAGTGGGTTAGCCAATAATCTTTTTCTACTATAGTTGGAAGTAGTTTGCGTTCTCTTGCCACAACTTCAAAGAAATCTTTGATGTCTGGTAATTTATGTAAAAACATAGTGTTAAGTGGTTATTTCGGCAAAAAATTTGCGTGTTGCTATTTTCCCGTATTTTTTAACGTATTCCATTACTTTGTGCTTCTTAAATTTGGAGTAATTTTTTTTGATGTTTTCTTTGATAGTGTTACTGTCTTCCGCAAGTTCGTTCAAATTGTTGACCAGATCGACAAGTAAAAATTCAGTCGTTAGTTTTATAGGAAAGCCCCTGGCTGGACGACGAAAATCGAAATAGGTGCTACCTAGTAAAAACAGGCCATGTCGTTTTTGGTTATAAACAACTTGACGGTTATAGTTTTGGGTCAAGCCTAGGCCAAGTTTGTTATAATCATTCCACGAATAGCGTAAGTAATAATCGTCGCGCAAAAAAGCCTTTATCAATTCTCCCTCATTTGGAGGTAAATTTCCATACCGTGTTTTTTGAGGTTTGTAATAGAGACCGCCAGAAAGTTTTTCCAAATGGCCGCTCTTTACAAGATTTGCCAAATCTCTATCTATTGCTTTAGAGAATGGCAGCAGCACTTCTCTGCGGTAGACTCCGCCTTCTGTTACAGTTGAATTTAATTTTGCCAAATTATTCATAATACTTGTAGTTTATCACATAGTTGCTTTTTATTGCAAGTTTTTTTATTAAAAATTCATGCAAATACTACAAACCCTAGTTTCTGCACAAACTTGGTTCTGGTAAGTGTTGGTGTTGACTTAATTTCCGAAGTGAAAAAGCATGGTTGCTAATTCTTCTACTTTTCGGAACGCTGTACTGATCAATCCACGGCTTATGGATGGTTGTGGTGTAATTTTCGATGGGGGTGCTGCTTGAGCCCCTGGATTCTTGGTTGGAAAGAAAAAAGTTGAAGGCGATGTGCTACTGGTAGAGCTTGTTGGCTCAGGTATAGCAGCAGGTTTTTCTTCTTCTACTGGACCAGGAATAAGTATGTAGCTGGCTGGGATAGTATCAGGAGTGGGGGTTATTGAAAACAAGGGTGTTAATATAAAATCGCTAGCAGCCTCAGCTTTTGTCACGCCCGATGTTTGGGGCAGGGATGAACTTGTTTCTTCAAGTTCAATGGGAGCAGTCTTAGCATTTGTTGTGACCAAAGAAGTCATTTGTGATTGTGTGTAACTAGAAGATTCATGATCTAAAACTGTACAGAGGCTGGATGGTGGTGACGAAGGAGGCGAACAGAGCAACAAAGTACTAAGGGGGGTAGAAGGTGGTGACGAAATAATTTGTGGTAATGGAATTGTACTATTGGATGGTGACTGACGATGATTTCTAGCGTTGTTGTATAGAGTGCCATGCCCCATTCTCGGTGAAGAAAGACATGAATCTTCAAAAGGTTCACTTAGACGATAATGTCTAGCATTTTTTTGTCGAGTTTTAGGCATCGCTTTCAAAGCAGTTTGGAAAAAAATATTTTGATCTACATAACTTAACGTTTGTTCATAGGGTTTTTGTTTACTATTACTTTTGTGATAATACATGTCAAAATACCTGGGCTAAAGTTTAAGGAGTGAGCATTATACCACCATAAAAGTCGTTTTTCATTAAGGTTTTGTTAAATAGAATATTGAAAACGGAACCGGGCTATCATATGAATTTATTACGTAGAGTAACTTATGTGTTAAGTTCCGGAAAAATTGAAGTCTGAACTGCGTGTAAGCGACTGGATAATCTGATGAAATAGCCTATTAGTAAATTCTCTAGATTTCGTTTAAACTGGTCAGCGTACAAAAATAATCCAAAGGAACGAAATCTATGTTAGAAACATCTAAAAAATTCATCTGGTCGGGGATTGGTACAGTTTTACTGGCCTGTGTGGTTTATGTAATTTTTAGTTTTTGGCAATTTGTTAATGCGCCGCTTTTATCTCCTGGTAAGCCAGCGGTAGAGTTTGTTTACGCCAAAGGTACTTCGACTTACGCTCTGTCGCGTCAGCTTGCTACTCAAGGCATTTTATCTAACCCCTATTATTTCTTTATTTTGGGTCATATAGATGGCAGCATGCGTTCTCTACAAGCTGGGCAATATCAAATCACTCCTGAAATGAAGCCCCGGGATCTTTTGGCTAGGATGATTCGCGGTGAAGTGAATATGCAGACTTTTACTATTGTGGAAGGCTGGACTTTTCATCAGATGCTGAAGGCTTTGCAAAGTAATACGTACGTAACACATACTATAAACAATTTAAGCGATGACGCGATCATGCAAGCCATTGGCTATGCTGGAGATAGGCCAGAAGGGAGGTTTGCGCCGGATACTTATTTATTTCATACTGGCGTAAAAGATGTGGCTTTGTTACATATAGCTTTTGGACTTATGGAAAAGCGCGTAGCAGAAGCTTGGGATAAGCGCAATTTATCTATCCCATTTCACTGTACTTACGATGCTTTGATTGCAGCGTCTATTATAGAAAAAGAAACGGCTTTAGCAAAAGAACGTCCTATTATTGCTGGGGTTTTAGTGCGGCGTCTTGCTAAAAATATGCCTTTGGGAATGGATCCAACGGTTTTTTACGGCCTCTTTCAAGATTATTCGGTGAATCATAAATTAACCCATGAGGATATTTTGAAAGATACGCCGTACAACACTTATATGCATCGCGGTCTTCCGCCAACTCCCATTTGTATGCCAGGTAAAGAGGCTCTTGAGGCTGCTTTGCATCCAGCGTCTGGGGACGTGCTTTATTACGTTTCCAAGGGCGATGGTAGCCATCATTTTTCTAAAACTTTAGAAGAGCAGGATAATGCAATACGAAAATATCAAAAGCAGTAAACGCGGCTTATTTATTACTTTCGAAGGCGTAGAAGGTGCTGGTAAAAGCACGGTGATTCGTTCTGCGGCGGAATATCTAAAGACTCGCAACATTCCATGTATATTAACTCGAGAATTTGGTGGCACTGAAATTGCTGAAAAAATTCGCGAGGTGCTTTTAAATCATCACTATGCCGAAAAAATGTCGCCATCAACTGAAGTATTGCTCGCTTTTGCGGCGCGGGCGCAGCACTTGGAAAATTTAATTTTGCCGAATTTGGCAAAGGGAACTTGGGTTTTGTGCGATCGTTTTACCGATGCAACTTATGCTTATCAAGGCGCAGGGCGCGGTGTTAATGCGAAGCAAATTGAAATTATTGAAAATTGGGTGCAAGGCGAAATTCGGCCTGATTATACGATTTTGTTGGATTTAGATGCGAGTTTAGGATTAGAAAGGGTAAAATCTACGCGTAAATTAGATAGGATTGAGGTGGAAAAAATTGAGTTTTTTGAGCGCGTACGAGAAAATTATTTAGCGAGAGCAAAAAAAGAGCCAGGACGGTTTGGGGTGTTGGATGCTAGCCGGTCGCCAGAAGAGGTGAGGAGTGAATTGGAGAAAATGTTGGGGAAAATTATAAATTATGAATTATAAATTATGAATGATGAATTATGAATTAATGAGAAAATTTTTCGCGTTGGTTTTGTTATTCCAGATATAAAAAATATAAATTCAATAATTCCATAAAAATTCATCATTCATAATTCATAATTGTATAAAAACATGTTTGCAAGAATTATTTATAAATCAATTAGTTATCTTTTGAAAACGAAGTTTTGATCTGAGGATGATACCATGCCACCAATTTTGATGTTAGTAGTTTTGGGTGCTGTTTTATTAAACACAGCTGCGCAGCTTGTTTTAAAAGCCGGGATGAATCGCATCGGTGTTTTTGACCTTACTTGGTCAACTTTTTTTCCAGTTCTCGGTCAGGTTGCAGTAAATCCTTGGATTTTATTGGGGGTTGTTTTCTACGTTGTAAGCATGATATTTTGGCTGTTCCTTTTATCACGTGTAGAAGTTAGTCAGGCTTATCCGCTAATGAGTTTAGGCTTTGTTTTAAACGCTGTAGCGGCTTACTATATTTTTGGTGATAGTCTGAGCGTATTGCGTTTAACAGGTATTGGTTTAATTATAGTTGGCGTTTTTTTGGTGGCGAGAAGTTAAATAAAAATATTTACAATCAAGAGCCCCGAAGGGGCGGAATAGAATAGCCCAGCCTAAGCTAGCTTCCTGCTAGCGCAGGGCTGGGGGAAAATGTTCAAAGAATCCCTGATAGGGCGAGATAAAATAGCCCAGTCCAAGCTAGCTTCCTGCTAGCGCAGGGCTGGGTAAAGTTTGGGTGTAATCGGAGATGTTTTATGAAAAATTTCACATATTGTAATCCAGTTAAAATTTATTTTGGTGAAGGGCAAATTGAGGCTCTCAAAGATGCAGTACCCAAAAAAGCTAAAATACTTATGACCTATGGCGGTGGCAGCATCAAAGCTAACGGCGTTTACGATCAAGTAATGTCAGCATTGCAAGGCTATGATGTTCAGGAATTTTCAGGCATTGAACCTAATCCTAGCTATGAAACGTTAATGCGCGCTGTTGTTATTGTGCGTGAGCAAAAAATTGACTTTCTTTTGGCAGTGGGCGGTGGATCTGTAATAGATGGAACTAAGTTTATCGCAGCGGCTGCGCCATATAAAGGCGAGCCTTGGGACATAGTTACTAGTAGTGCTAGCATTTCTAAAGCGTTGCCTATTGGCTGTGTTTTAACGATTCCTGCCGCCGGTTCGGAGATGAACTGCGGAGCTGTGATAAGCAAAAAAGAAACACACGACAAGCTTTCTTTTATGCATCCTTTGGTTTATCCCCAGTTTTCTATTTTAGACCCAAAAACAACTTATTCTTTGCCGCCGAAACAAACGGCTAACGGCATCGTAGATGCTTTTGTACACGTGACCGAGCAATATTTAACTTATCCCGTAAATTCTCCCTTGCAAGATCGTATGGCTGAGGGGATTTTATTAACTTTAATCGAAGAAGCGCCGAAAGTGTTTCAACAGCCAGATGATTATGACGCTCGAGCCAATATTATGTGGGCCGCGACTTTGGCCTTGAATGATTTAATTCAAATGGGCGTACCAACCGATTGGGCAACGCATCTTTTGGGACATGAGCTTACAGCTGCTTTTGGTATAGACCATGGTGAATCGTTAGCTATTATTTTGCCGAGTTTGTTGCATTTAGAACGTGAACCAAAGCGCGAAAAGCTTGTGCAATATGCAAGAAGAGTCTGGGGAATTAATGCGAGCGACGAAAAGGAATGCATAGATTTAGCAATTACCAAAACGCGCGCATTTTTCGAAAGTTTAGGTATTAAGACGCGTTTGAGCGATTTTGGTGTCGATGAACTGCAAATTCCACGCCTAATTGAAAGCCTAAAGCGCCACGGCATGACGTCGCTCGGTGAGCGTGGTTCTATTAACTTAGAGCGCAGTGCCATGATTTTCCGCGATGCGCTGTTTGGAGCGTAGAGGAACAGGCATGCCTGTTCCCTACAATTCAAAAACATGTCTATGTGATTTCTTTTGAAATCAATATGTTAGAAAAGAAAGTACGGTTTTTAAGGTTTTATTTTTCGTCGTCACCATAATCAACCTATCCACGCCAAGTGCTACCCCAGCGCAATCGGGTAGGCCATGTTCTAAAGCGGTGAGGAAGTTTTCATCGACAGGAAGAATTGGTAAGCCTAGTTTTTCACGTTTTTTAAGATCATTTTCAAAGCGCTGGCGCTGTTCTTTGGCATCTTTTAATTCATGAAAACCATTGGCAATTTCTAAGCCTTCAATATAAACCTCAAAGCGAGAAGCAACATTATTTTCTATGCGAGATAGGGCAGCTTGGGAGGCTGGATAGTCATAAATAAAAGTTGGAGATTTTTTACCTAAATTTGGTTCAATAAAGTGGCAGAGGAGGGCATTTAACCAGGTGTCACGGTTTGAATCTGCGAGCAAATCTGTACTTGCTTCGAGGCCATTAGATAGGGCGCAATTTTTCAGTTCTGCTAGCGATGCTTTATGCGGATTGATTTCTAAATATTTTAGGAAAGCAGCTTCATACCTTAAGCGTTCGGCGGATGAGCAATTTAAAATTTCTTTGAGTAAATCATCCATTTCGTCCATTAATTTATGATGATCAAAGCCAACTCTATACCACTCTAGCATAGTAAATTCTGGGTTATGTAATCGACCAGATTCTTCACTACGAAAGGCTTTACAAATTTGATAAATGGAAGTTTTGTAGGCCGCCAAAAGGCGCTTCATGGCGAATTCTGGCGAGGTTTGTAGATAGAAATTTGTATTTGCAGTTATGCTATGAATATTCGGATCGGGAATGGAAGTTTGTCCAAGCAGCGGAGTTTCTACTTCTAAAATATCGCGTACAGCAAAAAAAGAGCGAATTTTCGCTAAAATATTGGCGCGCAGTTGTAAAATTTCTAGACTAGCTGTGGGCTGCCAAGTATTACTCTTTAACACGCGAGACATAATCTCCGGTACGAGTATCGATTTTGATCACTTCGTTTTCATTAATAAAGAGAGGAACGCGAATTACAGCGCCAGTTTCAACAGTGGCGGATTTGCTGCCGCCAGTCACAGTATCGCCGCGAATGCCTGGTTCTGTTTCAGTAACTTTTAAATTAACAAAAATGGGAGGAGCAACAGAGATTATTACTCCGTTCCAAAGCGTGCCGACGCACATGTCTTCGCCTTTCAGCCATTTGATAATGTCTTCGG
>JBAYJT010000021.1:0-27911 GCA_041664965.1 Gammaproteobacteria bacterium
AGTTGGTGAGAGAGGTAATTGGGGTATTGTTGAACGATATGTAAAGAATCAGGGACAGAACTTACAGGATGCGCAGTTGCGCCTCTTTTAATACCCCGTCGGCTTGCCGCGGGGAATTTTATTGCTATTAAAAAACATGTAAACGAAACTCTTGCTCCGAAGACGCGAGCCACAACTATCCCTGTCGAATATATATGTCCTATATCATTGGAGCTTATGCAAGTGCCAGTGTATGCGCATGAGGTATACCAATCTGAGAGGGCACATATATATGAGGAAAAGTGGCTTAAAGAGTGGTACGAAAAAGATAAAACATGCCCAGAATGTAGAAAGCCGTTGACGACAAATGAATTTAAGCCCAACCATCTTTTGCGGCAAGAAATGGATAATTTTTTTAGAGATAATCCGCATTTACGTCCGAAAGCTACAATGCCTAAGCCATCTCCAGCGTCTCAAGCAACCCCAGACAGCTCTTCGGAACAACATCGTATCTTTCGACCACTGTTATTTTAAGGTGGGCGTAAGTAGTACAACTAAAAATATTAGTCGCACCGCGTTGAAGCCAATGCCATTGTCAAAGATGGCGTTGGCTTCAAAGAAGGAAGTGTAAACATCAGCAAGGTTAGTAATTCTATTTTACAGTTTAATTCGCAATAGTGTGTATTTGGCGTTGTTCTTTGTTTTTTTGTACCCCCTCTTTTTTATTCCAACTGAAGTTTGATTTTTCAGTCTTAAGTAGTGTACTTGCTTCATGGAGCCAGCTAAACGCCCGCTTTATTTACCGTAACTCCCCAGGTATCTAATAAAAACAATCAAACAGCCACAAAGTGGCAAAATAAGATAGCCCAGCCTAAGCGAGCTAGCGAGCGCAGGGCTGGGTGAAAGGAACATAGGATTTTGAGCGCTGAAAGTGCGAAATAAAAATTATGGGAACTTCTTATTGAAAATTATTAATTAAGAATTCCTTAATTTTAAAAGTATACCGGTGGGTGTATATTTGGAGCCAGCTTATATGAGCAAGGCTTTAAGTTATAAATATTAGTTTAGTACCCAGAGCCGTATATTAAAAATAATTTTCGTTAAATTAATATTAGGAGTGTTTATGCAACAACATCCAGGGTCTTCTAGCGCTTTATTATCTGCTGCTTCAGCAATGTCTACAAGTATAGCCCCTGTGACAGTTACTGCAACACCAGCTGCTTCCAGTGCTGCGGCCGCTACAACAACGCAAGAAGATTCAGATAATGATAGCGTAAAAACTGCGGTTTACACACCAGCGCAAGAGGTGCCAGCTGTTTCATCCGCATCATCTGCTAGTTCAACAGCTGCGACTACTAGTGCTATATCATCTTCTACTTCGGCGATGCCTCGGTACGATATAGATCAAGAGGAAGAAGATGCTGATACAGCAGCTTCTATAGTATCTGAAAATACAAAAACTTCTCCTGAGGTTGGGGAAGAATCGTCATCTGCTAGCTCCGCAACTGCAGTCTATGAAGAGGAAAAATACTATCCTTTAGAATTAATTCTGAAATTTTTTAAAAAGATAAAGCCTGCGATTATCAAAATATTATCAGCAGAAAAGGAGGAGGATTTGCTGAATAAGTTGCAGGATTTATGTAAGTCCCCGGACTGGATATTCATCAATATTTTTCTAGGATCCTACCACATGTCTGGTATTAAAAAGCAAGACTGCCCATATCTTATCATTAAACTTGAGCTTTTTATTAGATCTTTAGAACAAGGTTTAAAACAAGGTTTAGAAAATTTAAGGGAAAATTATGATAAAATTCAGGTTGCTTTTGATACTGCTGTTAAAGCCGCCACAAAGTATGAGGTACTTGGCTCGGCAGTAACGTCTGTTGCGCCAGTAGCATCTGTTTCTTCTGGCTGCATTATTCCTGCTTTTTGGATAGGAGCTTTTAGCCCTAGCGTTGCAATTAGGGTAATAGCACCCGTGGAAAATGGAGAAAATAAAAATATTCTGCATTTAGCTGAATTAATGTTTCCAGCCCTACAAGGTTGTATTGAAAGCATATTGGGAAAGCTAAACGAAATAAAGATTGCAGACCAGGAGCATTTCGAAAAAACGGATTATTTCCTTTTAAGGAGAGAATTGCAAACGATCTTAAAGTATTTATTTATAAACACCGATTTGATGACAGCCCTCAAAAAGATAGAAAGTTTTAAACTTGTAACGCTAAAAGGGATTGAGCGAAGGTTCATCGAAGGAGTGAAGGAAGTTATTGTTTTTTTACACCCGGATGTGGAAAGTTTGGTTATAAACCATATATCTTTGGAGGATTGTTTTGTTAAGGTTCAAGAATGTTGGAAGGAAATATGTCAAGTGAATAGCGTTAGTCCAACACCCGTTTTCAGCTTTGCATTTGCCACACCAACATCTACAAGCGCAGTGCCTGTGGTAGCAACTGTACCCCCCCCTGTTTCTAATGATGCTTTAACTGTTGGTGAGTTGCAGGAATTAGCTAAGGAATTTTTTAAAAAGATATGGTCAAAAATTTTGCCCATATGGCATAAAATATTTGATACAGTAAATGCGGAATCATCAACAGAGAAAGATAATTTAGTTGAACAATTGCGAAATGGGCTGAATGGATTATTTGAAGACGAACAGTGGAAAGTAACCGAAGGATTGGTAAAGATACTAGCGAGTAGTCCTTATGTTGAAACGCAAGATAATAAATTAAAGGCTTACCAATTACTTATCGGTGGAATTAGGATTATGTCTCAGGATGGTATAGGATATTTAGAACATGTGTTGTTTAAGGTTCTAGGTGCTCTGAAAGAGATATATCTAAATGATAGGGTTGCTATAACACCTGTTTCTAGTTCTGCATTTGCCACACCAACATCTACAAGTGCAGCGTCTGTGATAGCAGCTGCACCAAGTGTTTTTTCACCTATATCATTTTCTAGATTAATATCTTTTCAAGTGTCGCATGTGTCATTATTTGTAAGACCCGTAGCACAACCTGCTGCAATGCTACCTTTAGCTCAAAATGGATCAGTTAGTTCAACAACAGTGGCTACTACTAGTAGCAGTGCTTCTGCTTTTTCTGGAGGTGGTTCTGGTTCTAGTGCTGCTGCTTTGCTTAATCCATCTCTAACGCTTAAAGCAACCCCAGACAGTTCTTCGGAACAACATCTTATCTTTCGACCATCGTTATTTTAAGGTAGTCGTAAGTAGTACAACTAACAATATTCACACCGCGTTGAAGCAAATGCCATTGTCAAAGATGGCATTTGTTCAATTTTTCTAGACTAAAATAGCTTCTCCAAGCGATAATAATCGCTATGGGTATAGTAGTTGCGAGTGCTGTAGAAAAAGAACTGCAAAAGTTGGCGAATAGTGCAAAGGCTGTAGTGCTGCAGCGGTTTTTTAAAACTGGTCCGGGCGAATATGGCGAAGGGGATAAGTTTTTCGGTATTACAGTGCCAGTTTTGCGTTCTGTCGCTAAAAAATACTCCACGTTAGATTTTTCTTCACTTTCTAAACTCCTAGAATCGCCTTGGCACGAGATGCGTTTACTCGCGCTTCTTATTCTAGTTTTGCAATATCAAAAAGCCTTTAAGCTGCAAGAGAAAGAGCTTTGTGGCGATATTTATAAATTTTACATTTCTAATTTTCAACGCATTAATAACTGGGATCTAGTTGATTTAAGTGCACCGCATATAGTTGGTGCTGAGTTGTTTCCAAAAGATCAAAAACAAAGCGGCGAGATTTTACTTTCTTTTTCTAAAGATAAAAATTTGTGGCTGCGTCGTATTGCTATTGTTTCAACTTTTTATTTTATTCGTAATAATTACTTTTCGCATACTCTAAATATTTCAGAGTCTTTGCTAGAAGATAAAGCAGATCTGATTCACAAGGCTTCTGGCTGGATGCTTAGGGAGGTTGGTAAGCGCGATCAAGAATGTTTAGAAAATTTTTTACGTAAAAATAAAGCGCTTATGCCTCGCACAATGCTGCGATATGCTATAGAGCGTTTTCCTGAGGATTTAAGAAAGGGTTACTTGAGAGGAGGCTAATATGTTTGGGCATTTTCCTAAAACCTCTAAGGGGAGCATTAATAGTCGTGGTTGTAGTTCTGCTTCATCGACCAGGAAGTTTTCTTTGCTTTCTAAGGATATGCAGGATAGTGAGAATCAGATAATAAATACTTTACGCACTAACGGTTGGGTATATGAAGCGGAACGAAGTACCGGGAGCATGTACAGCGATTCTAATGTGATTATTGTTGGTGGCACTCCATTGTCTAAAGTAACGACGGATTACGCAGATTTTTTTCATCGGAAATTAGATTTAGAAAATATTCAATGCGCAAGGAGAATTGTGGATGGATGGCACCAGCCTTTAGTAAAATTGCCAGCTTCGATTGTTTTTGCTGATCTAGCAGATGCTAGGACAGGTTGGAATTTGTGTGGTGGTTTAAGCACGAGTGCTGAATTTGGGGTTTTTGGTGGCGATGTTATATTACGTACTTCTTTGAGTGGTAATTGGAAGTTTTGGTGCATTAATCCAGTTTCAAAAGAGGCTGATTATAAAACTTTGTTTCAACATTGCTGCATCGAAAGTTTTTACACGTACAGCCCTGAAAACAACTGGAAGCCTCAGTTTACTCGATTTGAGACTGATACAACTACCTCTTGGTTTTTAGATCTTTGCTTACAAAAAAGAAGCATTGTCGCTGAGCTGGAAGAGCATTACAAGCAAACCCTGCAGCCTTTATCTTCTAAGTGAATTTTTTAATCCTGCCCCAACTCCGCCTTTTGCATCAAATAAGCTCTATGTTGCAAGTAAGCATTTCTCATAAAAGAGTAGGGATCAAAAGATTGATTGATGACTTTATCGCTTGGTAGCAAGCTATCGCGCATATCAATCCAGCGCATAGCCACGAAGGCATATCGCGTGCCGTCTGATTTTATCATAGGCCACATTGTCAAAAATTGGTAATATACGGGCAAAGATGGGGCGTCATTTAAAGTGCTAGGTCCTAGGAATGGAATCACGAAGTAGGGTGTATTTCTAGATCCCCACTGTGCGAAAGTAAGTCCCAAGTCGGTGTAGTGTTTTTTAACCCCCATTAAGGTAGCCATATCGATTAGTCCGCCGATGCCAAAAGTAGTATTAATAACTAAACGTGTGAAATCACTAAGAGCCTGTTTGCCGCGCGCTTGTAGGAAATCATTAGCTATGGTTGGAATTTCATCGGTGTTATTGAAGAAGTTATTGACGCCTTTTTGAGCAATGTTAGGGACTACTGTGTCATAGACTACGGCAATGGGGCGAATAATAATTTTATCCAGGAAACGGTTGAATGCAAAAGTTTTGCGATTGAATTTTTCAAATGGATCAATAGTAGCGTAAGCGTTGGTTATTTCTGGAAAGTTAGTGTTAGTAGCATCGTCACCGTAAAAGTCATTCTCGTCATTTGGTTGAAGAGGATTTGCAACTGGGTTGTCTGCTGGGTTTTGTACTTTGGCTTCAGCTGCGTAAACGTCGGTGCCAATGAAAGTGAGCATTAAGCTCATTAATGTAGCAGATAAAAATTTCAGAAATATTTTTTTGTCCATGTACATCACTCAGAAGGTTAATAGAATCCAAAAGTCATTATATTTTTCTTTGTACTGCAAGTAAACAGATAAAACACTGTAGAGACGCGATTTATCGCGTCTGATTTATGTACAGTTTGATCATCCGATCCCAAATCTTTCCAGGCTTGCCATTCCCAATAATTTTCCCATCCAATTTTACAATAGGAAAGATGCCACGTGATGAGCTGGAAATCCAGACTTCATCAGCGCTGAAGAGGCGATCTTTCAGTATTTCTTCTTCGCGTAGAACAAAATTATTCTCGCGGGCAAGTTTTAGAATCAAATTACGCGTTACTCCACTTAAGTTTTCTTCCGAAAGTGGAGGAGTGAAAATTATGCCTTTTTCTACGATAAAAACATTGCTAGAAGTTCCCTCTAAGGCATAACCGTTACGGATTAAAATAGTTTCATCCGCATTAGCTTCCACGGCTTTGTCAAAAAGTAGTAAAGTGGGTAAGAGCGAAATAGATTTTATGTGGCAATATTTCCAGCGAATATCTTCATGCGTAACAGCGCTTTTGCCATGCCGCAAAGTTTCATAAGAAAGTGGTGGAATTGCTTTTGTTATGGCAAAAATGGTTGGAGTTATTTCTTTAGGAAAAGCTTGGCCCCGTTCACTTGCGGCTCCACGAGTTATTTGTAAATAAATAGAATAAGCTCCGGTCGTCGCAGAGTTCTTCTCAAGTAAAGATTTGAAGATACTTTCAAAGGTTTTGACGTCTATTTTTAAAGAAATTTTTATTGCATCTAAACTATGTTGTAGTCTTTCTAAATGCTCTCTAAGGCCAACAGCAGAGCCGTTGTAGATGGGGATGACTTCGTAAACGCCGTCACCAAAAAGAAAGCCCCTATCTAATACAGAAATTTTCGCGTTTTTTATCTGCAAAAATTTGCCGTTTAAGTAGACGATCTGTTGTTTACTCATAAGAAGTTTTTAAATTTTGCCTTTTAAATAATCCAAAAATTGTGAGAAGAATCCTCCTTGAGCATTATCTTTCAATGCAACTAAGGATCTAGTGATAACTTCTTTGCCATCTAAAGTGATTTTTATCGTGCCTAAAACATCGCCTTTTCTAATTGGAGCATGAATGGGTTTAATTAAGCTTACGTTGATTTTAATGTTTTTATATTGCCCATGCGGGGTAGTTACATACAAATCTTCTGTAAGTCCAATTGGTATGGTTCTTTCTTTCCCAGCGCGTACTTTGGGATTAAGTAAAGCTGTATTGGCATTATAAAGTTTATGTGACTCGAAAAACCTAAAGCCGTAGTTGAGCAGAGATTCCGAGTAAGCAGCTCGCATTTTATCGCTTGGAGCTCCCAGGATAACAGCGATGAAACGTGTACCGTCACGTTCTGCAGAAGCGGTTAAGCAGTAGCCAGCTTCCTCGGTATGTCCAGTTTTCATGCCGTCTACAGACGGGTCGCGCCAGAGTAAGCGATTGCGATTGGGTTGTTTGATGCCATTATAAACAATCCATTTAGATTTAAACCAAGGATAGTATTCAGGGAAATTATAAATCCAAGCGCGCGCCAACGTGGCCATATCACGAGCAGAACTATAATGACCGGCGGCTGGTAGACCATTGCTATCGACGAAATGCGAATTGTTCATGCCTAAAATGGCAGCGGTTTGATTCATTAAATCAGCAAAAGAATCTTCAGTTCCGGCTAAAAATTCTGCCATAGCGACCGTTGCGTCGTTGCCAGAGGCGATGATAATTCCATCGATCATTTGTTGTACTGGTATAGTAGAGCCTACTTTTGCAAACATGCGCGAGCCGCCTGTGCGCCAAGCTTTTTCACTGATCGGTACGGCATCGGTAAATTTAATTTTGCCGTTTTTTAAAGAATCAGCCACTAGATAAAGCGACATGATTTTGGTCATGCTAGCAGGAGGCAAGCGATCGTCTGGGTTTTTTGCTGCAACAACAGTGTTACTTTTTGCATCGACCAAAATGTAAGCTTTTACATTTAAATCAGGAGCTGCTGGAATGAGCGTTGGTACAGCGCTGGTGCTGGGACGCATTGCGTTTATTGGTTGAGTTTGTGCAGTAGGCTGCGGCGCCGCGATCGGGGCTTGAGGTGCTGGCGCGTTTGCGGCATTGGCTTGGTAACTGCAAATTACAGCTACAATGCCGATTAAAAATAAAGCTATTTTTTTGTTAATTTTAAACATAATGAAACACCATTAAAAAACATGTCTATAAGAATTCTTTATAAATCAACGTGTTGCGCTTTAAAGTGAGAAACTCGCATAATTTGCAACTTAATCGGGGCAGTTTAGCGCGAAAATCTTGTTCGTACAATACTGTGGTTATGTTTACGACTATTTAGGTTTAGGTTCTGTTACCCCTGAAGTTGGTGCGGGAGTTGTTGTTGCTGGTGGGTTTGTTTGTAATGATCGACGGAAAAAAGCGCTGCTATTTGCTAAGGTATCTACTCGGAGTTGTAGACCGGAAAATTGTTGTTGTAGTGTTTCACGGGCTTCGCGCTCGTTTTTAAGTTGTTCTTCCAACGCAGGGACCTTTTCAGCTGATGCGCTAGTTATGGAAAGTTTTTTTTCTAGAACAGTGATTTTGGATTTTAAATCTTCAATTTCTTGTTGAGCATCTGAAAGTTTTTTCTCTGCAGTTGCACGAGTAGCTTGTTCTTGGGCGAGTTGTTTGTCTAATCTTTGAATGTTTTGGTTAGCAATAAAGCCAGTTAATGCACCATAATAACCAACAGAACTATCGGCAATCTTATAATGGTAATGTTCAAAATTAAATAGGGATACTGATCTTGCTATGTGGCATTCTTTCTTTACATCTTGATCATTGAGCGTTTGTTGAATCTTTTGCTGTAGTTGTATGACAATATCGTTCACATCAGTAATATTGATATCGTGAGCAAGATGGATATTTAAAACAAATCTATATGTAGAATCAGTTGGTAAGGCATATTTTATTTCTATGTGACATGCTTCGTTATCAAAACGGAAAGGGGGAGTAAAAGTGGGCTTGATAAAAAAATTAATATTTACGCCTATTTCTAATAGAGGGCAATCAATACTATCAATTTTAAAAGTACGGATATTCGATGGTATAGAAGACGTTGAGGGAAGATTAATGAAAGATGCTGGTATATTATGTGCAGCTACAACACCGTGATATTCAACTAGATTGCCTTTCTCGTTTGTTTCTTTTTTTATTCCCAGTTGCGGTAATCCACCTGGTTGTACACCAAAAAGCTTTTCGAGGAAAGCTTTAGTGAAACCGGAATTAAGGTTTAACCCCATGTTGTATTTAATGTTAGTTTTTGTCCTTTGGCCATTGAGGTCATAGTGTTCAAATTTGCACATTTGGGGTTGGCCTTTCGGTGTTAGGTATGTTGTATGTTGATATTGTACAAGTATCTCGTTCTGATTCGGATTAAACATAATGACTCCTCAAAGATTAGTACTGAGCTTCTAAATTAGCCAATTAAATAAATAGCCAACTATAACAATCCCAAGCGTTACTACGCCTAAGAATATGTAAATAAGCTGAACTTTTAAAACTTTGCGCAAAATCAGCATTTCAGGCAAAGATAAGGCGATTACTGACATCATAAAGGCTAAGACCGTACCAATGGCAGCGCCTTTGCCAATAAGAGCTTCGACTACAGGAACTATGCCGGCCGCGTTGGAATATAATGGGATGCCAAGCAAAACGGCTAAAGGCACTGACCACCAGGAGTGTGCGCCCATGATTAAAGAAAAAAAGCTTTCTGGTACATAGCCGTGAATAATGGCGCCAAGGGCGATTCCTAGTAACACATAGAACCAAATTTTAGCAAAAATATCTTCTACTGCCAGTTTGGCAAATACGATGCGTTCTCGCCAAGTTAGTGTTGGTGCGCTATCGTCGCTAGCGGTATTGCGTACTTTTTTGACCCAGTTTTCCAGATATTTTTCTGGATGTGTTTTACCGATGATAAACCCAGCAATAATAGCAACGCTTAGTCCAGTAACTAAATAAAGAGCAGCAATCTTCCAACCCAAAAGGCCATAAAGCAGCACTAAAGCTATTTCATTGACCATGGGAGCTGAAATTAAAAAGGAAAAAGTTACACCAATAGGGATGCCGGCGGTAAGAAAGCCGATAAACAGTGGAACAGCAGAGCAGGAGCAAAATGGCGTAATAATGCCAAGACAAGCGGCCAGTATATTTCCAATAAATTCGCTTTTACCGGCCAAGATTTGACGCGTTTTTTCAGGAGTAATGAAGGATCGAAGTAAGCCAACAGCATATACCACCAAGGCAAGCAGCATAAAGACTTTCGGCGTATCGTAGAAGAAAAATTCCAAAGTTGAACCTAGGCGGGAATTGGCTTGGATTGGCAGCAAAGTATAAGTTATAAAAGTAGAAAATTGCTGTAGGTGTGTGTAAACAAGCCACCATAAAATTAAAGCGGCTAGATGAGAGCAGATAATTTTGATAGGAGATAACTTTTTCTTGCTAATTTTGCTAGGTTTAAGCACTTTTTGGCATTGACAAGGGCAGGGTGGTTTTTTTTTCATGTTTAAATTAAATCTAAAAGATCGTGCTCTTTAAGCCAGTCTTTGTTGCATATTTTGGATAAATATTTAGAACCTCCATCATAAACAAAAGTTACAACGCGCTTTGGTTCGGTTTGTTTTTGGCAATAACGAAGAGCAGCGGCGAGTACTGTTCCAGAAGAAGTTCCAGCTAGAATTGATTCCTTTTTGAGTAAAGTAAAAAGAGCGGCAAAAGCTTCTTTGTCGGGTATAGTTACAACTTCGTCAACGACGCTCAAATCGCAAGTATTTGGGATAATATCAGCGCCGATTCCTTCCACTAACCATTCGGTAGATCTAATCAGTTCATGCGTTTCAAAATAATGCTGTAAAATCGATCCGGCTGGATCAGCTAAGATAATTTTAGTGGAAGGAGAATGGCGGCGCATGAAGCGGCCAATTCCAGTCATATGTCCGCCTGTACCAACTGCTCCAATAACGGCATCTACTTTTCCGGACATGCCTTGCCAGAGTTCAGGAGCTAAGGTTTGTTCATAGGCTTCAGGATTTGCGGGGTTATTGAATTGATCCAGGAAGCAGGAATTTGGGGTTTCTTTGGCAATACTGGCAGCTAAAGTGCGGTAATATTCTGGGTGCGTATAGTCATAAATGTGCTGCGTTACGGTGGTTTTTGCCCCAAGCATGTGTAGGCAGCCGAGTTTTTCTTGGCTTATTTTATCGTGTACGACAAAGTGCATTTTGTAACCGCGCAAAATAGCTGCATGAGCTAAAGCTAGGGTAGTATTGCCTGAAGAGGCTTCGATGATAGTATCGCCTGGTTTGATTTTTCCTTCTTTTTCGGCTATGTCGATCATGTGGCCAGCCATACGATCTTTCAGCGAACCGCTTAAATTCATGCATTCCATTTTTACAAATAATTGGCATGGTCCTGTTTGAAGATTTTTTAATTCAATAAGTGGTGTGTTGCCGATGAGAGAAGATATGGAATTTGATTTTATGGTCATAAAATGTGTTGGTGATTAATTATGAACGATGAATTATAAATTATAAATTTGCACGATTTATAAAATCGTAGGCATGAACATATTCCTAAATTCATCATTCATAATTTATAATTCATAATTATTACAAAAAACATGTCTACGCGTTTTCCTTATAAATCAATAAGTTGCATTTTTAACTTGAGTTTTGATTAATTAACCCGCCCACCCACCCATTTTAACCATCCAAAAATCCTTTAACAATACCGTGAAAAATACGGTATTGCGCGGATGCTGTTTTGTTCTTACAATGTAATTGGGCAGGGCGAGGGGTCCCCAAAAATTACCAGCTGAATTTAACATGATTTTAAAAAGAGAGCAAAAATGAACGAACAAAATACAGAAATTTCGACAGAAGAATTAGATAGCAACGATCAAATTGCGCAACGACGAGCTAAGCTTACTCAAGCTCGTGAGAACGGTATTGCGTTTCCAAATGATTTTCGTCGAACTATTTGGGCGTTAGATTTATACAAAAGCTATAATGAGAAAACTGCAGAAGAGTTGGTTCAAGAACACATTACCGCTAAAGTTGCCGGTCGCATAATGACGCGGCGCCTGATGGGAAAGGCGAGTTTTGTTCATATTCAAGACATGTCAGGGCGCATCCAGCTTTATTTACGTCAGGATGATTTACCAGCGGAAATGTATGAAAGTTTTAAAGATTGGGATTTAGGCGACATCGTTGGCGCGGATGGCGTAGTTTTTAAAACCAAAACCGGTGAGTTGTCCGTTAAAGTCAGTAACATTCGTTTATTGACCAAGGCTCTTCGTCCCATGCCGGAAAAATTTCATGGCTTAACCGATCATGAAATGCGTTACAGACAGCGCTATCTGGATCTTTTGGTTAATCCAGAAACTAGGCGTACTTTCCAGATTCGTTCGGCCTTAATTTCGGGAATTCGCAAGTTTTTAGTAGAAAGAGACTACATTGAAGTAGAAACACCTATGATGCAGGCTATCCCAGGTGGCGCTCTAGCTAAGCCTTTCGTTACCCATCACAATGCATTGGATATGAAATTATATTTGCGTATTGCCCCGGAATTGGCGCTTAAAGAGCTTGTGGTTGGTGGAGTGGAAAGAGTATTTGAAATCAATCGCTGTTTTCGCAATGAAGGTATTTCAACTCGGCATAATCCGGAATTTACTACGTTAGAATTTTATCAAGCCTATGCTGACTTTCGTGACTTAATGAATTTAACGGAAGAGTTGCTTAGAACTTTAGCTTTGGAAATTTTTGGTGCAACGAAAATGACTTATCAAGGCACGGAATTTGACTTAGGCGATTCTATACCGCGCCTTACTATGCGTGAAGCAATAGTGAAGTTTCATTCGGAAATTCAGCTCTCTGATTTGGACGATTTAGTCAAAGCCAAACAAATTGCCGCAAAGCATAATATTCCAGTAGAAGCTAACTATGGTTTAGGCAAAATCCAAACAGAAATTTTTGAAAAATTAGTAGAGAAAAAGCTGCTTCAGCCAACGTTTATTACATCGCATCCCCTTGAAATTTCTCCACTTGCGCGCAAAAATGATCAAAATCCATTTTATGTTGATCGTTTCGAGTTTTATGTTGGTGGACAAGAAATCGCCAATGGATTTTCGGAGTTGAACGATCCGGAAGATCAATCTGAGCGCTTCCGCAAACAAGCTAATGATTTGGAAGGTGGAGATGAAGAAGCTATGCATTACGACACAGATTACATCACAGCGTTGGAGCATGGTTTGCCACCAACAGCAGGCGAGGGAATTGGCATTGATCGCTTAGCGATGCTCTTTACTGATTCTGCATCCATTCGTGACGTTATTTTATTTCCGCTTTTAAGACCGCGGGAAACGGAATAATTGGTAAAAAATAAAGACGTTCTCACGCGAAACGCGTGATTCGCTTGGACTGGGCTACCATATTCCGCCCCGTTGGGGCTCTTGATTGTTAAACTATTATTTCTCGGAAGTTTTTTTCTTAGGTTTTTCTGCTTTTTCTTCTTTGGCAGTTTCGCTGTCTTTTTTCCCAGCTTTTGGCGTAACTAAAATATTGCACAGCGATCCAAGAGCTGCGCCAATTTTATCTATTTCTTTGGTTTCTGCGGCTTTCAATTCTTGCAGTTTTTTAAGAGATTCTGTGATTTCTGAAAGATGGAATCCAGTAGGATTATCTTTCATTTCGGCAGGAATTTGCACTTCTGACCCCAAAAATGATTTCACATTACCAATGATTTCTTGCAAATTAAATTTGCTAACTAAATCGCCTAATTTGTCAGGTGTATCTGCCATGTTAAGACTCCTTCTGAAGTTAATAAAATCTAATTATATCATAGAATTAGCTAAACTTATAAATTTGTTTTTTTGGAGTCGAAAAAACACGGTATTTCGTGATTTTTTTGCGAGCGTATAATTTGCTACTTTGGGTCTTAAAATTATGGCTGCGGATAGTGGCAGGCTAAAATAGAGCCTGTATATTACTACACGTTGTGGAGCTTTCGGAGTTTCTCGAGCAAAAGCTCGATGAATCTATCTTCCAACTTGGCTTCAACTGGCACAGTAAAACATTTTTTAGCAATATTTTTTGGCAAATTTTGGCATTTTACATCATCTTTTTCTGTCATAAGTATTGGCTTTTCATCTCCAAAATCTAAATCTTTTGCGCTAAACCAATGATGATCGGGAAAGGCGTGTGGTATAACGCTAAAGCCTAATTTACGGAGTGTGGAGAAAAAACGGTCAGGATTGCCAATGCCAGCGACGGCGTGTACGGTTTGTTTGGATAGGTTAGGTAAGTTTTGTGGTTCTAAACTCATGGAAAATTCGTTATTTTTAGCTTTGCCATTGCTAACTATAAAATCAACTTCTTTTAAGCGCGATGTGCTTTCGCGAAGAGGGCCGGCTGGCAAGAGAAAGCCATTACCGAGGCGTCTTTCGCCATCTATAACTGCGATTTCGATATGGCGATCCAAAGCATAATGTTGCAGACCATCGTCACTTATAATTACATCACATTTATGTTTTTTAAGAAGTGTTTTTGCTGCTAATACGCGATCTTTGCTTACGATTATTGGGCAATGTAAGTGTTTAGCCAGAAGAAATGCTTCGTCACCGATTTCTTCAACAGTATTTTTTTTGCTAATTTCAATAAGATTTGTTGTGTATTTGGCTTTATAGCCACGCGTTATAACTGCGGGGTGAAAGTTTTTGCTAGCTAATAATTTAGCGAGAGCAATGACTAGAGGAGTTTTGCCAGTTCCTCCAACAGTGATGTTGCCGACAATTATGATCGGAATTGGAGATTTATAAGAATGAAAAATGTCTAGGCGGTAGAGTGTACGTCGAATATAAATTATTAAACAATAGATCCAACTGAAAGGGAGCAATAAACAACTAAGCCAATTTGTTTGATACCAAAGAGTGGCTGGGAAGTTGGTTTGAAGAGAAGATGTTTTTTTTACTGCAGTTTTCATAATTTTTTATAAAAATCTTTGTTTGGGTATATACCCAAAATTTGTCGTGTACAAAGGTAGAAAACATGTCTATAATAATTCTTTATAAATCAACGCGTTGTATTTTTAAAATAGGTTCTAAAGCATTCTGCTAAAACACTAGATTCCAGTAACAAAAAAGCCGAGAAAAACTCGGCTTTTTTTGCAAAAAACTTGAGATAAATTATTTTGCAGAGCTTTGAGAAGCTGAGCCGAATTTATCTAGACATTTTTTACCTTTGCAATGTTTACTTGCATGGTGTTTAGCTTTGACCACAACTGGAGCTGGGGTTGGAGCTGGTTTTTGAACGACGCAACCACCAACAAAGGCAAGAGCTGCAGCAAGCATGATTACTTTTACTAATTTCATAATTTGATCCTTTATCTCTCAAATTGAAAATACAAAAACCTCGTATCACACTGAAGCAATACAAGACTCATAGTATCGTAACGTTACAATACGATAAGTAATGACATCGCGCTGTTGCCAGTATGCGTATCACCACAGCGACTATTTACCGCATTTTTCTTTGAAATGCAACTCTTTATGATCTTTTTTTCCATATATTTCAAAAAGTATGGTACAATGCACATCCTTTTCGCATCTTAAAAATTATTTAAACCAGTCTATCCAAATCTACTTTTTAGATAATCGTAAGCTACGAAAGTTCACTAGATTTTTATTTATAATAGAAAAAGTAGGATTTGCATGAGTTTTAAAAAATTTAATTTTCACCCTAAAATCGTTGCTAATATTGAAAAGGCTGGTTATGAAAAGCCAACGCCTATACAGAGCGAGGCCATTCCTGTTGTTATGCAAGGGCATGATGTGATGGGTTTAGCACAAACTGGAACGGGTAAAACGGCAGTTTTTGCTCTACCAATTTTAAATCGAATTATTGATACACCGCATGGCAATGTGCGAGCGCTTGTGGTCGCTCCAACACGTGAATTAGCAGAACAGATTCATCAAACTTTTGTGCTTCTTGGAGAACACACACGAGTTCGCAGTATTGCTATATATGGCGGTGTTAATATTAATCCGCAAATCCAAAAACTCCGTCAGGGAGCGGCTATCGTTATTGGTTGCCCAGGGCGTTTACTCGATCATATTCGTAGTGGCACGCTTAGGCTTTCAAAGGTCGAATTATTAGTATTAGATGAAGCTGATCAGATGTTTGATATGGGATTTTTGCCGGATATTCGTCGATTATTGCACCATGTTCCAGCCAAAAGGCAAACACTTCTTTTTTCGGCGACAATGCCGCCTGATATTAAAAAACTGGCAAATGAAATCTTGCATGATCCAGTTACTGTGAAGGTTGGTGATACTACGCCACCAGTTACTGTTACACATGCAATTTATCCTGTACCTCAGCACCTTAAAACAGCGCTTTTGTTGGAGTTATTGCATAGTACTAATACAGAGTCGGTACTGATTTTTACGCGCACTAAACACCGTGCTAAACGTCTTGGTGAAGAGTTAGAGAAAGCTGGCTATAAAGCAACTTCTTTGCAAGGTAATTTATCGCAAAATCGTCGCCAAGAGGCAATGGAAGGATTTCGCAGTGGTACTTATCAAATTTTAGTGGCAACCGATATTGCGGCTCGAGGTATCGATGTATCAAAAATATCTCATGTTATAAATTATGACATTACTGCGACTGCGGAAACTTACATACATCGCATTGGTCGCACCGGAAGAGCAGCAAAATCTGGAGATGCATTTACTTTAGTAACTAATGAAGATATGCATATGGTGAGGATGATTGAGCGACTGCTTGGTTCGTCATTGGAAAGAAGAGATGTTCCTGGTTTTAACTATAGTGCTCCAGCTCCAAAAAGAAATACAGAATTTGCGCGCCCGCCTCGTGAAGTTAGGTCACGCAGTAGACGATCAAGATGATTTATTAGCTTCATCTTCTCTTTGCCGGGCCTCACTTGAGAGATGATCTACTTCGATTACTAAGGCAGTTTGATTCGCAAAAGTTTCTAGAAGATGCAACTGTTCTGGAATGGCAAAGCGATCGTGTGTTGCAGGTTGAACGCGCAGTACTCCAACTATGGATTGTTTTCCTAAAAGTGGTACATAGACGGCAGGTACTACTGGTAAAGTTTGAGTGCCAAGCCCCGCTACTTGCCCCATATCAAATACCCAGCGCGCTACGCTTTGTTCTTTATCATCCATGACAAATTCTTCACCGGTTGTGGCTCTGATTTGCAATTGATCATTGGTGTTTGGTAATAGAGCCGCTGCTTGGCTGTCAAAGACATCGGCAATATGTTGTAAGGCAGTTTTTAGAATTTGCTCCAAACCACGGCTGCTGGCGAGTTTTCTGCTTAAAGCATACATGGCTGTTGCTCGTCTTTCGCGTAAGCGAGACAACACAGCATGTCTTTGTGTTTGTATGGTTATATGGCTTACTACGAGTCCAATTATGAGTAAAACCACGCAGGTTAATAAATACTGAACATCATGGGAGGCAAATGTATAACGTGGAGGAACAAAGAAAAACGCAAAGGACAATACGCTTAAAAAGGCTGATAAAATAGCGGGTCCACGTCGACCGCGAATAGAAACGAGAACTACGCCTAGTAAATACAGCATTGCTAGGTTGCTTAATTCAAAATGAGAAAAGAAAGCAACACCGAAGAGGGTGCAAAATAAAATTGTAACGAAACTTAAAAGATAGGCTTGCCACGTGCTTTCAATACGTAAATTTACAATTGGTAACATGCGATGATTTTTCTCATCACCACCCTGAATGGCATAAATGTCAATATCACCACTACGTCGTAGTAGTTCATCAATAATACTACCGAATAGAAAAGTTTTAAAACGCGGTTGCATCGCTTTGCCAATAACGATTTTTGTGACGTTGCGGTCTCTAGCAAAACTAATGAGTTCCTCAACAACATCGCGTCCACTTAATGTGAAAGTTTCTCCGCCTAAACGTTCAGCTAAACGAAAATTGTTTTCTAAATGATGTTGTGCTGTTTCTGGTAATTTTGCACGTTTGACTGTTTCTATGTAAACAGCCATCCATTCAGCTTGTAAGCGTGATGCCATGCGACGTGCAGCGCGAATTAATTTTGCTGAATCGGCATTTGGGTCGATGCAAACTAATAGCCGCTCTGTTGTTGGCCAAGTTTTTTGAATAGATTGATCTTCGCGATAAGAAAGCATTTGAGCATTAACGCGCTCAGTTGTAACGCGCAGGGCTAATTCACGTAAAGCAAGTAAATTTCCTTTGTTAAAGAAATTTTGTTGAGCTAATTCCGCTTGTTCTGGTGCATAAACTCTACCTTCTTGTAATCTTTTCAGAAGATCATCAGGTGGTAAATCTACTAGTTCAACAACATCGGCTTGCTCGAGAATGCTGTCGGGAACTGTTTCGCGTACTACAACACCAGTGATTTGCGAGACAATGTCATTTAAGCTTTCTAGATGTTGTACATTGAGTGTTGTGTAGATATCTATGCCACGTTCTAAAATTTCTTTTACGTCTTGCCAGCGTTTGGTATGACGCGAATGCGGGGCGTTAGTGTGGGCAAGTTCATCAATAAGAAGTATAGCTGGCTTGCGTTGTAAGGCTTTATCAATGTCGAATTCTTGGATAATTCTACCATGATAATTGATTTTTAATTTTGGAAGTTGTTCTAACTGAGAGAGCATGGATTCAATCTCAGTTCTGCCATGCGTTTCGACAATGCCAGCTACTACATCTAAGCCTTCGTCAACGCGGGCTAGAGCGTCTTCTAGCATCGTATGAGTTTTGCCAACACCAGGAGCGGCTCCGAAGAATATTTTCAATTTTCCTGTAGATTCCCTACCTTCTTTCGCTTTAATACGAGCTAATAGCGTTTCAGGATCAGGACGTTTGTCAGTCATATTTTTGTCCTTTCAGCTAGTTTCTACCACTAAGTGTAAACGAAATTAAATATTTTAAAAGCGAGAATTTTCTAATCTTTAATGTTTGTGAGTGGCTGCTTGTCTTGCATCTAAATCTAGGTTTAGCTCTAAAACATTAACTCGCGGTTCGCCGAATATGCCAAACTGTCGTTTTTTAATGTGATCTTTGACTATTTGATTAACTATATTTGAATGTAAATTACGTGCTTTTGCTACGCGGTTAACTTGGTAGAAAGCAGCAGCAGGGCTGATATGTGGATCAATACCGCTTGCTGAAGCTGTGACTAACTCAATGGGAATTAAGTTGTTATTTTGAAGATCAGATTTTTTTAAAATAGCTATGCGGTCTTCTATATTTTTACGAAGCAGGGGACTTATTGGGCCTAAATTCGATCCTTTTGCTGTCATGGCAACATAAGGTAAAGTGCTACTCACAGATGGACGCCCCCAGAAATATTTATCAGATGTGAAGTTTTGCCCAATTAATTTAGAACCGATAACAGTATTGTTTTGTTTAACTAAACTGCCGTTCGATTTATTGGGAAATAAAATAGAAGCAAATCCGGTTATAGCTCCCGTATAAATAAAACCTAAGAATAGAGTAAAAAGGAGAAGCAGAATAACAGTTGCTTTGCATTGTTTTACGATATTTTTAAACATATTTGATCCTTGTTGCTTTTTAAGTTGTTTTTAAAAAATATTTTGGAAGGTATGGAGCACGATGTCGATTAATTTAATGCCGATAAAAGGCACTATTAAGCCACCTAGGCCATAAATAAGAACGTTGTTGAGTAATAGCGTAGCAGCTGGTACATGGCGATACTGAATGCCGCGTAATGCCAAAGGAATTAGAAATACTATGGTTAAAGCATTGAAAATTACTGCAGATAAAATCGCATTCCCTGGTGTGCTAAGGTGCATAATATTTAAAACTTTTAATGATGGATAAGTGGTGGCGAATGCGGCTGGAATGATGGCAAAATATTTGGCTATATCATTGGAAATACTGAATGTGGTAAGTGCTCCACGTGTCATTAAAAGTTGTTTACCGATTTCAACAATATCGATGAGTTTAGTTGGATTAGAATCTAAGTCGACCATATTACCAGCTTCTTTGGCGGCTTGTGTTCCAGTGTTCATGGCAACGGCAACATCAGCTTGAGCTAGAGCTGGAGCGTCGTTTGTGCCATCTCCTGTCATGGCGACCAGGTGTCCCTCGGCTTGCATTTTGCGGATAAGGTGCAACTTATCTTCTGGTTTAGCTTGAGCTAGAAAATCATCTACGCCTGCTTCAGCGGCAATAGCGGCTGCAGTTAAAGTATTATCTCCTGTAACCATGATGGTTTTAATGCCCATCTTTCGAAGTTCTGCAAAACGATCTTTAATACCACCTTTTACAATGTCTTTTAAACGAATAATACCCAGAACCTTATTGTTTTCAGTTACGACCAGTGGTGTACCACCTTGTTTGGCAATAGTGTCTATTTTTGAATTTATGCCCTCTGGAAAGACTCCGCCGATTTTCTTGATGTAATCTTGAATGGCATCAACTGCGCCTTTGCGAATTTGTCTGTCGGCTAAGTCTACGCCGCTCATGCGTGTGTGAGCGGTGAATGGAATAAAAGTGGCATTTAAATCTTGAATATTACGTCCACGTAGCCCATATTTTTCTTTGGCCAAAACGACAATACTGCGTCCTTCTGGCGTTTCATCAGATAAAGAAGCGAGTTGTGCTGCGTCTGCAAGAGCAATTTCCGAAATACCATCAGCTGGTACAAACTCAGTGGCTTGGCGGTTTCCCAAAGTTATTGTTCCGGTTTTATCTAAAAGTAGAGTATCAACATCTCCAGCAGCTTCTACAGCTCTTCCCGAAGTTGCAATTACATTAGCTTGAATCATACGATCCATGCCAGCGATTCCAATGGCAGAAAGAAGTCCGCCAATAGTAGTTGGGGCAAGACAGACGAACAAAGCGACGAGGGCAGTGATTGTGATTACAGTTCCTTGATGTGAAGAAAGGATTGCATACAAGGAAAAAGGGAAGAGCGTTACACTGACTAAAAGAAAAATTATGGTTAATGTAGCAAGTAAAATATTTAAAGCTAGTTCGTTGGGCGTCTTTTGCCTTTTCGCGCCTTCAACTAAAGAAATCATGCGATCAATAAAAGTCTCACCTGGGTTAGATGTTATGCGAATTATTAGCCAATCGGAAATGACGCGCGTACCACCTGTCACGGAACTGCGATCGCCACCGCTTTCGCGTATAACTGGAGCGCTTTCGCCGGTTATGGCGCTTTCATTGACTGAAGCAACGCCCTCGATTACTTCACCATCTCCTGGAATAAAATCTCCGGCCTCTACTAATACCACATCACCAGCACCCAAACTTTCCGACGGAACTAACTTGGTTTTCGCATCCCGTACAGGTTCATTAAGCAATTTAGCTTGAATACTACGTTTAGCTGCACGCAAGGAAGCTGCTTGGGCTTTGCCGCGACCTTCGGCCATGGCTTCTGCGAAGTTAGCAAATATCAAAGTAAACCAAAGCCAAAACATTATAGAGGCGATAAAGCTAGGAGAAGCTTCGCCATGTCCAGCCAGGGATTGAAAAAATAAGACAGTGACTAGGAGTGAGCCAACAAAAACAGTGAACATAATAGGATTATGTATTTGGTGGCGCGGATCCAATTTTAAAAGAGCGCTCAAAAGGGCTGGTTTTAAAATTGTTGGTTCAAAAAGTGAAATTTTTTTAGCTTTAGCTAGCATGGTAATTTTTCCATTTTTTTAATTAAGTTCATCAAAAAACATGTCTACGTAATTTCTTTATAAATCAGTAGGTTATATTTTTAAATTTCAATTTCTCAAAACAAGTGAGAGAAATACTCCCTGTTTTTCTTTCAGTTCCTTTTTTCAACCTGATCATTTTGTTGGCTCCAACAATATGATCAGGAGGTACTGCAGTACTGCGTTTGAGCACTTTTTATTTGTAAAGCAATTCCTCTTTTTCTGTTTTTTTATCATTTTGCCGATATCTGGAATATGATTGCAAACCTCGTCATTACTGCTTTTCCAATACTTTGTTTCTATTTCAGTGTTAGCCTCAATAAGACCATTTTGTTGGCTTCAACAATATGGTGTGGGGCCTCTTCAGTGCTGCTTCCTCGATACTTGATGTCCGGTTTTTTTTAACTCTATTAAGATGGCTTTTTCTTCTCGTTCTAGTTTGCGTTTTATTTTTGCAGTATCTTCTGAAGGTGGCAATTGTTCTGGTTTTACGCCCCTTTTTTGTAACATTTTTCTAACTTCTAAATTATTTGTAACATGTTCTCCTGCTATTTTTTCTTGTCCTTTTAGATCTTTTTCTACCACGTTATGACCTAGTAGCTCAGTACCGCGTTTTAGTGCCCCAGCATAACTAAATGCTCAACAATTGGTCCAAGTGCCAAAGACGGAAAAAATGTTAGGGCACCGATAATTAAAATTACGCTGATCAATAAGCCAACAAAAAGCGGCGTATGAGTTGGCATAGTTCCTTGGCTATTTGGTACGATTTTTTTACGAGATAGTGAGCCAGCAATTGCTAATATTGGCACAATGATGAAAAAGCGCGAACAGAGCATCGCTATGCCAGTTGAAATATTATAGAAAGGAGTATTGGCGTTTAGTCCAGCAAAGGCGCTGCCATTGTTGTTAGCCGTAGATGTGAAGGCGTATAGTATTTCACTAAAGCCGTGCATTCCCTGATTACCCAGTGAAGCAAGACCAGCTTGGGAAGTAACCGCAAAGGCCGTGAAAAGTAATATTAAGAAATGCGGAACTAAAATTGCTAGAGATGCCATCTTCATTTCAAATACTTCAATTTTTTTGCCTAAATACTCCGGTGTGCGGCCAACCATAAGGCCTGCAATAAAAACTGTTAGAATGACAAAGACTAACATTCCGTAGAGGCCAGATCCAGCGCCGCCATAGATAACTTCTCCAAGTTGCATAAGTACTATTGGAACTAGCCCGCCAAGCGGTGTGTAAGAATCTAGCATAGAGTTTACTGCGCCATTCGAAGCTGCTGTTGTTGATGCGGTCCAAAGAGCAGAGTTTACAATACCAAAACGCAATTCCTTGCCTTCCATATTGCCGCCAGGGTTTGCTTCATAAAGCATAAAATGCGGTTTTTGATCGATGGGTAAAGTATTAAATAGGCGATTTCCATCTTGTTCGCTGTGCACCGCTATGGATAGGAATAGCAGAAAAATGCAAGTCATAGCTGTGAAAATTGCTAAGCCCTGCCGCTTATCTTGCACCATATTACCAAAGGTAAAACAGAAAGCTGCCGGTATTAAAAGTAGGGCCAGCATTTCCAGAAAGTTAGAGAAAGGTGTTGGATTTTCGAAAGGATGCGCAGAATTTGTTCCAAAGAAGCCACCGCCGTTGGTTCCAAGTTGTTTTATAGCGATTTGTGAAGCGGCAGGTCCCATAGGAAGCAGCTGTTTTCCTTGCAATAAATCATCTGTAAGTGGCGTTAAATTGGGCAGTTCTGTTGGGTTTAAGTGGGTTGGAGCTAAATTTTGCAAGAGAGGTACTTCTTGATAAGAATGAAAATTTTGTACAACGCCTTGAGTAACCAAAGCTCCGGCTAAAATTACAGCCAAAGGCAAAAGAATATACAAAGTTGATCGAACTAAATCCACCCAGAAGTTTCCAATAAGCATAGTTTCATGGCGTACGAATCCGCGAATTAAAGCCACCATGACAGCCATGCCAGTTGCAGCTGAGACAAAATTTTGTACGGTTAAAACCAACATTTGAACCGCATATCCCATAGAAGTTTCACCAGCATAAGCTTGCCAGTTGGTGTTGGTGATGTAACTTATAGCGGTATTGAAGGAAAGATCTGTAGAAACATTAGGTAAACCTTGCGGATTTAATGGTAGAGCGCTTTGGAGGCGCATTAAAGCATACGCCAAAAGAAAGCCGCCTACGCTAAATATCAACACGGCTGAAGCATAGCTTTTCCAACTCATTTCTTCATTTGGATCAATACCAGAAACGCGATAAAAAAAGTTTTCTATAGGCCGTAAAATAGGGTCTAATCCGGAAAATTTTCCGGCATAGACTCGAGCCATATAAGGACCAAGTAGTGTGGCGGCAGCAAGGAGGGCCAACATGAAAATAATAATTTGTAATAAGCCATTGGGAGTCATGAGAATACCTTCAAAACTATGAAATGATAGACTGTAAGTGGGTTAGAAGATCTCCGGTTTGATTAAAGCAAGGAGGAGATAGGCGAATAAGCAGCCGATAAAAATCAAAGGGACCAAATTAAACATAGAATTCATCCTAAAAATTAAAGGGTTAGTTTAATACATTTTTCCGGAAGAATCATCTTTTGGGTTTTGATAATTCGGAAAGTGCGGTAGAATCCACGTTTTATTGTATAAAATCCTATTTGAAATGAGAAAAACGTACTATGAAAAATAACTCATTGATTTATAAGGTAATCTTGTGGACATGTTTTTTGATATTTCCATTTCTGGCAAGAGCTGAAAATGCGGCAGCTGAACTGGAGAGCATGCTTTCCAGTAGTAAATCCATGTCTGCTGACTTTGTGCAGACCACAACTGGTGCTAAAAATGTTACTGCCTCCAAAACATTCGGCAAAATGGCCTTAAAGCGTCCAGGGAAGTTTCGTTGGGAAGTTATAAAACCCAATAAGCAGCTGATTTTGGCAGATGGGAAGAATCTTTGGGTTTATGATGTTGACTTAGAACAAGTGACGAAAAAAAAGATCGATTATGCCGAAACCTCAAGTCCAGCTATGCTTTTAAGCGGTTCACGCGAAGCATTGGAGAAAGTTTTTTTAGTGGAAAAGTTAGCCGCATCTAATTCTTCTGAAACTGTCTTTAAACTTACGCCCAAGTCTCAAAATGCTATGTACGGTGCGGTTTTTCTATACTTTAATTCTGGCAAACTTGCTAGGATGAAAATATTGGATAATCTTGGCCAATCTAGTACTTTGCAATTTGAAAATGCAAAAATTAATACCGCTTTACCGAGTAGTCTTTTTGAATTTCACCTGCCACAAGGCGTGGATTTGATTGAGAATTGAATTTCAAAACATAACATATTGATTTTAAAAGAAAACATGCAGACATGTTTTTTGGTATTTTTGCTAAACATCCAGAATTGTGCTATATTAACGCCTCAAAAAACCCGGTATTTCAGGGAAATAGTTAGCAAGTTAAATTACAAGCGGTTTTTGCGAGATATTGTCATGGCTAAACATTTATTAATCAGCTTCGATTGGGCGATGAAAAAACTTCTACGAAGTAAGGCCAACTTTGGCATTCTGGAAGGTTTTTTGAGCGAACTTTTGAAACAAGATTTAAAAATTCTGCAGTTACTAGAAAGCGAGAGCAATAAAAATCATCACGACGATAAGCAAAACCGCGTCGATATTTTGGTGAAGCTGCAAAGCGGCGAAATAGTGTTAATCGAGGTGCAAGTGAGTGCCGAACTCGATTATTTCCATCGCATGCTTTATGGTTCTTCCAAAATAATCACAGATTTCATGGAATCCGGAGCTCCCTACGATCAAGTCAAAAAAGTTTATTCCGTGAATATTTTATATTTCGACCTAGGACATGGCGAAGATTACATCTACCACGGCACAACAAAGTTTATCGGTCTGCATAAAAAAGATGAATTATCGTTAAGCGAAAAGCAGAAAGAATTATACGTAAAAGAGCGTCCACACGAGCTCTATCCTGAATATTATTTAATCAAACTTAATCAATTCAATGATGTTGCCAAAACCACCCTCGACGAGTGGATTTATTTTCTAAAACACGAAGAAATCAAAGACAATTTCCACGCCAAAGGTTTGCTAGAAGCCAAAGACAGGCTAAGTCTCTTAAAGATGACTGATCCCGAAAGATGGGAATACGACAACTATATCAAAATCCGCCGCATTCAAACCAATGAAATCCAAACTGGTTTTTATGAAGGCGAAACGAAAGGCAGGCTTGAGGGTAGAATGGAAGGCATCAAAGAAGGCATAACCCAAGCTGCACGAGCTTTGGCGCAAAGATTGCTAGCTAAAGGCTTACCGTTAGAAGAAGTAGCACAATTAACGGAATTGTCTGTAAACGAAGTTGCTGCGTTGCAAAAAGAAAAACGTTAAAACTATTCACCACCATCTAGCGCGATACGCTTATCCAAGTGTCCGCGAAAGTTGCGTTTGACACTGCCACTGCATGTAACTAAGATGCGTTCAATTGAACAGAATCCGTTCGTATTTTTCAACCGTGCGCCTGAATAACTCTTTACTATTCGCAGCGCGTTTGCATGAGGTTATTAAAATGAAGAATGTAACTAGTGGTCGTTCTGTTAGTTGGTTCAATCTGTATAGCTACAATACATCCTCATACCATCCGTTGAGTGAACACCGCACCCCTATTACAGCGTGTGTCGAATCAGCATTAAAAAATTATGAGGAACGTAGAAGCAATGGAAATTCTTCACATAATCCTCAAGGATCTATGCCGTGCGACGGGAGCTTTGTTCTTGTTAATCCGGATATGGCTCGATCAGAATATTCCCGGCTACGCTATTGTGAAGGTCCGGGCGATATTCTCTGGATGATAGAGAAAGATCATACCTTTCTTTCTGGTGGCGGTGATCCTAATAGCCTTAAAAAAGCTACTTTTGGCGATTCTACGGGTGATCTTTGGATTCCAGCCTGGGAAGCTATCGCTGATTTTATGAATAAGCGCGCTAATGGTACTAATGCCGATAACCCTTCTCGTTTCTTGCCTTACGATGGCTCTTACTCATGGCTTGATCCAGATGAATTGATGTACAGTAGGGTTGGTTACGATCCAGGACCTAAAGATATTAAATGGATGGAAGAAAGAGATCGCAACTATGTTTTCCGTTTAGAACGCGAAGGGCGATTAGATCAAGTGGAACCAAATTTACGTACAGAACGTCCAGCTCTTTATGCAGAAGTGATGGCTGCTAGAGCTACAGTAAGTAGAACATCTATTCCTGTAGTATGTCAACCTTTGAGCGGTTCCTCATCATCTGGCTCACCAGTTTCGGAACAAGCTCGTTTAATCCAAGAAACCCAGCAACGTGCTGCACAAGAAAGAGCACAACTAGAACAAACAGAGAGAGCAGAGCGAGAAAGAGTAGCGCGGGAAACGCAACAACAAATTCAGCCAAGTACTATTGCTGCAAGTTCATCTTATGTTACAACCCCCACAATCGCATCGCCTAATAATGTGGTAATTCGCTGGCAAGACCTAACTATAACCCAGGGACCAGAAGGCGAATTAGGTGCTGGTGGTTTTGGAATAGTACATCGAGGAACTTGGAAAGGTACTCCAGTTGCAGTTAAAACTTTAATAGCGCGAACAATGAATAACGATACTTTAAACGAATTTAGAAGAGAAACAGAAATAATGGCGACTTTGCAACATCCCAATATAGTGCGCTTGTATGGAGTATGCTTAGAACCAGGTCACAATTCTATGGTCATGGAATATATGCAACATGGCTCTCTGCTTGACTTCTTAGAGAATCATCCAAACGTATCTTGGAGCGTACGTTGGAATATTGCACTCGACATTAGTAGAGGTTTACTATCCTTGCACCAGCACCATCCAATAATTATGCATCGTGATTTAAAAAGCCCGAATGTCTTATTGGATGAACATGACCGTGCTAAAATTTGCGACTTTGGTTTAGCCAAGGTTAGACATACCACTCGCTTAAATAGTTCTAGAGCTAATCCAATGAGCACTCGAGGATTTATTGGCACAATAAATTGGACCGCTCCTGAATTATTCGAGCCAGGTGCACCTTATACCCCTGCTTGCGACATTTACAGTTTGGGCATAATTTTATGGGAATTAGCTACTTGTAAAACACCTTGGGCAAGCGCTACTACAGAAGCTCTAATAAGCATTTGGGTTAGGGAGGGAAGGCATGAACCTATACCAACAACCACCACCCCGCCAACTTTCGCTAGTTTGATAGCAAACTGCTGGGCGACACGTGCTGAAAATAGACCGCCTATCGCGGCTGTTGTGCAGGAACTTGAACAGCACCAAAATGAAATCCAGGGGACGACTGCACAAACTACCACTATGTCTCCTCCAGCCCCGAGATCAACTTAAAATTACAACTTGTTGATTTTAAAGGAAAACGCGTAGACATGTTTTTTGGCTTTGTACACGACAAAGTTTAGATTGAAAAAGATAACTCGCTGAAGTATAACGTAAAACTTTAATCTACTAAAAAGAAAGGAGTACGTTATGAAAGCAGTCAGCGAGTTAGAAGAGATCTTA
>JBAYJT010000022.1:0-27413 GCA_041664965.1 Gammaproteobacteria bacterium
GAATTGGTAAATAATGCAAAATTTTTAAGCTGCAGATTGTTCCTAGTAAAGATAATATACTACCCATTACTATGAAACTTAGTGCTTCTAAAGTGAATTGTATTGTAATTTCTCTGGGTGTGGCCCCGATAGATATTTTTAAGCCAATTTCTTGTTGCCTTTGCTGAATTATTAAATACATTATATTGGCGAGGTTAATCGCTCCTACGCTGAGCGTTAGAAGTGCTGTAATAAGTAAAAAAGCTTGAATCAGAAGCATTAAAGATAAAATTTTTTCTCGTTCTATTGTGGGATTATCGATGTATAAAGCATTGTGATCTTCGGGGGAGAAATGATAAGTAAAGGAAAGTATGTTTTTTAATTTAGTTAAAAATATAGTTGTATTAGATTTTTCATTGAGAGCTATAGTAATGATTTTGTTATGAGGGCTTTCTTTTCCCCATAACTTTTCTGCAGTTGTTATTGGTATTAGTGCGATGGGATGATTTTGTCCAATAACAGCTTCTTTTATTACCCCAACTATTTGAAAAGGTAGGTCGTGAATGTAAATATTTTTATTGATGGCCCTGTTTTTACCGAAAAATAGTTTTTGGAAAAAGACACTGATGACTAATACACGATTAGCATCACGTATGTCTATAGGGGAAAAGTATCTTCCTCCTGGTTCTAAGGAAATATCACAAATTTTAAAATATTCAGGGGTTGTTCCAAAAAAATAGGTTGGTTTGACAACTACACCATTAGAAAGCATTTCTATCCCAGCCAAGTTCATGGTTGCGCTTTTAATTTCCGGGAACATGTTTTTTAGGATATTAGGATAATTTGTGGGTATATTGATCGGTGCTTGTGGGGCTAGGCCTTTGTGGGGAATAGATGTTTCACCAAGCCAAATATGAAAAATAGGTCGAAACATTTTTAATATTTCATTATGTTGAAATTGGTATATTCCTTTGCCGAAAGCGGAAAGCATTAGTACTATATAAATTCCCCAAGTAATGCTAATAATAGCTATAAGACTACGTGTTTTATGATGCCAGGCGTCTTGGTAAGATTGTACTATTATGAACATTTAATTTTCTTCAGGTGGATTGATTAAAACTTTTTGACCCACTGTCAGTCCTGAAAGAATTTCCGCATTCATTCCGTCAGATATTCCAGTTGCAATAAAGTGTTTTATTGGTTTATGTTTTTCTATAATCCAAACATAAGATTTTTCGTCATCGCTAAAATTAATGACTTTTTCTGGCAGTAGCAGCGCATTGACTACCCGTCCTACCACTATGGTTGCTGTAGCTTGGCACCCAGCGCGCAGTTTAATGTTATTGGGCAAAGAAAGATGAGTGGTGTCTATTTTGAAACCATATTTATATGTAGAAAGGCGATGGAAAATATACTGCGAACTATTTTGATCTATAAAGTTTTCTGCTTCTGCATTAAATGCAATGTGTGCTATTTGCGTTTGGATTTTTATATTTGGTAAAGCCGCTATCTCAATAGTTGCTGGCATATTTTGTTGAATTTTGCCAATATCTAACTGGCTGATTTCGCCTTGAAAAATTAAATTTTGCAGATCTGCAATATAAAATAAAGGCGTTCCAGATTGAGATTGAGTTAAAGGAACAATGGCATCGCCAATATTTACATTTTTTTGAATGACATAGCCATCAGCTGGGCTATAAACAACGCCGTGTATACTGTTTCCTTTGAGATTAGCCTCGCCCGTAGATAACAAATGATATTTCTCTTCCGCTTGTTTTAATTGCCACTTAGCGACTTCAAAATCTTTTTTGCTGTCATCATAGTCTTGAACTGCAATGGCTCCGGCGTGTAATAGAGTGGCTTGGCGAGCTAGATGTTGTGAGGCATTTCTTAATACAGCGCGATTTTGCTCCATTAAGGTAATAGTTTCCGTCAAATCTTCTGGGGTTGGGTTTGGCTTTATTGTAAGCAATGTGTCGCCAGCTTTTACGACATCGCCTTCATGTGCCAAGATGTTTGCTACAGTCCCTGATGTCGTAGACTTAACTTGGATTACGTGTTCAGGAATAATTTGCCCGACAGCTATTACCGTTTGTTCGATAGATCCAATTTTGACTTCTACTGTTTCTAGTTCGTTGCTGTTACTTGTTGCAACAAAATGCAATAAGCCTAGAACTAGCAGCACACAGCTTGTGCAGAGAAATATCAGTAATTTTCTTTTGTGCTTTGTCATATTTACCCAGAAGCATAACAAAACAAAAAAGCAAAACATATACCGTGTTTTTCACGGTATTGACAGAAGGTGTTTTTGGTGGATCTCACTATTTTATATCTTATCTGATCTTTTTATGCTATATGTGATATATTATGGCAAAAAGTAAGATTAAAAGAGGTTAAGCGTCATGGGCTATAAACCCGTACCATTTAAAAAATTTAAAAAGAAAGTTTTAAAAAATCCAGAAGCTAAAAATAGATATGAAGCATTGGAAGAAGAATTTGCCTTAATAGCTGAATTAGTCAAAGCGAGGAAAATTGCACATAAGACCCAAAGTGAAGTTGCTGGAAAAATGAAAACTTCCCAAGCTATGATTGCTCGCATTGAGAATGGCTTTAATGGCAAAAGCCATTCGCCAACTTTGAATACTATTCGTAAGTATGCGAGGGCTGTTGGATGCAAACTTCATATCAAGTTAATACCAGAAGAAAGTTTAAGCCATAACGTATAGAAAACGGGGGATATTTATGAAAACAAAAAGCTTTCAAGATTATTTAGAAAAAAGACTTAGTAAGAAAGAAATTAAGAAAATTGAAGAGGAGGCTAAGTTGGAGAAAGATGCTTTATTATCAAGTGGTCATAAACCCATGCCCAACTTGTTGAGAAATATGCAGGTATCACTTAAAAATTAATTTATTTCATGGTCATTAGATGCAAAATTGGGTGAAGACTTTATTGGAAGTTTAGTCTAGAGTTTCAGTGCAATTGCCATGAGTGGCTAATGCTAACTATTTAGAATTGTTGGGAAAACCTTATGAATTATATTAAAAAATACCCGATCATAGCATTTTTTGTTTTAACTTTACTGTGGTCGGATGGTATATGGATTAGTATGTGGGTTTTAGCGATACCACGATTTCAACTTCAACATTTGTTACATATCCATGTAAGTGGCACATTTGGTTTATTAGGATTAATTGGTCCGGGTTTAGCTGCTATTGTAATTAGCCTATTATTAGATGGAAAGAAAACATTATTTCGATTATTTAAGCCCTTAGCAAAATGGAAAGTTCCATATATTTATTATGTCTATGTTTATTTAGGCGTCTTCTTTTTTTATTGTGCCGCTTCCTGGTTTGCAGTTCTTTTGGGTAATTATAGCAATATACATACTTTGTCTTGGCTTTTACAAAATACCAAAGCTCCTCTATTTGAGCTGCATGGTTTATGGATAATTGTAGAAATGACGATTATCTATACATTCTGTGAAGAGCTTGGCTGGCGTGGTTTTGCATTACCTCGAATGACTGAAAAAATAAATGTATTTTCTTCGGCTTTTATTCTCGGAGTTTTTTGGACATTGTGGCACATCCCTATGATATATCTATATGGTTCAAGTGCAAATTTAAACTTTACAACAATGGTAATATATTTTTTACATACTGAGTGCATGTCTATTTTTTTCGCCTGGTTTTATTTTAAAACAAATAGAAGTCTGCTAATTTGTGGTTTGTTTCACGGAGCAGCAAATGGTATAGGGGCTTTTTTTCCAATGACGGCTTCATTAATTGGACAAGGTTCAAACGTTACCACACTATCATTCGAGATTGTTATCGCTTTACTGATGATTCCATATCTATATAAATTAAATTGCAGCCAGAATAGGCCAGCTTCTTGAAATCGTAATTTTCGGGATAATGAAAAAAATGGGGTATTTTTTTACCAACACCAAATTTATCTCACCTCAAACAACAATTCCTCCGGGATTTCTTTTAAGAAGCGCGAGGGGCGGCGGTAGGTGGTGCCGCCATGGAGGAAACGGGTTGTGGCATAGGTGAGATATAATTTTTTCATAGCACGCGTGATGCCGACATAGCAAAGACGGCGCTCTTCTTCTAAAGCGCTTGGTGTTCCCATCGACATTTGATGCGGAAATAAAGTCTCTTCCATTCCACTTAAAAATACTAGTGGAAATTCTAGGCCTTTAGCGGCGTGCAGTGTCATTAATTGTACCGAATCTTCAAATTCTTCGGCTTGGGTTTCTCCAGCCTCTAAAGCCGCATGAGCTAGAAAAGCATGTAAGATTGGCATATCTTCCGGATTATCTTTGCTAAAAGTATGGGCATATCTTTCAGCGGCCGTGATCAATTCATCTAAGTTTTCTAGTTTAGCTTCGCCGCGTTGATTCTTATCTTTGGCATGATGATTGCGAAGTCCCGTGGCTGCTAAAGAGAAGGTTATGTGGTCGCTTAGTTTGTTTTTGGCGTTATGTTCGGCAAGTTTGTCTATAAGTATAAAGAAATTGAGTAGGGCGTTGCTGGCGCGGGAAGAGAATTTTTTCTCCAGAACTAAATTTTGTGCAGCTTCCCACATCGACATTTGATTAGCATGCGCGTGATCGCGAACTTGTTGCAGCGTGGTATTCCCAATGCCTCGCGTTGGGGTGTTTATAATACGTTCAAGAGCGTTGTTGTCATGGCGATTAGCTGCAAGACGTAAATATGCTAGAGCATCTTTGATTTCTGCGCGTTCATAAAAACGTAAACCACCATAGATGCGATATGGAATGTTGGCTTGTAGTAAATATTCTTCTAAAACGCGCGATTGAGCGTTAGAGCGATAAAGAATAGCAGATTCGCTATATTTTTTGCCTTTGTTTCCCCAATCTTTTATGCAGGCGGCAATAAATTGAGCTTCATCTTCTTCGTTGTAAGCGGCATAAACACGGATAGCTTCGCCACGATCTCCATCGGTCCAAAGGGTTTTTCCTAAACGAAAGTTGTTTTTTGCTATAACGGCGTTCGCGGCATCTAAAATCGCCGCAGTAGAGCGATAGTTTTGCTCCAAACGAATTACATTTACATTGGGAAATTCTTTGGTGAATCGTAAGATATTTTCGATCTTAGCTCCGCGCCAGCTGTAAATAGATTGGTCGTCGTCAGCCACGGCCATAATCTCAGCGTTTTTTCCGGCTAAAGCTGTAACCCAAGCATATTGAATGCCATTGGTATCTTGAAATTCATCTACTAAAATATGTTTTAGACGATCTTGATAGTGACTGAGTAAATTCGGATTTTTCTGCCATAACTCATAAGATCTAAGCAATAATTCCGCAAAGTCGACCATGCCATTTTGTTCGCAAAATTCTTCGTATTGCCGATAAATATTGATCAACATTCCAGTATTGCTATTACCGCTTTGGTTATCGACATCTTTGGCTCTAAGTCCTGCGTCTTTGTTGTGATTGATAAACCATTGTGATTCTTTAGCTTGCCACTTTTCTTCGTCTAGGTTTAAATTTTTATGGATGCGGCGAATTGAGCGCAACTGATCTTCCGAATCTAGAATCTGAAAGTTTTGAGGTAGATTTGCTTCCTGCCAATGCATTCTTAATAAGCGATGCGAGAGGCCATGAAAAGTTCCAACCCACATGTTTTGTAAGGAGCGATCGAGCATTTGCTCGATGCGATTTTTCATTTCGCTGGCGGCTTTATTGGTGAAAGTAACTGCTAAAATGTTATATGGGGAGACGTTCTTTTTTTCTATAAGATAGGCAATGCGATGCACTAACACTCTAGTTTTGCCGCTTCCGGCTCCGGCTAAAACTAAGGCATGACCGAAATCGGCTGTGACGGCTTGTTTTTGTTCAGCATTTAGAGCATCTAAGTTTAGACCGCCCATCGATGAATTTCCGTGTAGATGAGAAAAAGTTTCCACAAAAATAGGTATCACTACAAAGGTTTTATTTCGCTCCTTCAGAGCTAAAAAATTATTTACATCTTTACCCAGGGTTTCCGGCGCGACTTCGTCGCTAGGTCATCACGCCCTGGCGTGACTATAAATATCATCACCACGTTGTGGTTTCAGATCGAGGAAGCTACGAAGTAGCGACAATAACTATAGCCCAGGGTGAGGAAATTGCGAAGCAATGACGTAACCCTGGGTAAATTGACAAAAAACATGTCCCGGCTTCGCTTTTAGCTACGCCGTGGCAAGCTACGCGTTTTCTTTTAAAATCAATGCGTTGCAATTTACAATGCCAAGTCGCTTTCTTTCATGCTCAAACGTATTTTACCTTGGCGATCGATTTCCAAAACTTTAACTTTAACTTCTTGTCCTTCGCTCAGGTAGTCTGCAACGTTTTCAACACGCTTGTTAGTGATCTGGGAAATGTGCACTAAGCCATCGCGATTAGGCAGAATATTCACGAAAGCGCCGAAATCCATCAGGCGAACAACTTTACCCGTATAAATCTTACCGACTTCTGGTTCTTCGACTAAAGATTCGATTTTCTTTATAGCGGCTTGAGCTGCGCTTCTGTCTACAGCAGCAATCGTAACGACACCTTTATCGGTAATGTCTATTTTAGCACCGGTTTCTTCAACGATACTGCGAATTACCGCTCCACCTTTACCAATAACGTCACGAATTTTTTCCGGGTTAATTTGTATAGTTATGATGCGTGGGGCGCAATCAGAAACATTTTCGCGAGGGCGTGGTAATTTTTCTAACATAAGATTTAGAATGTGAACCCTGCCTTCTTTGGCCTGTTCTAAGGCTGTATGCATGATTTCTTTAGTGATACCAGCAATTTTAATATCCATTTGGAGGGCAGTGATACCGAAAATAGTTCCTGCTACTTTAAAATCCATATCGCCAAAGTGATCTTCGTCACCTAAAATGTCGCTTAATACTGCATAGCGTTCGCCTTCTTTGATTAAGCCCATAGCAATACCAGCAACTGGAGCTTTGATCGGCACGCCAGCATCCATTAAAGCCAAAGTTCCGCCACAAACTGATGCCATTGAACTAGAACCATTGGATTCAGTAATGTCAGAAACCACGCGTAAGACATAAGGAAAGTTTTCTTCTGTTGGGATGACAGCTTGTAGAGCGCGTTTGGCTAAATTACCATGACCTATTTCGCGGCGCTTTGGTCCCGACATCATGCCGGTTTCGCCAGTGGAATAAGGCGGGAAGTTATAATGCAACATGAAGCGTTCTTTGCTTTCACCGGCTGGGACATCGATGATTTGCGCATCATGTCCTGTACCTAAAGTAGCAACCACGATAGCTTGTGTTTCACCGCGAGTGAAGCAAGCTGAGCCGTGGGTACGTGGCAGAAGGCCAACGTTAATATTAATGGGACGGATAGTTTTGGTATCACGTCCGTCAATGCGAATTTTCTCGCTTAACACTTTTTCGCGCAAAATGCGTTTTTCAATATCATCAACAATCCCGTTAATTTGGCCAGCGTTAGGGCTATTTGGATCTTCTGGATTGATTAATTGTGCAGCTACTTCTTGGCGAATTTTTTTGAGTTCCATCACACGAGATTGTTTGTCTGTAATGGTATAGGCTTGTTTTAAGGCGGCTGAAGTTGCACCTTCTATTTTGGAGACTAGTTCTAGATTGGCTTCTTCTGGGACTAAGCTCCAGGCGGATTTACCAGCTTCTCCGGCAAACTCGCGAATAGCATTGATGGCCACTTGCATTTCTGCATGTCCATACATAACAGCATCAAGCATAACATTTTCTGGTAGTTCTTTAGCTTCTGATTCAACCATCAGAATCGCATTTTCAGTACCAGCTACTACTAAGTCTAGCTTGGAAGTTTTGAGTTGAGATAAAGTAGGATTGAGAACAAAAGCGTTATCAATGTAACCAACTCGAGCTCCTGCTAAAGGTCCTTGGAAAGGCACGCCAGAAATAGCTAGTGCAGCTGAAGCTCCCAATAAAGCTGGAATATCTGGATTGATTTCCGGATCCATAGACATTACTGTCGCAACGATTTGTACTTCATTACGAAAGCCTTTGGGAAATAAAGGTCGGATTGGACGGTCAATAAGACGAGAAATCAGTGTTTCTATCGTGCTTGGACGTCCTTCGCGTTTCATAAATCCGCCGGGTATTCTTCCGCCAGCATAATAACGCTCTTGATAATGAACGGTTAATGGAAAAAAATCTCTATCTTGTTTGGCTTCTTTGGCGGCAACAACGGCAACTAGTACTGTTGTATCACCCATGCTCGCTAAAACGGCCCCAGTAGCTTGGCGAGCTATATAACCGGTTTCTAGATTTACGGTATGATTCCCGTATTGAAATGTTTTTTTGATAACTTTCACTTTTTGTTTCCTATTATAAATTTACAGAATTACCCGCGGATATTTAAGCGTTTGATTAAAGTTGCATAACGCTCGGTATCTTTTCTTTTTAGATATTTCAACAACTTACGTCGTAAGTTAACTTTGCGGATTAGACCACGGCGGGAATGAATATCGTTTGTGTGAGTCTTGAAATGATCAGTTAATTTGTTGATGTCAGTGGTGAGTAGGGCAACTTGCACTTCTACGGAACCGCTGTCATGGGTATTTTGACCATATTCTTTAATTAATTTATTCTTTTCTTGATTAGATAATGACATAAATATCTCCAGTAATAATTGTGAATTATAAATTATGAATGATGAATTGGTACGGAGTAGCAAAATATAAATTAAATAATTTCATTAAAATTCATAATTTATAATTCATCGTTCATAATTGTTCTAAAATTGTTACAAAAAAGCAAACCAAACCATTGTCATTTACAGAAATGGTCTACTTTTTGCAACGCGGCATTGTAGCTGGCTATTGGCTGAAGAGCAAGCGAAAACTAGGGATTAGGCTTTTTTGCATAGTTTCCCATGAGCTCTGCCTGGGCCAAGATGTGCTTTTCCATAGCTTTTTTTAATGTAGCATTTGTGAATTTGGCATTTGGCTGCAAAACTATGTCTAACGCATAGAGTTTGAAGTAATAACGGTGAGTGCCTGACGGTGGACAAGGAGGCACGTAGCCAGTTTCGTCTAAAGTGTTTAGGCCTTGCTCTGTGCCTTTGGGCAGAACTTTTACGTTTTCTGCTAAATTGGTTACTTCAGGCGGTATGTTATATAAAATCCAGTGTGTCCAAAGTCCCATAGGCGCATCAGGATCTTCCATAATTAAAGCTAGGGACTTAGTTTCCTTGGGAACATCCTGCCAAGATAGCTCTGGTGATGTGCCAACGCCTTGGCAAGTGTATTTGCTAGGGATGAATTCTTGATGCAAAAAAGCTTGGCTGGAAATTTTCATAGCAAAAATCTCTCCATAATAAAAAATGCTTAAGAAGAAAACTAAGATAAGGATTATTTTAGATGGATTTTTGGTTGTAGTGTTAGAAAATTCCATTTAAAACTATAACCTATTGATTTATAAAGAAAACCCATAGACATGTTTTTTGGTAAAATTGGCTGGGGGACTAGGATTTGAACCTAGGTTGACGGAGTCAGAGTCCGTAGTCTTACCACTAGACGATCCCCCAACAAAATACCCATGCCTTTTGATGACAAATTAACGTTTCGAGAACTGAGGTCCTTTACGAGCTTTGTGTCTACCGACTTTCTTACGTTCAACTACACGTGGATCGCGGGTTAGTAGCTTAGCGCGACGTAAGGTTTTGCGAACAGTAATCGGGGCTTCTTCTTTTCCGCCTTCGATTACTAATGCAACACCTTCTTTAGGAGCGCCTTGTTCATCAAATTTAACTAGAGCACGAGCAATACCTAAGCGTACAGCGCCGGCTTGACCGCTGCTGCCACCGCCTTTGACTGTGGCTCGGACGTCGAATTTGCTTAGAGAAGCAAGAGCTTCTAACGGCTGACGAACTAGCATGTGCGAAGTTTCGCGAGCAAAATATTTTTCTAACGATTTGTTATTAATCGTGATATTTCCTTTGCCTGGAATAAGAAACACGCGGGCAATAGCAGTTTTACGTCTGCCAGTGCTGTAGCACTTTGCTGTTTTGGTTTTTGTAGCTTTAGATTTGGTTTTTTTAGCCGTTTCGGTCATAACTTACGCCTCGATTTCTAATTTTGTCAGCTGTTGTGCTGTGTGTGGATGTTCAGGGCCGGCATAAACCTTGAGTTTTTTCAAAGTTGCGCGTCCTAGAGGGCCTTTCGGTAACATGCCTTTTACTGCAAATTCGATGACTCGTTCCGGATGAGTTTCTAATAATTTTTCTAAATTCACAGTTTTTAAACCGCTTTGATAACCGGTATAGCGATGGTAAAGCTTATCGGTTAATTTTTTCCCAGTGGTGTGAACTTTTTCCGCATTGATCACGACGATGTAATCTCCTGTGTCCATGTGAGGAGTGAATTCTGGTTTATGTTTGCCACGTAGGCGTTCTGCTACGGCAGTTGCTAGTCTGCCGAGTGTTTTATTTTCTGCATCAATCAAATACCATACTGGCTTAATGTCTGCCGCTTTGGCGCTAAAAGTACTCATTGAGAGCTCCGGATTTTCATTTAAGGTGTAACAAATAGTCGGCGTATTCTACAGAAAACATCCGTGCTTTACAAGTGCGTTGTTAGTAAGGTTCTGGATCCAGGGGCTTGGATACAGCAGAATTGGGTAATTTTTGGAATTTAGACTTGAATTTATAATGTGCAATTGCTTTTTTAGTTATAGCAGTAGTTACAAGTCCCACAATACCAATGCCGAGTATACTTACCCCAAAATCTGTCATTGTTGGGAACACTGTTAAGAGAGCACCCGTAACGATTGCTATACCCGAAGCAATTCGTGCTGTCTCTAAATGCGTAGTAGTTTTGAGTTGCTTTAATTCAGTTCTTTTTACCCCAAGCTGGGTTGCGTCTAGCCCCGTTTCTACTTCTTTTTCCAATTTATTTTTTTTCGCAAAATTCTTTTTTTGTTCCAAAGCTAAACTAATGACATTAAAAGACTGGTAGACTATCAGCATAAAGGGCAAAGCTGCTGGGGCCGCAAATCCTACTATGGAGGTGGATAAGATTAAACCATCTTGCAATAGCGTAGGAACATTTAAGGCGCTTATTGCTTCTCTGGTGCTGATTTTAGAATGTTTTATTCTTCGTACATATTTAATAATGCGATAGATGTCTGCGGTAACTATTAGCGCTGCGACAACCAAAGCAATACCGTCAAAAATATCTGATGCTAAGTCAGAGGCCTCAGCTGCGCCAGATACAAAGTTATCTACATAACTACTACATTCTGTTAGCTCTAAAGCTCCGGCATTTAGGCAGGAAGCTGTTGTACGGGCTGTGCCCATTATATTTTTAAGTTTAGTGGCTATTTGGGAAGTCATAAGCGGTGTATTGTAATGTATTTGCGTATTTTTTTAAAACATGTGATAAAAAAAGTAATACGATTCGTGTTAAATCTTATTGACCTTCGAGGTTTTGCCGCGGTATAGTTTAGTGCATGTACAATGCTCGTATAGAAAATAAAGGTAACGGAGACTAAAACATGTCTGATCTGTCAATTGACTTCTGTGGAATTAAAAGCCCAAATCCGTTTTGGTTGGCGTCTGCGCCACCGACTAATACTGGTGAACAAATTATGCGCGCTTTCGACCAGGGTTGGGGTGGAGCTGTATGGAAAACTATTGGCGAACCAGTAACTAATGTTTACTCTCGTTTTGCTGCTAATAACTATGAAGCCAAAAAAATTACTGGTTTTACCAATATTGAACTTATATCTGACCGGCCAACGGAAGTAAATTTAAAAGAAATTTATGAGGTCAAGAAAAGATATCCAAAACATGCCGTTATAGCTTCTATCATGCTTAATGAAAAAGCCAAGTGGCAGGATATGGTCAAAAGGTGTACCGATGCGGGAGCAGATGGCTTAGAGCTGAATTTTGGGTGTCCTCATGGTATGTGTGAGCGTGGGATGGGTTCTGCTATTGGTCAAGAGCCAAAAGTAATTAAAGCTATTACCGAATGGGTAAAAGAAGTTTCTAAGATACCAGTGCTAGTCAAACTTACACCTAACATTAGCGATATTGCTGAACCGGCTAAGGTTGCCATAAGAGCTGGAGCTGATGGTTTGGCTTTGATTAATACTATTAAATCTATTTCCAATATAAATCTTGATAGTTTAATCGGCAATCCATGCGTGGGTGATAAGTTCACTTCTGGCGGATATTCTGGAGCGGCTGTGAAGCCAATTGCGTTACACATGTTAACCCAATTGGCTATTAATAAAGAAACCCAAGTACCGTTTTCTGGTATGGGTGGTATCTACAATTGGCGCGATGCTGCGGAGTTTATTGCTTTGGGAGCGACTTCTCTCCAAGTTTGCACTGCAGTTATGCATCATGGTTATGGGATTATCCAAGATATGCTCAAAGGACTAAGTGACTATTTGGATTCTAAGGGCATGCAATCAGTCAATGAGTTGCGCGGCAAAGCTCTGTCCCATTATTCTTCCTGGGGTAATTTAGATCTAAATTATCGAGTGGTTGCAGAAATTGATGCAAGTCGTTGCGTAGGTTGCCAGCAATGTTATATTGCTTGTTTAGACGGTGGACACCAATGTATTCACACCACAAAAGAGCCGTGTCAAGCTTACCATGGTGAAAGCGATCATGCTCAAAATGTTCGTTTCAAGCAACAACCTCAAGAACATGCCAAAAATCCAGATTCCAAAGTTCATGTTCCATTTATTCAAAAAGAAGAATGCATTGGTTGTAATTTATGCTCATTGGTGTGTCCAGTTGGCTGTATTGAAATGAAAGAGGTAAAATAAAGTAAACACTATGTTAAATACTTTATTACATTTTTTAGGCTATACCTTTATGGCCATTTTTCCTATTACAAATCCAATTGGTATGTCACCGATTTTTTTGTCTCTTACGAAAGATCATCCGCGTCAAGAAAGGCGAAATATGGCAAAAAGAGTGGCTATCAATAGTTTTTTTGTCTACTGGGTAGCTTTATTGCTAGGCAGCTGGATATTAAGTTTCTTTAGTCTATCAATTCCAATAGTTAAAATAGCAGGGGGAATAGTTATTTTTTTTGCTGCTTTTAATATGCTCAATAGTAAGCCTAAAATTTCTAATAAGGAGCAAAAAGAAACTTTATTTGAAACGCGTGATATTACTTTTTTCCCATTGACGATGCCAATCACAACCGGTGCTGGTTCTTTAGCTATAGCTATGTCCATCGGAGCTGACATTATAACAAGTGGTAAATTAAGTTTAATGACAATAACTAAACTGTGTGGAGCTTCCCTTGGAATAGCGGTGTTGGCTCTTACTATTTTTGTTTGCTATTATTTTGCTGATTGGATTTTTACTAAACTTGGGAAATTGGGCACACAGGTGGTAACTCAGTTAGCAGCATTTATTTTACTGGCAATTAGTGTTGAGATTGTTTGGGAAGGAATAAAAACTTTGATTGTTATGTCTTAAATGTAGGAGAAAACCGATGTTTGATTCCATTATTAAAAACGGTGTTATAGTAACTGGTTCCGATACTTATAGAGCAGATATTGGTATTCAGAGTGGAAAAATTGCAGCTATTGGCGATAATTTAACGGTAGATAATGCCGAAATTATTGACGCTGGTGGTAAGTATGTTTTTCCAGGTGGAATCGATGTTCATACGCATTTAGACATGCCGTTTGGTGGTACTGTTTCCAAAGATGATTTTGCGACAGGAACAGTAGCCGCTGCTTGTGGGGGCACAACTACAGTAATAGATTTTTGTATTCAACCCAAAGGAAAATCGCTCAAAGAATCTTTAGATATTTGGCACTCTAAAGCGGATGGTAAGGCCGTTATAGACTATGGCTTTCATGTGGCTATTACAGACATGACTGACGCTGTTTTGGCTGAGATGAAGGAGGTCATTTCATCTGGTTATCCAAGCTTTAAGTTGTTTATGACTTATGATGGTTTGCGTGTCGAAGATGATGTGTTGCTCAAAGCTTTGTTGCAAGTGCGAGAATATAGCGGCTTGATTTGTGTACATGCGGAAAATTATTTTGTTCTTAAATATCTAGTTAATAAATTTTTATCTGAAGGAAAAATAGAGCCAATATATCATGCCTTAAGTCGACCAGCCTTGGCTGAAGGTGAAGCTACTGGACGAGCTATAAAACTAGCACAAATTGCTGATGCACCGCTTTACATTGTCCATCTTACTTGTAATGCTGCCCTGCAAGAAGTAGTTAGAGCTAGAGATATGGGCAGTAAAATTATGGCTGAGACTTGTCCGCAATATTTATTGCTTTCTGAAGATAATTATCGTGAACCAGATTTTCAAGGCGCTAAATATGTTATGAGTCCGCCACTTCGCCCGCGAGAAAATCAAGAACCACTTTGGTATGGTTTAGCGCATAATCAACTACAGACCGTTGCAACTGATCATTGCCCATTTGATTTCAAAGGGCAAAAAGATATGGGACGCGAATCATTTGCTAAAATTCCGAATGGCGCTCCTGGCATTGAAGCACGTATGGCCTTGCTTTTTGATCGTGGTGTAAATAGCGGTAAAATTACTCTCAATCGTTTTGTCGAAATCACTTCTACCAATCCAGCCAAAATTTTTGGTTTATACCCTAGTAAAGGTAGTATTGTCGCTGGTGCGGATGCGGATTTAGTGATCTTTGACCCTAAGCTTAAAAAGACCATTTCCAAAACTATTTTACATGAAAATGTTGATTATACCTCTTATGAGGGTTTTAAAGTTACTGGTTATCCCGTATTGACCATGAGTAAAGGTAAGGTAATTGCTAAAGATGGAAATTTCGTTGGTCAAAAGGGAGCAGGGCAGTTTCTCAAGCGTAAAAATTTGATGATTATTTAAAGCAAGTGCACAATGCGTGAACTTAAAAAGAAACCTATAGAAAGCAAATTGTGGAATCAAGATTTAAGTCCCATCGATATTGATAAGCGCAATTGGCACAAATGGAATGTAGCTGCTTTGTGGGTTGGTATGGCTGTAAATATACCAACTTATATGCTGGGATCTGGTCTAATTGGTTCTGGCATGAATTGGTGGCAAGCAATATTAACTATCATCTTGGGAAATTTGATCGTTTTGGTGCCAATGATGTTGGTTGGGCATGCAGGGACCAAGTATGGTATCCCTTTCCCTGTATTCTTACGTTCTTGTTTTGGTACAGAAGGAGCTAGAGTTGCCTCGTTGCTGCGGGCTTTTGTCGCTTGTGGTTGGTTTGGTATATTAACATGGATTGGCGGTAATTCTATTTATCAGCTTTTATTAATAGTTTTCCCAGTTTTTGCGCAGAGTTATTATTTTTCAGGCTTCATTGGGTTGAATGTAGAACAGCTAAGCTGTTTTTTGGCTTTTTGGTTTTTGCAAATGGTTATTTTGCGTTACGGCATGAGGGCTGTTAAACACTTAACTGTTTTTGCTGCTCCGTTACTTTTGGGGTTTGGAATTGCTCTATTAATTTGGGCTTGGGTAAAAGTTGGTTCTTTTCACAAAATACTAGGTGCTTCTTATACTTTGAGTCAAGGCAAGCACGCGCAAATTTGGAGCATCTTTTGGCCTGGTTTAACTAGTGTTATTGGTTTTTGGTCGACTTTAGCTCTCAATATTTTAGATTTTACACGTTTTGCACGTTCGCAAAAAGATCAAGCATTAGGCCATTTGATAGGCTTGCCGCCGGCTATGGCCTTTTACTCTTTTCTTGGAATTGTAGTGACAAGCGCAACAGTGTTGATTTTTGGTAAGGCCATTTGGGACCCAGTAATATTGCTTAGCCAATTTAAAGTGCCATTTTTAATATTCATTGGCCTATTTGCCATTGGCTTGGCAACTATGTGTTGTAATGTTACAGCCAACGTTGTTTCTGCTGCCAATGATTTTTCTAATTTTTGGCCGAAGCAGATTAGTTTTACTACTGGATGTATGATTACAGGGGTTGTTGGAATTTTAATTTGCCCATGGAAATTAATAGCAGATCCGCAAGGTTATATTTTCCGTTGGCTATTAGCCTATTCCTCTTTACTGGGAGCTGTTGGAGGAATTATGCTTTGCGATTATTATCTTTTAAGAAAGACTCATATTGATCTACACGATCTTTTTCAACATGAAGGAAAATATACATTTTACAGAGGTTGGAACAGGAATGCTTTTTTAGCTTTTGGAGTAGCGATTATACCCTGCGTTCCAGGTTTTTTAGTTAAAGTTGGCGCGGTAAGTGAGAAGTTTTTCCCAAATTATTTAGTTATACTTTATGATTATGCTTGGTTTGTTGCTCTAGCTTCTGCCTTTTTGACCTATTATGCTTTAATGAGAAGAGCCTTAAAAAGAGAACAGCTGTTGTAATCTGATTAATTTTTATTATCGAGGTTTTTATGAATTTAAAAGATTTACGAATTAATGCCAAACGTTTGCAAAGCACTTTAGAAGAGTCGGCCAAGATTGGGGGTACGGCAAATGGTGGTATTACGCGTTTAACCCTTACTGACGAAGACAAAAAAATGCGCGATCTTTTTGTTAAGTGGCTTAAAGAAATAAATTTAGAAGTAACCATCGATGAAATGGGAAATATTTTTGGTCGTCGTTCTGGTAAGAATGACCAGCTAACGCCGGTATTGAGTGGTTCGCACTTAGATACACAACCCAAAGGCGGTCGCTTTGATGGTATTTTTGGTGTACTTGGGGCATTAGAAGTAATGCGTACTTTACATGAAAATCATATTGGAACAGAGCGTCCTCTAATAATAGTTGATTGGACCAACGAGGAAGGTTCGCGTTTTGCACCAGCTATGATGAGTTCTGGTGTTTGGTGTGGTGGCCTTAAGCGTGATTGGATCTATGGTCGTACAGATGTTAATGGCAAAACTTTCTTGTCTGAACTAGAGAGAATTGGTTACCGCGGAAAAGTTCCGGCGCAAAGTTTTCCACTCCATGCCTATTACGAATTACACATTGAACAAGGGCCAATCCTGGAGCGTGAGAAAAAAATTATCGGTGCGCCGAAAGGTATTTTATGCTTGCATTGGTATGATATTTACTTGGAAGGTGAGGCTAATCAAGTTGGTCCAACGCCAATGGAAGGTCGTCATGATGCTTTATGCGCAGCAGCAGAAATGATTTTAAAAGTAAATGCATTACCCAGTAAAATGGGCGGCAATATGGTTGCCACTGTTGGCGAAATTCAAAATGGCCCTAATTCTCGTAACATCGTTCCTGATAAGGTACATTTTACGGTCGATATTCGTTCTTGGGATGATGAATATGCTATCCGTGCTTGGGAAGATCTAAAACAAGATTTTGTTGATATTGCTAAGCGTCGCGGTTGTCCTATCCGCATTGAGGAGACGTGGCGCGTTAAACATGCCGAATTTGATTCTAAGCTACACGAACGAGTAATAGATGTTAGTAAAAACTTGGGTTATTCGGCTCTAAAGATGGTTAGTGGCGCTGGTCATGATGCTGGTTATCTAAACCAAATTGCTCCAGCTGCGATGATTTTTGTGCCAAGTATTAATGGCCGCAGCCATGTGGAAGTAGAAAAAACCACTTATGAAGACTGTGCTGCCGGGGCAAATGTGTTGTTACATTGCTTGTTAGAAACGGCGAATGAGTTAGGGTAATTACGTTATTTCATGATAATGGTGGTTATTAAAAACAAAATGGGCTTCTTATGGTGTAAGTTCGATAATAATAAATTGATAATAAATAGACGAGGATACATGTTATGTATTTTAGGAGACAGCTAGTTATATTTATATCCGTTGTTATTATCGGTACTATTTTAGGGCTATTAGGTATGGGTGATTTTAGCTCAACTAATAGAATAGCATATTTTTGGCCTGGTGCTGTCGTTCAGTCAGTGGCAGGAGTTTTTTTTGGGATGATTGGTGTGATGGCAGGGACCACTTTTCCGATTTTTTCAGATGCAATGAGCGGTATTACGTTAATTAAGGTACTGGTATGGATTCCTGCAAATTTTGTTCAATCATTTATTCCATATTTAGTAAAAAAGATTTTCAAATTTGAACCCTGTGAATTTAATAAAAAAACCGTTATATGTTTTATTGTTGGTTGTTCAGTGATTCCGCATTTAGTAGGTTCGATAGTAGCATCTTTAGGATATTATTCTTTGCATGAAATGGCAACCTTGAAAGAACAGATTGGTGTTTTTTTAAACTGGATAACATCAAATATTTCAATCTCTATAATATTTGGACTCCTTTTATTAAAATTTTTTGCACCAGCTCTTAGAAAATGCAAAATATATGATGAAATGGAAACAGAAAGTAGGCTTTAGTAAGCAATATTCGTTACCCATAAAAATTCTTTTTATAATGATGGTTGGTAATATTGGTCCCATATTGTTACTAACACTTTATGACTTTATACGCTTCCATAAAGTATTATTTGGAAAGGGCGACATTGTAACGATAGTATATGCCTGTAGTATTTTGCTATCCTTGGTGTTTGTTGGATATATAGTGTGCGAAGTCACCATACCGATAAAAACGCTTATCTCTAACATAGAAGCTTACCGACTTAAGAAAACAAGGCCTGCTTTGCATGGCATTACTAACGTTGAAGAATTCAATTATTTGTTTTCCGAATACGAAAAACTAATTAAGGAAATAGAGCGTTACGAAATAGAGTTGATTAACAAAACAACTCTAGCGGCTATTGGTTCAATGGCCACAATGATAGTGCATGATGTGCGTAAACCAATGACCGCCGTCCAAATGTTTTTACAAGCATTGCCAGATATTAGGCATGATTCTAACTTAACAACAAAATTGGTTGAGGATATTAAAGAAAGTATCGTACATACCAACACGATGTTAAACGATATTTTAGAATTTTCTCATGAGGAACCTCATCTTGAGCTCAAAAGTAACAACTTACAAAATTTGATAACAAAAGCTATCAATGAAGTGTTTGGTATAAATTCTTTAAATATTAATGTTAATTTTTTTTATGATTTTAGACATGGTATGCGAAATATTTATGTTGATGATTTGCGTATAGTTAGGGTTTTAGTCAATTTGATAGCTAATTCTATAGAGGCTATGGCCTCAAATAATCAAACTCAAGGTAATATATTTTTTAAAACCGAAGTTTTGGAAAATAATAACGCTCCTGTTATTGCGCTTACTATCGTAGACGATGGACCAGGTATTCCGCCGGGAGTAATATCTAAGATATATAATCCTTTTTTTAGTTATGCGAAAAAAGGAGGCAATGGGTTAGGTTTGGCTATATGTAAGAATATTATGGCGGCGCATGGAGGAGATATTACTGTAAAAAATCGTGGGGATAAGGTTGGAGTAGAAGTTAGTCTTTTATTTCCAAGCGTAAGGCAGGAAAGCAATGAAGAAATTTTATCACTAGTTACAAAATCTCAAGATCTGAAAACTAACATAGCAGATGCTCAAGAGTGCTATGTGGTTCATAAAAATATTCAGTGTCAAGGGGTAGGCTTTAGAGATGATTCTAGTTATTTGTCTGTTTTGTTAGTCGATGATGAAAAAATTGTGAGAACACTGTTGCATAATTCTATTAGTTCAATTTTTGAGGATAATAGAGTTCGTATGATTGCCGAAGCTAGCAGCGCAGAAGAAGCTTTAATTTTATTAAAAGAACACAATTTTAGCCATGTGATTACTGATATTGATTTTGGTAAAGGTTGTATGGATGGTTATGATCTTGCGAAGCAAATATTGACTCAATATAAGAATGTATCTCTTATTATCCATTCCAATAAAAGAAGCCCATGTAAAGATGAAGAAATTAAAAGAATTCTTGGTGGAAAATTTTTGGGATTTATTCAAAAGCCGATTACTAGTGAGTCTTTGTTAAGCTTTTTATCAGTTCCTTTAGATAAACGGAAAAAGGCCTTGCTGCTAAATGACGATAAAACTATATCTTTCTCTATGAAAAGAATCTTGGATCACTACGATATTGATATCACTCTAACGACTTGTCTTGAAGAGGCCTTAACAAGTTTCTTAAATAACAGCTACGATTTTATCTTATCTGATGTAAATCTCGGTAGTAATCAGAAAAATGGCTATGTATTTTTAGAAAAGGTGCGAGCTTTAGATAAAGTTATCCCATTTATTATTATGTCAGGTTATAATGAAAAAAGCGAGCAAGAAAAAGCTCGAGCCCTAGGAGCAACGGCATATATCCAAACGCCCTTTGAGATAGAAGATTTAATAAAACTAATACCACGCTAGAGAATATATGCAAACCAAACTGGAACAGCTTGAATTTATGATCCACAAGTTAAGAGGATTACAGCAGACGTTAGGCAATTTCACTAAATGCTTGGAATATGATGTCAAAGCGTGGTCTAATTTGAATGAAATGAATAGCGGTGAGGTTAGGCAAAATTGCGACATTATTCTTCAGAGCTTATGCGAAACTAAAAAAGTAATAGAAGATATTAAGAAATTTTATTTATAAATTGGAAATTATGGCAGGTTTTTATGATGATGAACCAACTTTGTTATTATCCAACAACGGTAGCTATTATTGATGATAGTGAATCTTTTTTGGCAATGATTGACAAAAAAATGGGCAAGAATCAGCCGCGTAGGTTATATAGCAATCCAAGTTTGGCGCTTCAAGAAATAAACGCAGCTGCAAAGAGTGGGCGACAACTAGAAAATGTGTTGAAAAATGTGCCTGTTGAGAAAGTGGAAGAAATGGATGTTAAATTAAATGCTGATGTAATTATTGATATAGATTTTAATAAATTATGCTTAGAAGCCTATAATGCTGAACGTTTTGGCCAGGTTTCTACTGTATTAGTTGATTACAGCATGCCAGATATGGATGGTATTGAGTTTTGTCGCAATCTTAAGGATAAAATGATTGAAAAAATAATGATCACGGCTGTGGCTGATTACAAGCTAGCTGCTCAAGCTTTTAATGAAAAGATCATTGATGGATTTATTTTGAAAGATGCTCCTCATTTATTTGAAGATATAAATTCTAGTATTACGGTCGCGCAAGACAACTATTTTAAAAATATCTATGGTGTTGATGGAATATTAGGGTGCCTTTTTCGTAATCAACTTCCTTGTGACAATAGAAATTATAGTAAATTCTTGGAATCCATTAGTGCGCAAATCAATTTTATTGAATATTATACTTTGGATAAGGCTGGCAGTATTCTTTTTTTGAATGAAGCGGCTGAACAGACGTATTTGATGGTTAAAAGCAATAATGATTTAGATGACTTATATGCTATAGCAAAAGACAATGGTGCTTCAAAAGCTATTTTAGGTGCATTGCGAGATAAAAAGGCAGCGCCTGTTTTGATTTCTGAAAATGATTACGCTGCTTCCGTGAATGATTGGAAGATGTATCCTTTACAGGTTATCCCATCCAAAGAAGGCTATTTTTATTCTTTAATAAGTGGAAATAGTATTGATATGTTGGATCTCAAAAGAACTGTTTCGTTTCAACAATATAAAGCACAAAATGCTCAATACTTTGCAAAATAGTTTTATTTTTCGGGTTTTATTTGTTTATAACAGCGAAGTATAGGGGCTGCACTAGCTAATTCAACATCATAAAGCGCAGGATTTGTGACTAATGTTTGGGGGTTGGTGCAAAGTAGTAAAAATTTATTAGGAGAAGTCCCCTCTTTTAATAATCTTACTAAAGTTTTTCCATCTAACGTTTGAACTATACAATATTGATTTACAATTGTCCTAATTGTATCGCCAAAATATTTCACTCCGGCTACAAAATCATTTGGGTTATAAATTGGGGTAACGCCATCATCCTTAATTTGGTAATCAATAGCTTCTGGAAAGTTCTTTCGAAACAGAAGAATTTCCTGCAAAATTTTTTCTTTCTCTTCCGAAATTTCTGCAGTATTTATTCTTTGAGAATCTTTATTTAATTTTTTAAAATCAGGGATTATATAAGGCCCTTGGCCAATTTCATAAAGCAGCCATTCTGCTGTACAAACTACCCCTTCTTCTGCTATCCGTTTTATTACGCGTTCAGCTCCGTCAACAGGAAGTCCTCCATAACCACCTACTTCCCAGCCCTTATAGGTGCATATATTTAGCGAAGAATTTTCGCACATTTCTTTGCGAGTAAGGTTGGCTAGGTTTCTAACGCGGTGCAAGCGTTCAGCGCGTGCAGTTGGCGTTGTAAACGCATCGCTAACAATGACTTTTTTCTTATAGCGCATAGGTTATTTTTATTTAAAAAGCAGTAAAAATCCATTATTGAGACAAAAAATTATACAAATCGTATTAAAATTCATTGACAACGATTATTTTGTTGTTTATATTTAATAAAACTCCAGCCAAGCGGCAACTCGGCTGGAGAAGCTAAAGTTTACTTACTGAGAACCAATTACAACAGTGGCACTCTTTCTTCAGCGGTCAATATTGTACCCCGTTGAATAAAGAGTGTCACTTTCCTAAGGTGACATTATGATAGGACAGGGAAATAACAAGGTTAATGTATCGACAGTAATGCAAGTCATTTCGCGTTTTTTATCGTATGCGCAATTAATCCATAGTTTAACACCATCCAAGTTATATTTTTTATGCCCTCTCATTTCATGTCGTCCTTTTATATATAACCAAAAGGAGGCTAGTTATGCTCATACTTACTCGTAATTTAAATCAAGCCATTAAAATTGGAGATGATATTGAAATTAGAATTATGAAAATAAAAGGCAAAAGTATTTGCTTAGGCATAACCGCGCCTAAGCAGGTGCCAGTGCATCGTGAGGAGATTTGGGAGAGGATTCGTGAACAGCAGGAGATAAGGGTTGTGGTCGATGGTTAATGGTTAAGTTTTATTATAACCATTTGGTTTAGAGAAGATCTATATTTTTTTATTATTTTAACTAGTAAATATATGTGGCAAGACCCGTCATCTTTAGTATATTCACAATTACATAAGAAAAAGACCGCCTTTTGTAATTTTAAAGTTGTGAATATAGTTGATATAGCAACCTTGGGGATAGTGGGTGCATCAGGTCAACTTTATATGGAACCAAGCATTGAATATGCTGGTACTAATAGAGTTTTACAATGGTTATACCCTATATTTGGTGCTATTGGTACTACAGCTCCTAATCTTTGGGCAGCGATTAAAATGCTAGATTTGTTTCATTCTAGTTGTTGCTCTGAAGCTCTGTTTAAAAGAGAAAGCAAGGGAAGTGGGAAAATTGTTGTCTCTATATTAAAGGAATTAGCTCTATCTTTATCAGGGGCAGTTTCAATTGTTCCATTTGTTGAAATTAGTTTGGAAAATAATAAAAATGGTCTTTGGTGGACGATAGATATTTCTATAGCAAGATTTTTATTACAGTACTTCGGTCTCCGTGCTATGTTCTCTTCAGTTTCTCTTCGGTATCCACATGATGCGGAAGAAAAAATGCTCGCTAATTTAAAAAATCAATTTCTAAATATACTAGAAGACGCGAAAATGTTTCTTGCTTTGCAAACGGCAGAAATGAGAAAGGTATTGCTTAGTGCTAGATATGATGAAAAAAATGGTTCTCTTGGTTTGTTGAGAGTGCGTGAACAAAAGCTTCTTGAAGAATTAGTGAATATAAATAGTGTTATTGGTGGTAAGCAGCAAGAAAATTGTATACCAAGATATACATATACTTCTGTTACGCATTGTAGCAGTTGGGGTAAAAAAATAATTGGATTATTTGGTGCTGGTATAGCTGCTGTTGGATTAAGTGGTTATTTTGGAGAAACGTTTAGGGCTATTGGAAAGATAACAGATTATGTTCCTAATAATATAGCAGCTTCTATTTTGCAATATTTGGGAACAGGTTTTTGTATGTTGCCTTTGACATACTTGGTAGCTAGTAAAGGAAAGGAGGTTTTTGAATATGGTCATGAGTTTTTTTTAAAGCTCGTGCATAAGGAAGTAAAAAAATACGCAGCTAATTCTTTACTGTTTGTAACAACTCCTAAAATTACTTTATCGTTATGGTTTGTATCTGTAGCTATAGCATCATTATCCTGGGCTACAAATGCAAAAATAACTGATGAAATGTTCCAATCCGACAGTAATATTCAATTGGTATTCCGTATCTTCGCTATATTGACAAGCATTATATTCAATGGTTACAGCTTGGCTGTTGGTGTGGTGAATCCTTCTTTACGGTTTATTGTTAATTCGTTTGGTAACGAAAATGCCAAGGACATTGCGGGGATATGGAATGGAGTAGATAAATTAATTTCCACTATCAAAAGTCTAACTTCTGAAGAGTTCTATAAGTTCTGGTTATTGCTTTCTAATGCCGGTATTCATATTGAAAGATTGAATGGTTGCCAAAACATTGATCACCAAATGCTTGGAAAATATTTTATTAATAAAAAACTCAAACTTGTCAGTGCGAAGAGTGGAGGGTGTTGTTCCTTTTGGCATAAACGAAAACTAGAAAGACAGGCTATTACTGTACCCATTGAGTCCGAATTTTTTATTGAAGCAGAAAGATCTACTTATGGTTCATTGAATTAGAAATAGTGTTTATGATTTTATTTTAAAATTTTATTTGTGGTTAAATGTAGAGTATTAATTAAGGAGGTAATAAATATGAAATTATCCATGTTTAATGTAGTGGTTGATCAAACCGATGATTATGTGTTGCTGTATAATTCTTTTTCGGGTGCGATAGTCAAGATATCTATTTCCTTATATGAGGCTATGAAAAAACCATTTATAGAAGTGCTGCCGGTATCTTTAATAGGTCATTTGAAAGATAAAGGTATATTGGTGGATGCATCAATTAATGAATTAGAACGTTATGAGATTTTGCATAAGGAGTGGAAGACAGGCAAAAAAGTTGTGAATTTTAATGTATTATTGACCTATGATTGTAACTTTGCTTGTCCATACTGTTATCAGGGAAGAGGAGAAGAAGGTAGGAAAATTCATAATTTTTCTTACATGGATGATGTTACCTATAAAGCTACTGTACAATTTATTAAGAACACTACTAAAGAAAGAAATTCAGAAGTGTTGGAGTTAGTCTTATATGGCGGTGAGCCTTTTCTTCTCCCGGAAAAATGTAAAGAGCTTGCTGATGAGATTGCAAATTGGTGTTATGAAAATGGTGTGAAGTTTAGATTACACGCACTGAGTAATGGTAGTTTACTTAACCAAGAAATAGTTAATTGGCTTTCGAAGTATGAGTGTAGGTTGCAAATACCGATAGATGGATCTAAGGCTATGCATGATAAATATAGATTTTATGTAAAAGATAGGGCTGGTTCCTATGAGGATATAATGAAGGTACTTGCTTTGACAAAAGGTACAGGTATCGAAACACACATAAGGATAAGCCTAACTGAAGAGACCGCTCCAACTATATTGGATTTGTTGGATGACTTGGTTCGTAGGGGGTTTACACATGTATACCCAGATTTTTGCTATATCACTGCATTCACTGAAGCATGTCAGAATTTCGGACAGGTATGTTTGAGTGATAATAAGCTTTTCCGAATTTTACCGACCTTATGGCGTGAAGCACATAAAAGAGGTTTTCCTTTAGATCACGTAAAGCCGGCTGTGCAACCTTTGCCATGTAGTAGCGTAGCTGATGGTTCATATATTATAGATACGTTTGGGAATGTATATAAGTGTTGGGAATTAGTTGGACTAAAAGAGCATTGTGTAGGTGTGCTTGATAGCAATGGAAACTTAGAAAAAACCACATGCTATGAGGATATTTTAAATCGTAATCCTGTTCATATAGAGCAGTGTAGAAAGCATAATTATCTACCTACTTGTGGTGGAGGTTGTGTTTGTAAGGCATATTGGAATAAAAAAACTTACCATGCTTCTGGGTGTGGGACCGACTCATATTTATTAAAAGATAAAGTGAGGGTACAGGCGGAAATTAATGGTACGTTAGTTGGTTATAAGCAAGATGATTTCACATTAGAGATTATGCAAGATAAACAAGAGCCTTCCATTAGACACTGCTACGTTTTAGTGTAAAAATATACGCTATTATTGGAGGCAAAATATGCCCTTACAAGTTAAACAAATTGTTGGTAATAGTTTTATTATTGTTGGTGGTCCGAAAGTGCCAGTTGTTGGTTTAATTACGGATGGAGGTAATCCAAAACATGCTGTTTTGATTGATTCTGGTATTGATGAAGTTGCTGCAAAAGCTATCGATAAAGCAATATTAGATGGTTATGCTTTGCAGGGCATTATAAATACTCATCACCATGCAGATCATTGTGGTGGAAATAATTATTTCCAGACGAAATATCCAAATATTAAAATATTTGCTACATATTCGGAGCAACCGCTTATTGAACACACTGATTTGGAACCCATGTATTTAAGTGGTGGCGCGAAGCCTTTTAGTTTTATTGGGGCGAATAAATTTCTTCATCCAAAACCTTCCCGCGTAACTGATATTATACCCGATGAGTCGGAAGGAGTGGTGTTAAGTATAGGGGATATAAAATGTACTGTTAGGGACTTACGTGGACATACTAAAGGAATGATAGGCATAAGTACCAATGATGGCGTTCTTTATTGTGCTGATGCTTTTTTTGGCTTGCAAACTTTAAATGAACACAAAATTTTGTTTCATACGGATATTGCGGCTTCGTTGGCTACCCTGAAGAAAATTGAGGATTTAAATGTAAAATATTCTCATGTGGTTATATATCACGGTGGATTTATAGAAGATGTACATGGGTTAATTGGTGTTAATCGAAAGCAAATTCTTGAGGTAAACGACTTTATATTAGAGGCTATCAAAAATAGTGTTAAATTAACGATAGATGATTTATTAGCTACATTGATTGGGAAGTTTGAGCCTGGACCATTGTTACCACCCCAGATAATTTTAAATAGAACGGTTTTGCAAGCACATTTATCATTTTTAGAAAGTTCTCAGCGTATACTATTAACAGCGGAAAATGGGTATGTATTTTGTAGTATACACCCAGCAGCACATGTTTCTTCTGTTCCAAATGTTATATCAAATACTACTCCCAAGTAGAAAAATCTTATCATGCGTAATATTCTGATTCTTATTGATATCCAAAAAGAATATACCTCTAGCAATCGATCATTTTATTTAAAAGGTATTCATCCTAGTCTTGATAATTGCAAATCTTTACTAACTAAAGCGAGACAACTAGATTGGAGTATAGTTCATGTGAAGCATCTTGCCGATGAAAGCTCATCAACGTTCAATCCTAAGGAAGAATTTTCGCAGTTCGCAGTTGGGTTTGAGCCTAAGCAAGGAGAGTTGGTTTTTATAAAAAATGATCGATCTTGTTTTACATGTAAGGACTTTAAAGATTTTATTGAAAAACACAAATCGGATGATATTTACGTAATCGGATATAACACGCCAATGTGTATATTATCTACTATGGTTTACGCTAAAAATGAGC